>CAYHEX010000059.1:0-16346 GCA_964355365.1 uncultured Solibacteraceae bacterium | reverse complement strand
GATGCAGTCGACGCGCACCGTGAAGATCAACTCCACCTGCACGGTCTTCGCCGGAGCGGAACTGCGTGAGCGGCTGGGCCTCGGTGAAAAGCGGGAGGACATTCTGGCCGGGCTGCACCGCGCGATCATTCTGCGCGCGATGTCGTTGATCGCCCGGTCAGGGGGGATCAGCGATCAGTTCACCTTTACCGGCGGCGTGGCCAAGAATCCCGCAGCGGTGGGCGCCCTACGCGCGTTGCTGAAGGAGAACTACGGCGACGTGCACATCAACATCTCCGACGATTCGATCTACACCGGTGCGTTGGGTGCCGCCCTGTTCGCGTTGCGCGAGGCGCATCGCGGTCACGCCGTCACTCACTAGAGCGGGAGCGACTTATGGAAACCAGAGAGCACGAAACGCAGGAGGGGCAGGCAATGCTCACCGCCGGCGTTGATGTCGGTTCCGCCGTCGTCAAGATCGCGATTGTTGATACGGATGGATCCAGCGGTGAACGGTTGCTCGCCGGCCGGGCCGAGCGCATCCGGCGTCGCGACTCAAATGCCGTGGCGCGAGGGCTGTACGACGATCTACTGAAGGAAGTCGGCGCCAGCGCGAGTGACGTGACCTACGTCGCGACGACGGGCGAGGGCGAGACTGTTCCGTACCGGACCGGGCACTTCTATGGCATGACCACACACGCGCGCGGCGGTCTGTTCCTGGAGCCGGAAGCGCGGGCGATCATCGACATGGGCGCGCTTCACACGCGTGCTGTGGCGATGGATGCGCGCGGCAAGGTGCTCGGCTACCGGATGACGAGCCAATGCGCGTCGGGATCGGGCCAGTTTCTCGAGAACATCGCGCGCTACCTCGGCGTCTCGCTCGAAGAAGTCGGCACGCTGTCGCTGCAGGCGGATGCGCCGGAGAATTGCTCGTCGATCTGCGCGGTGCTGGCCGAGACCGACGTCATCAACATGGTGTCGCGCGGCATCAGCCTTCCGAACATCCTCAAAGGCATTCACTCGTCGATGGCCGGGCGCGCGATCAAGCTCGTCATGTCGCTGGGCCTGACCGGGCCCGTGCTCATCACGGGGGGACTCGCGGGTGATCAGGGGCTCGTGGCCGCCATGCGCGAGAGCGCCGCCAGCCAAAAGATGACCGTGGCCGTACGCAGTCATCCACAGTCGATCCTGTCTGGCGCGCTTGGTGCTGCTCTGTGGGGCGCGTATCGGGCGCGCAAGCTCCGGGCGCGTGAGCGGATGGCTTCATGACGTCAATGCTGGATGGCGGACGTCTCGACGGCCTTGTCGCCGTCGTCGCCGGTGGCGCCGGAGCGATTGGCGGCGCCATCGCACTGCGGCTCGCTGGGGCGGGCGCGCGAGTCTACACGCTTGATGTGCATCAAGACGGTGAACTTCCTGGCGTCACCGGTATTGTCTGTGAGCTGACCCGGTCCGATCAGGTATCCGCGGCCATCTCTCGTATCGATGCCGAAGCCGGACGTATCGACATCGTCGTGCACTCTGCGGGGGTGACGCGAGACGCGCGCCTGTGGAAACTCAGCGACGATGACTGGCGGACCGTGATGGCGACGAATCTCGACTCCGCGTTCTACCTGTTACGCGCGGCCACGCCGATGCTGCGGCGCGCTGGTGGCGCCGTGGTCTTCGTCTCATCAATCAACGGCGAGCGGGGCAAGGTCGGCCAGGCGGCGTACGCCGCGAGCAAGGGTGGAATGAACGCATTGGCGAAGACCGCTGCGCGCGAGCTCGGCCATTTCGGCATTCGCGTGAATGTGGTGTCGCCAGGATGGATCAACACGCCGATGACCGCGACGTTGCCTGACGACGTCCGCGCGCGTGCGCGTGAGGACAGTCCGCTGGGGCGTCTGGGTGAGCCGGACGACGTCGGGCGCGTGGTGTGTTTTCTGGCCGGCTCACTCGCATCGCACGTGACCGGGCAAATCGTTCGAGTGGATGGCGGCCAGCTGATCGGCTGAGCAGAGGAGGAAATCGTGCAGGATCTCGATGCAGTGCCCCGCGACCAAGTGTTGGTCCGCAGTGTTCAGCGCTCTGATCTCGATGCCATGGTGGCGATTGATGCGGCCGCGACCGGCCGTCGGCGAGAACGGTTTCTGGAAAAGAAGCTGACGCAGGCGCTCGGTGACACCGGCATCGCCATGTCGCTCGGCGCGGAGTTCGACGGCCATCTCGTCGGCTTTTTGCTGGCTCGTGTGTACTACGGCGAGTTCGGCGTTCTCGAGCCGTCGGCCGTGATGGATGTGTTCGGCGTGCATCCCGACTATCGCGGCCGCCACGTGGCCTCGGCGTTGCTGGATCAACTCCGCACGAACCTGCTGGGGCTCGGGATTCGCACCCTGCAGACCGAAGTGCGGTGGGACAGCCCGGACCTGCTGTCGTTCTTTCAGCACGAAGGGTTCACGATCGCGCCCAGGATTTGTCTGGACCTGGATCTGGCCCGTACGCGAATCTGATCGCCTCGATGACCGTTACCAAGTCCACCCGGTACGCGCTGTACGCGGCCGCCGAAATGGCCATGGCTGGAGAAGGCCTTGTGACCGTGGGCGCCGTGGCGAAGCGCTATGCGATTCCCGAGGGGGCGCTCGCGAAGGTGTTTCAGCAGTTGGTACGCGCCGGCCTCGCGACCGGCACCAGAGGAATCGGCGGTGGCTATCGGCTGGCGCGACCGGCGTCGAAGATCACGGTCCTTGAGGTCTTGCACGTGTTTGAGCGACCGCGCGCGACGGGTGCCTGTCTGTTGCACGACGGGCCGGGGTCGAGTTGCCCCCAGTCTTCGGCGTGCGGTCTGCACTGGCTGTTCAGCGAGGTGGATGAGTTGGTGCGGTGCACCTACGAGTCCGTCACGATTCAGACGCTCGTTCGTCGCGCCGGCCGACGCACGCCTTCACCCGCCGTCGTCCACGTGCGCCGTCCCGCTCGAGACAATCGCTAGGCGCGCGCTCTACGCCGGGAAGTTTTCCGGACAGCGGCTGGTCTTAAAAGGCAACGGCAAGGGTCTGAGTGCAGGCTCGAGACGTTGGACCGCCGGTCGCGAATCCCTCCTCCCCTCGCGCCGGCGGTCTGTGCGCGCCCGAGAGTCATTTCGCGAAGATGCTCTTCGGCATGCGCACGTGGACGCCGAGCGACGGTTCGCCGGGGCGCGGGCGATCGACCAACTGTGTGACGGCGACATTGCCGGCGATGCTGATCAACTGGTACGCCTGATGTTTCGTCAGGCGCTTCGTTGCCGCGAGGAAGTCCACCATTTCCTGAATGGCATGCGTCGTGGCCACACCGAGATCGGCGTCGGTGGCCATCGAGATGTAGTCGGTCGCCGTCTCTGCGCGCGGCCACGTGAGCGCCATGCCCTTGCGCACCGTCAGCTGAACTTTTCCACGCAACGACGTTTCGATGGCTGTCTGGTCCACTTCGCCGTCGCCCTGCGCGGCGTGACCGTCGCCGATTTCAAACAGCGCGCCGGGCACGAACACCGGAATGTAGAGCGTGGATCCGGCGGTCAGCTCCTTGTTATCGAGGTTGCCGGCGTGCTTTCCCGGGGGTGTGCTGCTGACTCGGCCGAGCTCTGGCGCCGGGGCCACACCCATGCTGCCAAAGAACGGACGCAGCGGGATCACGATGCCCGGCAGGAACTCCGCCGTCATCGTCGCGCGATCCAGTGTGATGATCTTCGCGAGGACCGAGCGGTCGCAATTGACGGGCACGTAGCCGCTGCAGCCGTTGTAGCCGTAGTCGATCGGCAGATCGATCGAGAGGACCTTCACTTCGAGTGCATCGCCGGGCTCGGCGCCCTCCACGTAGATCGGCCCAGTGAGAATGTGTCCGCCGGGGCCGCGATCGGCGTGGCCGCGCGGCAATGCTGCCTCGACCGCTCTTAGCGAGGGCTGGATCTTGTCCTCTGCGACTCCTGCGCGGGTCAGTCCCGCCGGAGAGTTGGTCAGCAGCGTGTCGACATCGACGATGTCCCCTGACGCGATTCGCAAGACGGGCTTGGCGTCGGACCAGTAGTAGCCGTACGCTACGGTCTCCGGGGTGGCTTCAAGTCGGTGGGTCTTGGTGGCGCTGGTCTGGGCGAATAGTCCCCCGGTCAAGACGACGCAGGCGAGCGTAATGGCGGCGCGTAGCATGGTCACAGTGTAACCGCCGGACCCTGAGGGACGCCTCGGGCATCATAGAAGATGAGGACGCATGAGCGAGACGCCGAAGATCATCGAGAAGACCGACGCGGAATGGCGCGCGGAGTTGACGGAAGACCAGTATCGAATCATGCGATGCCACGGCACCGAGCGTGCCGGCACGAGTCCGCTGAACAACGAGAAGCGGTCCGGCATGTTCAAGTGCGCTGGATGCGGCACGGAGGTCTTCGCCTCCGAGACCAAGTTCGAGAGCGGCACCGGTTGGCCCAGTTTCTATGCTCCGGTCGCCACCGCAGTCGAGACGACAGAGGACCGCGGTCACTTCATGGTCCGAACGGAAGTGCACTGCAAGAACTGCGGCGGCCACCTCGGCCATCTGTTCGACGATGGCCCGAATCCGACTGGGCTTCGCTACTGCATCAACGGCGCGTCGCTCGCGTTTGATCCAAAGACGAAGGAGCAGCCGTGAGAGAGCACGCCGTTCTGCAGACGCCGATCGCCGGTCCGTTTCCCGACGGATTCGGCAAGGCCGTGTTCGGAATGGGATGCTTCTGGGGCGCGGAGCGCAAGTTCTGGCAACTGGCCGGCGTCTACACGACGGCGGTGGGCTACGCCGGCGGCGACACGCGGGAGCCGACGTATCGTCAAGTGTGTGACGGCACGACGAAGCATGCCGAAGTCGTGCTCGTCGTGTTCGATCCGTCGAAGATCTCGTACGGGGAGTTGCTCAGGGTGTTCTGGGAGAACCACGATCCCACGCAGGGGATGCGGCAGGGCAATGACCGGGGCACGCAGTATCGGTCTGCGATCTACGTGGCCGACGACGCGCAGAAGGTCGAGGCTGAGCAGTCACGCGTGTCCTACAACGAACAGTTGAAGGCGGCGGGTTATCCGCCCATCACGACTGAACTTCGCGCGGTGGCTGACTTCTGGTACGCCGAGGAGTATCACCAGCAGTACCTGCACAAGAATCCCGACGGCTATTGCGGCATCGGGGGCACTGGCGTGACCTGCCGCCCGTAGTGTGTCTAGTGGGGCTGATAGAGTTCGCCGGCCGTCACTGACAGCGTGAGACGGTTTGCCGCTGGTGGGAGCGGACATGTCGCAAACTCGGTGAACGCGCAGGGCGGGTTCTTCGCCTTGTTGAAGTCCAGGTCCACACGGCCGTCTTTCGGGAGCGGCGCGTAGAGATAGCGCCCGGCGCCATACGTTGTCTTGTTGCTGGTGCCGTCTTTGAAGATGAAGAACAGCTCCTTCGCGTCGTCGGCCTCGAGCATCGCCTCGAGCGCGTATTCCTTGCCTCCCACCGAGAAGCGAACCGTGCCCGGATTTTTCATCTCGACCGTTTCACCGAGAACGTTCTGGATCTTGATGCGTGGCTGACTTTCCGGATGCGCCACAAAACGCGCATCGATCCGCCACTTGGGATCAATCGGCCTCCAGGTCAGGCCTTTCAGCGCCACGCGACGCGGTGCCTTCGCGTCCCATACACGCAGCGCCATGCGCGTTCCGCGCCGGATCAGCACCATCGTCAGACCGCCGATCTTCAGACCGTCGTCGGCCGTGACGCCGGGCTTCATGTCGAGGTCGTACACCTGCTGGCCCTTCACAAAGGCATCAAGTCCGGTCGAGATGCGCAGGTGGACGTTGTCGCCGGTTACGGTCAGCGTGCCGAGGCGGCCGGGCGCTGACGGGCCGGTCAGCCGGATGCCGGAAATAGCGTCGCTGCCCACGACTACTTCTCCCTGCGAGATCCAGTGCAGTCCGACGAGTGCGGCCCACCCGGTTGGGCTGCTGATCTCCGCGGCCCGCTCCGTGCGGAATTGCTCAATGCCGGCGCGATAGCTCGGCGCCTGAAACGTGAATGCCAGTAGCAAGGAGAGGAGTAGTGTCATGGGCGGCCTCCGGTTTAGAACTCAATCAGGATGCCGATCGACGGCAGCCACGGAATCAGCTTTTCGGTCCAGCTTGTTGCCAAGAAGGTCTTGCTGTTCACGCCGCCCTCGGACGTTCCGAGGTTGCGGCGTCCCGTCAGGTTGATCACTTCCATAAACAGCGTCAACCGGCGCGAGTTGTACGTGAACGTGCGATTCGCGCGCGCATCGATCCGCAAGTACTGCGGCAGCCGCACCTGATTGCGCACGTCGCCGACATACAAGCTGTCGGTGGTGCCCTTGAAATAGCCCGGCAGCGGCGGGCTGCTGCCGGAGCGGACTTTGACGCTCATAGCCGTGCGATACGACAGCCGCTCTTCGAGAAACACGTTGACCGTATGCCGCTGGTCGAAGTCGCCGTCGAACGATTCTCCGCTGAGCGTGTCGCTGTAGCGGGTGTGGCCGTACCCGTAGGAGACCCAGCCGACGAGTCCTGTCACCGCCTTGCGCTGCAGCACGAACTCCGCGCCGCGTGACGTGCCGGCGAGTGTGTTGCGCCAGACCGGCAGCGTGCCGGCGACCAGCTTGTTGTTCACCACGCGCGGCTCGTGGTTGTACGGGCGCAGGATGTCGTCTTCGTTGCGTCGATAGCCGTTCACTTGGGCGCTGACCGTGGATGTGATCTTGAATTCCGTGCTCAGGTCGAACGACGTTGCGCGTTCAGGCACCAGCGGCGCCGCGGCGTAAAACGTCTGATACAGGTCTGGGTATTGCACGCTGCGGCCTGCGCCAACGCGCAGTTGCGTGCGAGATCCGAGGCTCGTCTCCGCGAGGAGCCACCAGGCCGGGTATGGCGCGGACGACGAGGCATGGGTGACGGCGCGAGCACCCGCCACGAGCGCGCCGCGCTGTGCCCTGGCCGTGACTTGCGCCCAGGCCGACGTCAGCGTCCGGTCGCCGGCGTATTTGTCTTCGCTCCGGAGCCTCACGGTGGTGCTCGTCACCGACGAGTAGTCGCGGAGAATGCGTTGGTCGTGCTCTGCTGCGGCCTGCGCGCCCGCTTCCGCCGTGACGGCTGGCGACACGACCCAGAGCGCGTCGGTCCGTGCGATCAACGCAGTGGTGCGTCCATCGCCCTGGTTCTGCCCGACCAGCCCGAGATTGGTGAACTCGCTGTAGGCGTTTGAAACGCGTTGTGAGAGTTGGAACTTTGGGCGAGCATAACGCCATACAAATGAGCCGACGAGGCTGCGTGTGTTCGCTGTGTGGAGCCCATTCGCGAGGCTGGTGTTGTTCTGGAAGTACTCCGCGTCGCCGCCGATGACCAGAAACTGGACGTGCTGGCGGCTCGTCAGGTCGTAGGCAAACTTGCTCTGCATGTCGACGAAGCCGAGCGTACTGCCGAAATGGGGGTCGATCTTCCGAATCAGCCATGCGGCGTAGCTCTTCCGGATCGAGTAGAGCCACGAGCCTCGGCGTCCGCGACCCAGCGGACCTTCGATCACCGCGGCTGCGCCCGTGTCGCTGGCGGCGACTCGCACCTGTGTGCGATCCCGCGAACCTTCGCGTACCGTGAACTTCAGCGTGCCGCCGAGCCAGTTGCCGTCGCGCTGCGGCTGCGCGCCGGCCATCAGCGACACCGAGTCCAGGATGTCGGTGTTGATCATCGCGACCGAGCCCGTATCGTCATGTCCTTTGACCGTGTGGACCAGCATCGGCGTGGCCACGTTGTCGATGACCATGCCCATCTGGCGGAACGAGGCGCCGCGCACAGAGAACTCGGAGCGGAAGTCGTCGCCGGTGGTCGCGCCGGGCAGCGCCTGCACGGCGCGCAAAGGGTCGTCGGTTGCCACGCTGCGCAGGCTTTGCAGGCCACCGGATCCGATGATCGTCTGCGATGCCACTCCGGGTTCGGCCGGCCGTTCGGCGGCGGCGGTGACCGTGACGTTTTCGGTATAGGTGCCCTGGCCGTCCGCGAGCGGAATGATGATGCCGAGTGTGGAGTTGTTGGGCAGGTCGATGGTTCGTTTAACGAAGATGTAGCCGATCTGCGACACCGTGATCGTGAACGAACCGCCGGGCAGACGCTCGAACGCGAAACGTCCGTCGGCGCCGCTGTGGGTCGTGAGTCCGAGATCGACCAGCCACACCCGCGCGCCGGCCAACGGCGCCTGGCTGGCGGCATCGACCACCATGCCCTGCAGTACCGACGTCCCTCTCGCGACGACCCGTTGTTGCGGCGGAGCGATCGAGAGCAGCGCGAGCAGCAGGGCGATGGGCATGGCTATCCGGCGACGAGATCCTGAAGGGCGTTGGCGGCCTCACCGTCGCGACCGTCCGAGTCCCTCGCGTCGCGGCTGCGCGGATCCACCGGGCGCGTCTCACTCTTGTTGGGGGGCGTCGCGAGATCGCCGCCAGCGATGAGCTGATCCGTGACGTAGTCCAGCGCCGCGTCATCATCGCGGCCCAATAGCGTCTCGAGCGGCGACCGGCCGACGATGGCCGACTCGCGCGTCTGCATGGACGGCCACGATCCGTCTGCGCGCTGCGGTGCGTAGCGGCACCAGAAGCCGACGTGCCAACGGGTGAACTCGCGCAGCCTCTGGGTCGCGTAGTCGTCGAGTTCGGTTTGATCCGGCCGCCGCCAGTGCTCCGACGAGAGGCGGACGTATTCGCGATAGATCGCGACGCGTTCTTCCGCCGTGATGTCCCAATACCCAGTCGTGGCTTCGCGGAATATCCAGGGCTTGATCAGGGCGCCGCGCGCGACCATGACGCCGACACACCCCGACGTCGCCAGCCGCTCGCTGATCTCGTGCGGGTACAGAAGGTCGCCGTTGCCGACGACGGGAATCGGCACCGCCGCGGCAATCGCCGCGATCGCGTCCCATTCGGCGGGAAGGCGATAGCGCGCTTCGCGTGTGCGGCCGTGGACGACGAGCGCCGCCGCGCCCCCATCGACCGCGGCTTGCGCCTGCTCCATCGCGTTGCGGTCATCGTCTTTCCAGCCGAGACGGATCTTGACGGTGACGGGGATCTTCACCGCCGCCGTCATCGCGGTGACGATCTTTCGGATCTTGTTGGGTTGACGTGACAGCGCTGCGCCGAGGCCTTTGCGCGTGAAGTAGTCGATGGGGCAGCCGCAATTGAAATCGACGAAGTCCGCACCGCGCGACTCGACGAGAGCCGCCGCCCACGCCATTTCTTCCGGGCTGTTGCCGGCGAGCTGCACGGCGAAGACCGCTTCTTCGGGGGCGCGACGAATCAGCGCGTACTCTCCGCGGCGCCGCTGCTTCAGTCGCCGGGCGAGCACCATTTCGCTGACGAGTACTTTGGCGCCGAGGCCGGCGCAGAGCCGACGGTACGGCAGGTTCGATCCCTTGGTCATCGGGCCCATCACGACGGCGCCCGTGAGCATTTCGCGAAGATTCACGTGTGTAACCTTACTGCGACTTGGCTTGCGTGGCGCGTGTGAGCGCAAGGTAGATCAGGATCGACGTGACGAGGCTCGGCGCGGTCCCGCCGATCGGGCGGGCCAGATAGAAGACCGCGGCGCCCACGATCCACGATGTCATGCCGGCGGTGGACCACAGGCCGACTGCCGGCGCGGAGCCGGTTGAGCCAGGGTACAGGTCGGCGGCGCGATGCGTGCGTTTGAGGATCAAGAAGTGCGCCACGAGCAATCCGCCGATGGGAACGAAGATCCCGGCGAGCACTCCAATGAAGTTGGCGAACTGCTCGATCCACACCGTGTTCATCACACTCAGCGCCGCGCCGATGCTCCCGATGAGCCAGATGGAGGTGCGATTGCCCGTGGCCGGCCGGAGACTCTTCAGCGCCAGCGCCGACATGTAGATGTTCACGAAGTTCGTGGTCAGCGTCCCGAGCACGATCAGCAAGCCGCCCCACCAGCCGAGTCCCAGCGCGAACACCATCGTGCCCGGATCCGACGAGCGGGCGACCATCGACGCGATCAGTCCCAGTGGCATGAACCACAGCGCGGTCACGCCGAGTCCTGCGAACACCGCCCAGGTGGATTGGCGACCGGAGCGTGAGTACCGCGAGTAGTCTGCAAACATCAGCAACCACGTCGTCTGGTAGCCGAATGGCCAGTCGAAGCCGCGCAGGATGTCAACGAGTGTGGCCGGTGCTCCGGTGAACGCCGGCCATTCAACGCGCAGGCATGCGATCGTCATGGCAATGCCCGCGAGAAACATCGCGGGAACCGCGAAGCGATCCGCCAACCCAACGGCCTTGGGGCCGCCCAGTACCGTGATGGTGGCGATCAACCCGATCGCGACCGCCCACTCGGCTTGATGGTCGGCGGACGGCCCGCTGACCAGGCGGGCGACGATCGACGCCGCGATGACGTTGTTGACGGCAATCCAGGCGAAGTTCGTCACGAAGAGAAGCAGCGCGACGATCTGCGCGCCATGAAAGCCGAGCGCCGCGCGAGACGCGACGATCGAGGGCACGCGCATTCGTGATCCGACGGGCGAGAGCGCGGCGACGAGCCACGCCCCGCCGACCGTGCCGGCGGCGATCACCAGCATCGCGACGGGCCACGAGAAGCCGGTGACGCTCGCGCCGATTTGCAGCGTCGTCGCGACGATGTTCGCGCCCGCGAAGATCAGGAAGAGATCGAGTGGGCGTTGGGTCTGATCCTGATCAGCGACGGCGCCGAGCTCGACGGACTGCATTGGAGGAATGGTAGTGCAAGAATGATGCGTGCTGCCGCTGCCCATCGATGCGTTTCTGCCGGAGATCGTGGCGGCGGTGCGCGCTCGTCGGACGGCGGTCATTACGGCGGCGCCAGGCGCGGGGAAGACCACACGCGTGCCCCCGGCCCTCTGCGATGACGGCCCGGTGTTGGTGCTGCAGCCGCGACGTGTGGCGGCGCGGTCGATGGCGGCGCGAGTGGCGGATGAACGCGGATGGACCGTGGGACGCGAAGTCGGCTGGCACGTGCGGCTCGATCGGAAGTTCACGCGCGAGACACGGGTGCTGTTCGCCACGGAGGGCATGCTGACCGCGCGGCTGCTCCAGGATCCGCTGCTGAGTGACTTCCGCACGGTCATCATCGATGAGTTTCATGAACGCAGCGTGTATGCGGACATCGGGCTCGCCTTGACGAAGCAGGCCTGGGCCGCGCGTGACGATCTGCGGCTCGTGGTCATGTCGGCGACGATCGACGCCGATCGCGTGGCTGCGTATCTGGGCGATGCGCCAGTGATTCGGGTACCCGGTCGGTCTTTTGATCTCGATATTCGGTACGCGCCCGGCGTCACCGTGGAGCAGGCGGTCATCGACGCCCTGCCGGCTGCGAAGGGCGCCATTCTCTGTTTTCTCCCTGGCGCCGGCGAGATCGCGCGTGCGATGACCTCGCTCACCGGGCGCTTGCCGTCAGACGTCTCGGTGTTACCTCTGCATGGTGGGTTGTCAGCCGACGCGCAGGACGCGGCGATTCGGTCGTTCGCCGGGCACCGGGTCATTCTCGCCACCAACGTGGCCGAGACAACACTGACGGTGCCCGATGTCACCGTCGTGATCGATTCTGGCGTGCACAAAGTGGCGCGCTACGACGCAGAGCGCGCCATCGATCGGCTCGTCACCGAGCGAGTGCCGCAGGATTCTGCGGACCAGCGGGCAGGTCGCGCCGGCCGCGTGCAGGCCGGGTGCGTGTGGCGGCTATGGGACGTCCGCGATCGGCTGCGGCCCCATCGCGATGCGGAGATTCAGAGGGTTGATCTCGCGGCAACGGCGCTCGACGTCGTGTCCTGGGGCGGTGATCCGTTCGCTCCAGGCGCATTCGACTGGTATGAGGCGCCCGCTGCGCATGCGATCGAGGCCGCTCGCGATCTGTTGCACCAACTTGGTGCAATCGACGCGGCTGGAAAGCTGACGGCGCTCGGTGCGGATCTGCGTCGAGTTCCCGCGCACCCCCGGCTTGCCCGGCTGCTGTTGGCCGACGGTGCCAGTGCGCGGGCGGCCCGAGCCGTTGCGATGATCGCAGAGGGTGTCCGGGGGGGATCGGGGCAGGGCGGCAGGGTCTCCGTCGGCCAGGTGGCTCAGGCACCGATATCTGGGGCCAGAGCGGCGGCGGACATCTCAGAATGTGACGTGCTCGCAGCGGTCGAGGACCGCGTGTTTCCGCCGTATCTGAACGAGCTTGCGCGTGCGCTGCGGACGTCTGCTGCTGGCACCGCGAGCGTTGCGTCGGAGCCCGAGACAGAGGCGAGATTCCGCCGGGCGTTGTTTGCCGCCTATCCGGATCGGCTCGCGCGTCGACGCGACCCGCAGGCTGACCGCTTCGTGCTCACGTCGGGCACCGGCGCGCGACTCGCACGCGAGAGCGGCGTGCACCATGCGGAGTTCGTTGTGGCGGTGGAGGCACGGAAGATCGATGGCGCACGAGCGACTTCTGCGGCCGACGAGGCATTCATCGTCATGGCCTCGCGGGTGGAATCCGAGTGGATCACCCCCACCTCACGTGACATCGTCCATGAGTTTGATGTGGTGGCCGGCAAGGTTCGCGCCCGCCGGATTGAGCGGTATGGTGCGCTGACGCTGTCCTCCCACGCGGTGGCGGCCGACCCGGCCGCCGCCGCGCCGATCTACGCCCGCGTGTGGCGTGCCCGCGAACGGACGCCGCGCGAGCTGGAACTGCTCGCGCGGCTGCGGTTTGCGGCAGGGTCCAGGGGGTCAGAGCCGTTTTCCACAGTTTTGGCCCAATTGGGGACAGAGCCGCTCGACGAGGCCTCTGTCCCCAATTGGGCTTTTTCTGTGGAAAACGGCTCTGACCCCCTGGACCCGCTTGCCTCCCTGCCGGCCGACGTGCGGCGCCGCCTGGATCAGGCGGCGCCGCCCACGTTGCGCGTGCCGAGTGGGCGCGACCGTCCGCTCACCTACCGGGATGACGGTTCGGTGGTGGCATCGGTGAAGCTGCAGGAACTGTTCGGCCTCGCGGATTCACCACGAGTCGGAGCGGACCAGGTGCCCGTTACATTTGAGCTTCTTGCGCCGAACGGGCGGCCCGTGCAGGTAACCCGCGACCTCAAGAGTTTCTGGGCGCGCGGTTATCTTGACGTGCGCAAGGAACTGCGCGGCCGCTACCCGAAACATCCGTGGCCCGACGATCCATGGACCGCCACGCCAACGGCCCGGGCCAAACGCAGGTGAATGCTAGACTCCGAAGTGTGGCGTCGTCTACTGCGCTCCGCAGCCGTTTTTCCGCGTTCATCACCGAACGATTCCCCTTTGCATTGACCGCGGCGCTCGCCGCATTCGACGCGCATGGCGAGGCCTGCGGGCTCGCGCTGGCGAAGGCGCTGGCGTCGTCGGTGTCGTCGAAAGAGCGGGCGTCGGAAGTGACACCCGGCGTCAGCGTCAGCGCCCGACTGACCACGGCCGGCGCGGAGATCTCTGATGCCTGTGCCGGCTTTTTTCGCCGGGAGGCGATCGCCGCGAGCCTCACACCGGACGAGCGTCGCGAGATCCTGCGCGGCATGCTCCTCACACGGGCAGTCGACAGCCGGCTCAAGACGTTCTTCACCAGCGGGGAAGTGAAATACGGCGCTGCGGGGTTTCAGGGCAAGGGATTTCGGTCGCTCGGCCAGGAAGCCATCTACGCCGCGGGGATTCGCCTCCATCGAGGCGAGGCGTACGGCGCCGGCGGCGCCTACGTCGGCGACGTCGTCGCGCCGTTGATTCGTGACCTCGGAGTCGCGCTGGCGATGCGTCCTGATCGCGAAGCGGTTCGCATGGTGCTCAGCGCCCAGATGGCCAAGGCCGGTCCGCCCATGGACGGCCGCGACCTGCACTTGGGCGACTTCCGCTGGGGCGTGCTGCCGGCTTCGGCGCCGCTGTCGATCAGCACGCTGACGGTCTCCGGGATCGGTCTGGCGTTTTCGCTCAAGAAGGAAACGCGCGTCGGCTTCTCGTTCATCGGCGAAGGCGGATCGTCGCTGGGCGAATGGCACGAGGCGATCAATCTGTGCGCCGCGAGGAAACTGCCGGTCGTCTTCTGCGTGCAGAACAACCAGACCGCGCTCTCGACGCCCGTCGCGGATCAGTCCGCGGCGCGGGTGTTTGCCGACAAAGCGTTGGGTTACGGCCTGCCCGGCATCACCATCGACGGCACCGATCCGGATGCCGTGGCCGCCGCGTTCACGTGGGCAGCCGAGCGCGCGCGTGCTGGGCACGGCCCCGCGCTGATCGAGTTGATCGCGATGCGCATGTGCGGACACGCCCATCACGACGACATGCTGTATCTCGGCAAGGACCCGCACGCCTCGTGGGAGTACCCGCCGCTGGCCGAGCAGGGTTACGCGAATCGCGAACTGTATGAGTACTGGGCCGGGCGCGATCCCATTCCCGCGTACGCCGCGCGGCTCCAGGCCGAGGGCCTCATCACGGCGGGCGATCTCGATCGCTTCAAGCACGAGGCGGAAGCGATAGTGGAACAAGAGGCGCGGGCGGTCGTCGACGCGCCGTGGCCGGAGCCGTCGCAGGCCGGCGTCGGCGTGTGTGCGAACGAGCCGCCGCGCGTGCACGTGGAAGTGCTCGATCCGGAGGTCCGGCTGCGTGTCCAGGGACCCGCCGGCCTGACCGTTCTTGATGTCGACGCCGGTCCGCCGTTCGATCCGCAGGGCGGCACGCTCCTCGAAGGAGTGATGCTGGGCGTCGGTGACGCGCTGCGCTCCGACCCGCGCGTGTTTGTCTATGGCGAGGACGTGGGCGGGCCTTATGGCAACGCGTTTCTGCTGCTGCGGCCGCTCCTGCAGGAATTCGGCGACCGGATCATCAACTCGCCGATCGCTGAAAGCGCCGTGCTCGGCGTGTGCGTCGGCGCCGCGCTGGCGGGTCAGCGGCCCATCGGCGAAATGCAGTTCAACGACTTCGTCGCCAGCGGCTTCAATCAGCTCGTGAACAACGCGGCGAAGAACCGGTATCGCTGGGGCGGCGGCACACCCATGGTGGTGCGCATGCCGTGGGGCGGGCTGCGCCACGCCGGACCGTATCACTCGCAGAACACCGAAGGCTGGTTCTATCGGACCGCCGGGCTGAAGATCGTGGTGCCGTCCACGCCGCACGATGCGCGGGCGTTGATGGCGTCGGCCGTGGCCGACCCGGATCCGGTGCTCTACTACGAGCACATCGCGCTCTACCGCGATCCGCGCATCAAACAGATGCTCGGCGACCAGCCGCCGACGCCCATCCCTCTGGGACAGGCGGCGCTGCGTCGCGCGGGCGACGATCTCGCGATCGTTTCGTACGGCGCGTACGTGCACGTCGGGATGCGGGTGGCCGGGAAGCTGGCGGCTGAGGGCATCCAGGCGAGCGTGCTCGATCTGCGGTCGCTCGCGCCGCTCGATCGGGCCGCGCTGTTGCGCCTGGCGCGTCACTGCCACAAAGTGCTGATCGTTCACGAGGACTCGCGTACCGGCGGCATCGGCGAGAGCCTGGCGGCCATCATTCAGGAAGAAGCGTTCGAGTGGCTCGACGCGCCGGTGCGAATCATCGGCGCGCTGGACACACCGGTGCCGTACTCGCCGCCGCTCGAGGAGTTCTATCTCCCGAGCGAGGCGATGATCGAACGCGCGGCGCGCCTGCTCGTCGACTACTGATGCAGGCCCCGGGCGGCGATTCCGGTCCGATTGACCGAATCACACCTCGCGCCTGCAAGCCGGATGGCCCTGAACGCGTTCGATAAGTCGCGCTAGAATACCTAGCATCACCATGCCAGACGCACACGGACCGGCGGCCGCTACGGCGCCTGGCGCGCCGAAGCCAGGCGCAGGCGGGCCGGTCGACTTCATCCGCACGATCGTCGTCGACGACCTCGCCTCCGGCAAACATCGCGGCCGCGTGGCGACGCGGTTTCCGCCCGAGCCGAACGGCTACCTGCACATCGGCCACGCGAAATCGATCTGCCTGAACTTCGGCATCGCCGCCGAACACGGCGGCACGTGCAACCTGCGCTTCGACGACACGAATCCGGCGAAGGAAGACGTCGAATATGTCGACGCGATCAAGGAAGACGTGGCGTGGCTCGGCTTCACGTGGAGCGCCGAGCTGTACGCGTCCGACTATTTCGAGCGGCTCTACCAGTTCGCGTTGAGGCTCATCGGTCAGGGCCAGGCGTACGTGGACAGCCTCGGCGCCGACCAGATTCGCGCCCATCGAGGGACGCTCACCGAGCCCGGGAAGAACAGCCCGTATCGCGACCGGCCGGTCGAGGCGAACCTGGACCTGTTCGCCCGGATGCGCGCGGGCGAGTTCCCGGACGGCGTCCACGTGCTGCGCGCGAAGATCGACATGG
>CAYHEX010000058.1:12667-16392 GCA_964355365.1 uncultured Solibacteraceae bacterium | reverse complement strand
CCGACCGTCATGATCGGCTGCGCCGACGCATCGAACTTCGAAATGCTCGGCGGGTCCGCCTCGGTGGGGAGCCGCCCGCGCACGCGGTCCATACGCGTGCGGACTTCGTCGGCCGCGTCGTTGAGGTCCACGCCCCACGCGAAGTTCAGGCGCACCGTGCCCGAGCCCTCCGATGCGGTGGAGTTCAGTTGCTCGAGGCCGGGCACGGCCGCAAGCGACTGCTCGAGCGGACGCACGATGAGCTGTTCGATCTCCGTCGGCCCGACGCCGCCGTAGCCGACGCGCACCGTGATGCTCGGGTATGTCACGTCCGGCATCAGGTCCACCGGCAGGCGGGTCAGCGAGATCCCGCCGAGCAGGACGACCACGGCCGACAACATGAACATGGTGACCGGACGTTGAATCGCGAGGCGAGGGATGCTCATTTGGAAAAGGTCCTGGGCAATGAAATAAAAAGGGGCTTACTTCTTGGCGTCCGACGGGGCCTGGCCGCCTGTGCGACCACCGCCACCGGCACCACCGCCGCGACGACCGCCGCCGGCGCCGCGCGCGCCGACCAACTGAATCCGGTCGCCGTTGCGCAGCGCCATCGCGCCGGTGGTGATGACACGCTGGCCGTCGTTCAATCCCTCGAGGATCTCCACACGGACGGGGTCCTGCAGGCCCGTGCGCACCGGTGCAAACCGTGCGACGTTGCCGTCGTCAATCAGGAACACGCCGCGCTTGCCTTCGATGTCGACCACCGCGGTGCGCGGCACCGTCAGTGCGTCGGCGCGCCGGTCGACCGTGAGCTGCACGCGCGCGTACATCCCGGGCTTCAGGCGGTAGCCGGGGTTCGGCACCTCAATTTCCATCGCGGCCGTGCGTGTCGCGGTATCGAAAATCGGCGCGACACGGCTAACCTTGCCACTGAACTTCTCACCGGGAAACGCATCGACCTCGACTTGGGCCTCCACGCCCGGCTGAACGCGGCGGAAGTCCTTTTCCACCAGATTCGAGACCATGCGCACGCTGCTGATATCAACCACCGACACGACAGCGGTGTTGGCGCCGGCAAACGCGCCTGGATCGAGCGTGCGCTTGCCCACAAAGCCGTCGACCGGAGAAATGATCGACGTGTTGGCGAGCGTCACTTTCAGCTCGTCCACGCGGGCCTGCGTCTGCATGACCTGCGCCTTGGCCACATCCACTTGCGCGACTGACGCGTTGTACCGCGCCTCCGCGTCTTCGAGCGTCTGCTTGGTCTGCAGGCCGCGATCGAAGAGATTCCGTTGCCGTTCGAAGGTGGTCAGCGAGGCTTTCATGTCGAACTCGCGCTGCCGCGCCGTCGCGCGCGCCAGTTCGAGCGCGGCCTCGGACTGCTTGACCTGTTCCTTAACGTCCGTATTCTCCATCTTCGCGATCACCTCGCCTTTGGTGACACGGTCACCCAGGCGGACGGCAATCGATTCGATGCGGCCGTTGAGACGCGGCGCGACGTCCACCGTGGCCGCGCCGATGAGGTTGCCCACCACGGTCACGTAGTCGATGATTTCCTGACGAGAGGCCTGCGCCGTGTCGACGGTCATGGGCGTCGCACCGCGACCCATGCCGCCACCGGCCGGACCGCCAGCCTTGCCCGGAGCAGCGGTCGATGAGGCCGCGTCGGCACCCGGCGCCGCCATCTTCAGGTAGTAGTAGGTGCCGGCGACCGCAGCCGCCAGCACCAGAACCGTGATGAGAATCTTCTTCATTTACCGTCCGACGTTCTGCACGCGTTCGAATTCGATGAGCGCTTTGACGTACGTCAGGATGGCCCGGAGTTCCGCAAGACGCGCGGACGTCTGGGCCTGCTGCTGCTGCACGACGGTGAAGTTGGTCGACATGCCGACGTCGAACTTCGTCTGCTCCGCTTCGGCCTGACGGTCGGCCAGTTCGCGCGCTTTCTGCGACGCCAGCAGGCTCTTGTAGGCGTTCTGCACCGACAACCCCGCATTGGTGACGTCGGTGGTGACCGTCAACTCGGTTGACTTGAGCGACGTCTTCGTCTGCTCAAGCGTGAGGCGCGTGCGCGCCAGGTTGGCACGAGCGGCTACTTGTCCCAGCGGGTAGGTGAACGAGGCCTGAACGTTCCATGTGGGCTGCTGGAAGGCGCCGGTGATCGCGTCGAAGTAACCCGCCTGGGTGACCAGCGTGCTTGTGGCGGGATCGATCACAAAGGAGCCCGGCGCCGCCCGGTAGAGGTTCCCGCCGGCGCCGGTCACCGAGTAGCCGCCAGACATGTTGAGGTCGGGCAGCACCTGGTTCTTCAGTAACTCGATGTTGAGGTTCGCCGATTCGATGTTCTTCTTTGCCGTGATCAGGTCCGTCCGCTGCCCGAGTGCGTTGGTGACTGCCGTGGGGATGTCGACCGTGACCTGCGCGACTGACGGCACCGAGGTCGGCATGACCGTCGCATTGAAGATGTCGTCATCAGTGCCGCCGGCGATCAACTTCTTGAACGCCATCTCCGCCGTTCGCCAGGTGGACTCAGCGTTCACCAGGCTCAACTCCGCGTTGGCCTGCTGCGATTCGGCCGTGATGACGTCGATCTGCGCCATCGTCCCGATCTCGACCTTCGTTCGGTTCTGTTCGACCAGCGTGGTGGCCAGGGCCACAGCGCGACGCTGAATCTCGATGTTCTCGATCGCCGAGCGGAGGTCCCAGTAGGCGTTGCGCACCGAGGCGATCGTGTTGGCGATCGACGTCTTCAGGGTGATGTCGTTGATGTCGCGCGTGATCTGCTGCGTCTTCAGCGTGGTGCGCGTGCTGTCGATCTTGAAGTTGCGCAGGAGCGGCTGCGTCGCCGTGAAGCTGAACGTGGCGCCGTAGTTCAGCGGGCGCGTGCTGGTGACGCTGGTCGTCGACTGGCGGTTGGTCTGAAAGCTCAGGCTGTAGGAGGCGCCGTGCCACGGCGTCGCCTGCGACATGCCGGTGGTCGACGTGATGTTCTTGGTGGAAATCGTCGACGACAGTTCCGTGGTGTTGGACGTCAGCGACGTCGAGTCACGAAACTGCGACGTTTCTGTGAACGTCGGCATGTAGGCCGCGCGCGTCTGCTTGATCGAGTAATCCGTCAGCTGCGGGTTGTAGCGCTGCACCTTCAAATCAATGTTGCGGTCGAGCGCGCGCTGGATCGCGTCGTCGATCGTCAGATCCATCATGTTTCGGCCCGCCACCGCGGGGGGCTTGGCCTGACCCACGATGTACCGATCCTGAGCCGCCTGCGGTGCACGCGCCGCCGGCCCCGCCGGCGTCTGCGCGCTGGCGATCGTGGCCACGCTCACCATGGCCAGCATGGCGGCCCACACGTTAAGAATTCTGGTCTTCTGAGTCATCGTCGGTATCACTCCGTTTGGATCTGTTTGTCGAGTCGGTCGGCCGAACGCCGACCTGTGATCTTACGCTAGGGACGCCTCCGGGGATCCTTGTGGTCCCGGTCCCGAATCTTCTCGAGGATGACCCGCTGCTCCGGCGTCAAGACCCGGTGCATGCGGTACAGCGTCATGGTCCGGAGTTTGTTGAGGTTCGACCGCTGGGATTCCACCTTCTCGATCTGGCGGAGGACCACCCACTGTTCGACCTTGGATTCGTCGATCAGCCGCTGAAGCTCCTTGTCCTCACGCCTCATGGCCTCGTAGTACCCGGCCATTTCGTCCTTGGTCGACGTGAAGATCTGGTCCAGGGTCTTGGCCTGGTCAGCCGTC
>CAYHEX010000058.1:1397-12657 GCA_964355365.1 uncultured Solibacteraceae bacterium | reverse complement strand
CCGGCTTGCGGCCAGACGAACGCTGGGGCCCCCCGGTCTGAGTGCCGGGTTGTGAGGGCTTGGCCGTCTGAGCCCCGGTCTGGCTGACGCCAGCCGGTCGCTGCGCGGCTACCGTGCCGTTAAAGGCGCCTCCGAGGAGCGCCAACAGGGCGGTTCCCAGGGTCAATCTCTTGATAGTCATAGATTTGCCCACATTCACACCAGACTTACGCTCGGTGCGAGGGTCACGTTTACTGCCCGGCCAATTCCTGCAGACGACGGATGGCCTGCCCGACGAGATTATTCGGCGTCGAGGCCCCGGCGGTCAGGCCCACGACGAGCGGGCCCGTCGGGAGCCAGTTCTGAGTGGTCTGGTCCCCGGCGGCCGCCGTAGACGGCAGGCCGATCGGCCGGTGGCGGATCTCGGTGAGGGAGACCAGGCAGCTGGGATCGGCGATGTGAAACGTCGGCACGGTTTCGGCGCAAATCCGGGCCAGATTGCAGGTGTTGCTGCTGTTGTAGCCCCCAATGACTACCATGAGTTGCAGGGGTTCCTCGGCGAGCATCGCCAGCACGGCGTCCTGACGTTCCTGTGTGGCGCTGCAAATGGTGTCGAACGCCCGAAAACGGTTCGCCGCATCAACATCGCCGTACCGGTCGCGCATGGCCGCGCGAAACATCTCGCCGATCGCCAGTGACTCGCTCATCAGCATCGTGGTCTGATTGGCGCATCCGATCTGGCCCAGGTGAATCTCCGGGTCAAACCCCGGCGAGACCGCCCCGGTGAACCGATTGAGAAACGCGGTCCGATCTCCGCCGCCGCGAATGTAGTCGCACACCAGTCCGGCTTCGCCCTCGTCAAGCACGATCAGGAAGTGGCCGCCGGGATACTGGATGGCTTGCGACGCGGTGGCGCGCGTTTCCTCATGTTTCACTTTGCCGTGAATCACGGAGGTGAAACCGTCCTGCGCATAGCGGCGGACGTTCTTCCAGACGTTGAGCACCGATCCACAGGTCGTATCGACGAGCGTGCAGCCCCGGGCCTCGAGCCCCACCAGTTCGCTGATTGACACACCGAATGCCGGCAGGATCACGACGTCGTTCGGACCGAGCGTGGACGCGTCGGCGCCTGGGTCGGTCAGGATCTCGATGCCTTGAGCGCGTAACCGGTCGTTCACATGGGGGTTGTGGATGATCTCACCCGTCAGGCAGACGCGCTTGTCCGGGAACCGCTTGCGCGTCTGATACGCGTAGTCCACGGCGCGTTCGACCCCGTAGCAGAAGCCGAATTCGCGCGCCAGATGCAGCCTGAGGCGTCCGCGCTGCTGCACGAACCCGTCGGCCCGCATGTCATCGACCGCCGTGCTGTCATACGCCGCCGCCAATTCAGCCGCAACCGCGGCTTTCATGTCGAGACCCTTGCGGAAGATAACGGATGCCACGCTAGCGGCGCCGGTCCGACGCGCGCGCCACCGTCACTTGCGGCGTCAACGTGTCGATGGCGCTCAGCGAGTGAATCTGCGGCTGGCTGACGTCCGGGTCGAGCAGCAGATCTGCCGGGTCGGTCAGGCGCGCGGTGTCGACCGCCTTGGCCGCCGGTGCCACCTGCACCGCCGCGGTCTGCGCCGGCGCCGTCGGCTGCCACGTGCTGAGGCGGCCCCCCACAACGCCGAGGATCAGGCCGGCGGCTGCCGCCGCGGCGATCCATCCGCTGGAAACGCGGTGGTCGTGCGCGGACACGCCGATGGGCGCCGCCATCGCCGGCGACACGCGCGGGAATGACAGGAGCTTGGCCGGACGGTCCATCTGCTCGAGTTTGCGGAGGATCTGCGACTGCTGCGCGGCCAGACGCTCGGCCGGGAAGGCCGCGTCGGCCTCGGCCAACCCCAATTCACGCGTGTGTGCGAGCCAGCGGCCCAATTCAAGCGCGCGCTCGGCGCAGAGGTCGCACTCGTCGATGTGCGCGAGGTGGTCGCCCGAATACCACGCCTCCACAAGCGCGTCTTCAGACACATGGCCACGACGAAGGAGCATGTCAGCGATTCGCACGGCGAGTTCCCCCTGACGAAGTGCGCGAGGCTCCGGGGGCCAGTAGCGACCGAAGCCGCCGGATCGCCCGGAACAAATGCACACGAACCGTCGATTCGTTGAGCCCCGTCATGGCGCTCACTTCCCTCGACGTCTGGCCATCGAAATGGCTCAGCATGAACACCAAACGTTGCCGCTCCGGCAATTTTGCCAGCGCGACCGACAACTGCTCCCGGCGCTCGCCCAACAGCACCAGGTCTTCCGGACTCGGGCCGCGTGACGGCAAGTACTCCGCCGGGTCACGCTCCACACCCATCGCATCCGTGGGGGGGCTGGCGATCCAGCGCTCCCGCCGCTTCCGCGCCTTCAGGCGGTCCAGGCATCCGTTGATCAGGATGCGGGTGAACCACACCTCGAACGGTAGATCCTCGCGAAACGTGCCGAGGTGCACGTAGGACTTTACAAACGCGTCCTGCACGGCCTCGTCCGCGTCCGCTGCCTCACGCAAGTAGTGAAACGCAATTCGGATCGCCCGACGCTGGTGGCGCTCCACCAACTCGGCAAACCGCTCACGTGCGGCATCAGGCCGTCCGGCCGCTTGCAGCGCTTTGACGTCGATCGCCACGCGGACGTCGAGCTCTCGGGTCGTAAGCGGCGGCGAACTGGCCTCTGTCATTGGGATACGTCCGCGGCGCGGACGCGTTTACGGGATTCTACCACCCGGTCCCGTGAGCGCGGCTCCCGGGAAGTACCCGGCCAGGATGGTCTCGGTCGGCGTATTCAGCCTCGCTCGGGCCAAGGCCCCAAGCTGGCACAGGCCGATGCCATGGCCGTAGCCCGTGCCGCTCAGCACGAAGCTCGACCCCGTGGCGCGAATGCGGAATCGGGTGCTCTGGATGCCTTTGGGACCGAGCGTCCGGTTGAGTGCGGCCCGAAACTCATCGCCGCGAATCTTCAACTGCCGCTCTCCGGTGATCAGCAGCCCCCCCACGCGCCCGCTGGTATCCAGCGGATCGGCCACGATCGCTTTCAGGCTTCGCCCGACTGCGGTCCGCGTGTCGGCGTTGAGCGCCGTTCGCACTTGCTCGCGGGTGAGCGTGACGGTCCAGGTGCGGTGCGTCAGCGCCGGGGCGCGGTCGGGTTCCCCTCGCAAATAGGGGCGGCCCGCCGTGCCCCAGACCAGCTCGGGCGACGAGGTGTGCCCGCCGCAGTCGGCGTGAAACAGCGCATCAATTGGCCGTCCGCCGTACGTCAGAACCTGGCCTTCCGTGCGGCGGGTGGCGCGCCGCACCTCGGCCGAAAACCGCGAGGTCCGGAGGCGCCCCGGTTCGTACAGCTGGCAGTGGGTGGAATCGCAGAGGTCGAACCCCGCCGCGCGATGCCGGCCCACGTGTGCCAGGGCGTACGTTCTGGCGACGATCGTCTGCACGTCGTAGACGCGGTCCACCGTGTCAGGCGCCTCGCCCACCGGCGTGACTTCCGAGATCGCGGTGCCGGCCACGTAGTCCTCAGTGCCCACCGTGACGATCTGCCCGGCGACCTGCACCCGAAGCGTCCGAGGCGCCCCAACAACAGGGGCCACCGGCGCCACCACGGGAGCCGCGGGCCTGGCGCTCGAGCAGCCGACGACCAGCGCAACGGTGGGCGCCAACAGCGCGAGGGTTCGCAGGCGGAAGCAGGAAGACGTCACGGGGCAGTTATCGGTCGCAAATCGGCGTAGGCTTATGGCGTTTTGATCTCAGAACCCATCCTCATCGTCGACGATGACCCGTTCGTCCTGGGGCTCCTGACGCATGTGGGCGAAGCGCGCGGCCTGAAGGTCGTCGGTGTGCGGACGCCCGACGAAGCGGATGCGGCCATCACCGGGCGTGCCTTCGGCGCGGCCGTGATCGATCTGCGGCTCGGCTCAGCCTCCGGTCTCGATCTGGTCAAACGATTGCGCGCGCGCGACGGCACGGTGGAAGCCATCGTAATTTCCGCGGATCGACGCCTCTCGAGTGCGCTCGAGAGTTTCGAGCAGGAGGTCTTTGCCTTTCTGCCGAAGCCGCTGGATCCGGCGCACGTCTTTGCCACCGTCGAGCGCGCGCTGGAACGTCGACGCGGCGTCGTTGAACGTCGTCGCCTGGCGTGGGAACTGGCGCTGCTCAACGAACTCGCGGAGATCGTGGCGTCGTCGTTGGAAATCGACGCGGTCTTGCGGCGCGCGATCGATCGTGTGTCGATCGCATTCGGAGGCGTGCGCGCATCGGCGCAGGTCGCCCTCGCCGCCGGGAGCACGCTGGAGGTCGTGTCTGCGGGTACGGGCGCACGCGTCGGCGCAGGCTCGCCGGACGGCGCATGGCTGAGTACGGTGTCTGCGCCGATCGCGGCCGGGGCTGAGGCGCTCGGCCGCATAACGTTGTCGTCGGCCGCGCCCAACGCATTCAGCGATGACGACGAGCGTGTCATTGTCACCATCGGCCGACAGTTCGGTGTCGCGGTGGCGAACGCCTTGTTGTACCAGCGCGTGCATCGCGCGAAGGTCGAGTGGGAACGCACGGTTGACGCCATCAGTGATCCGATCGCGGTGTTCGATGCCGACGATCGCACGATGAGAACCAACGCTGCGCTGGCCGCGTTGCGCGGGTGGCAGATCACCGAAACGCAGGGGCGCGCCTGCGCGGAGACGTGGCTCTGCGGCTGCGACGGCGGTGACTGCCTGGTGGCGCGCGCGCGATCGGACGGCGAGCGACACGAGGCCGAGGTCGTGACGTCGGGGCAGCGCATCTTTGCGGTGACGACGCTGCCAGTCCCGGGCGCAAGTGGCGTGGTGTTGTTCGCCAAGGAAGTCACGGCCGAGCGACGCCAGGCGCTGCGGCTCCGTGAAATCAGCGCGGAGTTGATCGCGACGAATGCCGAACTGACCCGGACGGTGGGCCGTCTGCGGTCCACGCAAGCGCACCTGGTGCAAAGCGAGAAGCTGTCCGCGATTGGCCAGTTGGTGGCCGGGGTGGCGCACGAGCTGAACAACCCGCTGACCAGCGTGATCGGCTACGCACAGCTGATGCAGGAAGCGATCGATCGGCAACTCGAGCCGTCCAGCGTTGCCGAGGGCTTGCGCGAAGACATTCGCCAGGTACTCTCGGCGTCCGATCGCGCCGCGCACATCGTCAGTAATCTTTTGACCTTCGCGCGACGCCAGACGTCGGAACGCGCGCGCACGGATATCGCCGACGTCTGTCGGCGGACCTTGGCGTTGCGTGTGTACAACCACCAACTTCGCCAGATCCAGTTGGAGACACAGCTGGAGCCGGAGCTGCCGGCCGTCTACGTCGACGAAGGGCAGATCCAGCAGATGCTGCTGAATCTGATCCTGAACGCGGAGCAGGCGGTGCAGGGCGGCTCCGACGGGAGGCTCGTGGTGACCGTGAGGGCCGAACCGGAGTGCAGCGCGCTGCTGCTGACGGTGAGTGACAACGGACACGGCATCGCCGCGGAGGATCTGCCCCGAGTGTTCGATCCGTTCTTCACGACGCGCGAAGTGGGCGAAGGGACGGGGTTGGGACTCAGCATTGCCTACGGCATTGTCCGCGACCACGGCGGTCAGATTTGGGCCGAAAGCACGCCCGGCCGCACCACGTTCTGTGTACGGTTGCCGGCCCGATTTGATGAGTGCGCGGGACAACCGCGGAGCGCGGCGATCGTGGCCCACGCCGACGCGGTGAGCCGCGATTTCTTTCTGGCGGTGCTGGCTGGCTGGGGCTACTCGGTGCGCGCGGCGGCGAATGCGCGGGAAGCGTTCGACCAGGTGGCGGCGGACGATGCCGACCTGATTTTCCTGGACCCCGCGCTGGTGGCGTCGGACACGGAGCGCTGGGCCCGTGTGTGGGCCAGCGTGCCGCCGCGCTTGAGAATGGTGGCGATTGACGCGCCGTCGGTGCCGGATGACACCGCGCAATTTCTGCGCGCGGCGGCGGCCTTTGTCTTGACGCCACCCTTCGACCTGCCGCACATCTGGGCCGCGACGCTTGCGGCTGTTCGGCGCGACAAACTATTATGAATTGCTTAGCTTGGGGACTCAGGAGACGACATGTCACAGGGTGATCGGAAAGTCGGACTAGACGCGGTAGGCATCACTCAGGCGGGGAACGTGCACTGGAATCTCGGCGTTGCGGCGCTGCACGAACACGCGATCCGTCGCGGCGAGGGCACCCTGTCGAAAGACGGCGCGTTCGTCTGCAGCACGGGCAAGTACACCGGCCGATCGCCCAACGACAAGTTCGTCGTGAAGGAAGCGTCCAGCGAAAAGAACATCGACTGGGGCAAGGTCAACAAGCCGTTCGAGCCCGCAAAATTCGATGCGCTGCAGAAGCGGATGATGGCGTACGCGGCCGAGAAGGAACTCTTCGTGCTCGACGCCTACGCTGGCGCGGACCCGGCGTACCGTCTGCCGGTGCGGATCGTCACCGAGTTGGCGTGGCACAACATGTTCGTGCGCAACATGTTCATTCCGGAGAACGACCCGGCGAAGCAGTTGGCGCATGAGCCGCAGTTCACCGTCGTCGACATCCCCAGCTTCAAGGCGGATCCCGCGATCGACGGCACGCTGACCGAAACGTTCATCATCCTCAGCTTCGACAAGAAGACCGTGCTGGTCGGCGGCACCGAATACGCCGGCGAGATGAAGAAGTCCATCTTCACGGTCATGAACTACCTGCTCCCGCTGCGCGACACGATGCCGATGCACTGCTCGGCGAACATCGGCGAAGCGGGCGACTCGGCGCTGTTCTTCGGTCTCTCGGGCACCGGCAAGACGACGCTCTCGAGCGATCCGAATCGCGGGCTCATCGGCGACGACGAGCATGGCTGGAGCGCGCAAGGTGTCTTCAACTTCGAAGGCGGCTGCTACGCGAAGACGATCAAGCTGTCGAAGGAAGCGGAGCCGCAGATCTATGCGACCACGCAGCGATTCGGCACCGTCCTCGAGAACGTGGCGATGGACCCGGTCACGCGCGTCGTGGACTTCGACGACGCGTCCCGAACGGAGAACACCCGCTGCTCGTATCCGCTGACCTACATCGACAACTCCGTGCCGAGCGGTCAGGGCGGTCATCCCCAGAACGTCGTGATGCTGACGGCCGACGCGTTCGGCGTCCTGCCGCCGATCTCGCGGCTCTCGCCGGATGCGGCGCAGTTCCACTTCCTGTCGGGCTACACGGCCAAGGTGGCGGGCACGGAGCGCGGCATCAAGGAACCGCAGCCCAACTTCAGCACGTGCTTCGGCGCGCCGTTCATGGTGTGGGACCCGAACGTCTACGCGAAGCTGCTCGGGGATCGCATCGCCACGCACAACTCGCGCGTGTGGCTCGTCAACACCGGTTGGACCGGCGGTCCGTACGGCGTCGGCTCGCGCATGAAGATCGCCTACACCCGCGCGATGATCACCGCGGCGCTCACCGGCGCGCTCGACAACGTCGGCTACGAAGTGGATCCGATCTTCAACCTGTCGGTGCCCACGAGTTGCCCCAACGTACCGTCGGAAGTGCTGAACCCCAAGAACACGTGGGCGGATGGCGCCGCCTACGACGCGCAGGCGACCAAGCTGGCCGAGATGTTCAAGGAGAACTTCAAGAAGTTCGAGAAGACGGCGTCACCGGCCGTCAAGGCTGCCGGGCCGAAGTAACGGACTCGACGGAGCACACACCAAGGGCCGGACGCTGGATCAGCGTTCGGCTCTTTTTGTTTGTACCGTTAACATAGGCGGCACATGTCATACGTACCGGTCATCGGGTTGGAGATTCACGCGCAGCTGAAGACCGCCACCAAGATCTTCTGCGGCTGCAAGACGGACTTTGGCGCCGCACCCAACACGCAGACCTGTCCCGTGTGCCTCGGCCTGCCCGGCGCGTTGCCGGTCCTCAATCGGCACGCGGTGGACCTCGCGATCCGCGCCGCGCTCGCGCTCGAATGCACCGTGCACGAGACGTCGATCTTCGCGCGCAAGAACTACTTCTATCCGGATTCGCCGAAGGGATATCAGATCTCGCAGTATGAGTTGCCGCTCGCGACCGGCGGACGATTGCGGTTGTCGAGCGGCGCCGTGATCGGCATCACGCGCATTCACATGGAAGAGGACGCGGGCAAGTCGCTGCACCACGGCTTTCCGGATTCGGACCGGCGGACGCGTATCGATCTGAACCGCAGCGGCACGCCCCTCATCGAGATCGTGAGTGAGCCTGACCTGCGGTCTGCGGCCGATGCGGCGGAGTACTTCAGTCGGATGCGTGAGATCCTGGTCGCCATCGGCGTCAACGACGGCAACATGGAAGAGGGCAGTCTGCGCTGCGATGCCAACGTATCGATTCGCGCCAGCGCGGACGCGCCCTTCGGCACGCGCACGGAGATCAAGAACGTCAACTCTTTCAAGTACCTCGAACAGGCGATCGAGTTCGAGATCGTGCGGCAGACAGAAGTGCTTGAAGGCGGCGGCACGATCCACCAGGAAACCCGGTTGTTCGATAATGCGACTGGCCGTACTGAGTCGATGCGCAGCAAGGAAGAGGCGCACGACTATCGCTACTTCCCGGAGCCCGATCTGCCGCCGCTCGTCGTCAGCGCCGCCTGGATTCAGTCGGCCCGCGAGTCGATGACGGAGTTGCCCGACGCAAGGCACGCGCGGTTCATGTCGGCCTACGGGCTGGGCGAATATGACGCGAATGTCCTGGTGCGGCTGGTGGACGGTGGCGCGGACTACTTCGAAGCGACGGTGAAAGCCGGCGCGTCAGCGAAGGCCGCGGCCAACTGGATTCTGGGCGAGGTGCGGCGCTTGCTGAAGGAGGCCGGCACCGAGGGCATGACGTCGGTGCCCGTCACACCGGACGCGCTTGCCGAACTGGCCGGCCTGACCGAACGGGACGTCATCAGCAGCACCGTGGCGAAGGAAGTGCTCGCGACCATGTGGAGCTCCGGCCGCCGCGCCAAGGACATCGTCGAGGCCGGGGGGTTGGCTCAGGTGGGGGATGCCGACGCCCTGGGGGCGGCCATCGCTGACGTGCTGGCCGCGAACCCGGATGCGGTCGCGCAGTACCGGGCGGGAAAGAACAATGCCTTCGGTTTCCTGGTCGGCCAGGCCATGAAGTCGATGAAGGGCAAGGCGAACCCGAAGGTGATCAACGAGCTGCTCAAGAAGGCCCTGGGCGATGTTTTTTGACGCCGGGCGTTGACACACGGTTGTCATATGCCTAGACTGAAGTTGCTTACCCTTCATGTCGGGCTTGAAGCGACTCTCGAGTTTTGCCGAAGCGGCTCCGGCCCACGTGCTTGTGGGATCGCCCTGCGAATGTCTCGCTGATTTCTTCCGTCAGGAAATTCTCAAGCATCACCATTGCCTCGAGCAGCAGCGGGAGTATTTCTCCGATGTGGCGATCAATCAGGCCGAGCAGGCGCTCATGCGCATCCTCGAACAGGTCGAGTGCCTGTGCCAGCGCGACGATGCCTGCCAGGTGATTGGTGATTTACTCAAGAAGTTTGACGCCGTGACAAAACTCTCCGCATGGACCGAACCGCAGCACCTGAACTGAAGGCAACACCCGTCGTCCCAGGTCCCGGGTTCCTGGTCCCACAACTCACCCAATGACTCCGAAAACTCTAGGCGGCATCGTGCTGGCCATGCTCGTGGCGCTTGGTGCGGGCTGGGTATGGGGTGCGTCCGGCAAGTCGACGGTCGACCAGGAGCGGCGGCGGTTGGAACAGCGCGCCGACTACGAGGCGGCGCGTGCGGCGCTGTTGGACGGGCGCGTGTCGCTCTTCCTCAACAACTTCGGCGACGCGAGCCGGCACTTCGAGGCCGCGCGGATCGAACTCGAGCAACTGCAGAGCAAGTTGCGTGAGGTAGGCCAGGCCGAGCGTGCCGGCCGCGTGGAGATTGCCTTGGCGAGTGTGAAAGATGCGCAGCGCTTGTCTGCGCAGTTGGATGCCAGCGCCCAGAACGCCGCCGCTGCGGCGCTCCAGGCGCTGAGTGCTGTGGGACTGTCTGAGTAGTTACTTCATTACCGACGCGGTCACTTCGATCGTCACCGAGCGCGAGCCTTTGGTGGGATCGGCGGCTTGGGTGATCACCGTCGCGACACCTTCTTTGAGAAACAACTCCACCGATTGACTGACGCTCGTGAGCTTGCTGGGTTCGTCTGTTCGTTCCGGGGTGTAACTGATAGTCAGGCCGGTGTTGATCGCCCCGCTCTTGTAAAGCGTCGCTCGCGCATCCACATTCAAGTCGGCCCCGTTGTTCCCTGGACCTACGCCCTGCGAACGCACACGACCGCTGCCGCGATTGGCCATGATCATGCTGACGATCTTGGTCTGGGTGCCGCTGCCGCTGGAGTCAGTGATCTTGACCGTCAGTTTGATGTTGACGTCGCTCGGATCGATGCGCGGATCCACCTGCCGCGGAGCCGAAGGCGCCTCGGGGGCCGCCGGTGGCGTGGGTGCCCGCTGTGGCGCGGGCGGCGGGGTGGGCGCAGGAACTCTGGCCGGCGGCGGCGGGAGCGGCGGTGCCTGCTGTTCAACCATGGCCGGGATCGCCGGCACGGCCGGAATCTCACGAATGGCCTGCTGAGCCGCAACCGGCACGGCCACACACATCGCCACGAAGAGGAAACTCACTGTCTGACGCATAACGCTCCTTTGAACTTGAAACGTGCCACTTGAAACTTGCTACTTGTAACTTGCTCCCGCCCCGCCCGTGTTCAGCGGCGCGATGGTGATCGGCGTGATGTCGATCGGATCGATGCTGAGCCGCGGTTGCTCGAGTGGTTCAACGATCAGCGCGGCCGGCAGTTCCAATGCCTGTACCGCACGTGCTCGCCATTCGAGTTCCGCTGCACTTGGCGAGAACACCGCCGTTCGCGTTGCCGCTCGCTGCATCGAAACCGTCGACAGCAGAGGAGACGAAGCGATCGTCGTCGCGGTTGGATCCGCCTTCGCCAGCGCCTCCGGCGTTGGCTTCGGCGAGACAGGTCCAGCTGTCATCGGCGATGCGACAGCCACCATGGCCGGCGCCTCACTTGTCGGCGAGACACGCAGTGTGGCCGCGAGAATGACGGCGCCGATCGCGCCGATCGCGCCGCCCGCGATCGCCAGTCGCCAGCCCCAGCGCGGTTGCGCGGCGTCGATGCGCGACATGATTCGCGCGCGCAATTCCGGCGACGGCGCGGCGGACGTCATCTGGCGCGCCGCCGTGTTGATCGCGGCGTTGAGTTCGTCTGAGGAGAAACGC
>CAYHEX010000058.1:0-1297 GCA_964355365.1 uncultured Solibacteraceae bacterium | reverse complement strand
TGCCGCGACCACCACAGCCGGCGCGAACGCCGGCGGTCGAGCGCCTTGTGCCACGTAATCGTGAGCAGCCAGGTCTTGAATGTAGAGTCGCCACGGAACCCGTCGAGCTTGCGCCAGGCCGTGACAAACGCCTCCTGCGCGGCGTCCTCGGCATCTTCACGCGAGCCGAGTGCGGCCAGCGCCGTGCGGACGACGATCCGCTCGTGGATTGAAACAAGGGCCCCAAAGGCCTCGCGATCGCCCGCGCGAGCGGCCGACACCAGAGCCCGAACTTCCGGGCTATCCCCGACCGTGGCCACAATGGGGCCATTGTCAGGCAGGTCAGTGGCCTGCATAAACACCGAAAGGACCTGCGCGAGGTCGTGGGTCACGTTGACAGTAGACATTCACCCCAACCACTTGGTTGGGTATTGTTTCACCGCAATTTGGAGCCCGGGACCTTCAGGTCCCGGGACGTTGAGAGGTTAAGCTTAGAAAATGTTGGAAGTAGAACAAATCACACAACTTATGCGCGAGCGGGTGGGCCATCCCGCGACGATGAAGGAGCTCCTGCAGTTGCTGCGGGTGCCCAAGGAATCGCGTGCCACCTTCAAGCGACAGCTCAAGCAGCTGGTCGCGGCCGGTGAGCTGGTCGAGATTCGCGGGGAGCGCTACGGCCTGCCCGACCTGATGAACCTGATCGTCGGTACGGTGTCGACCAATCCCCGTGGATTCGCCTTCGTCGACCTTGACGATCCCGAACCCGACACGCCGAAGAGTGTCTTCATTGCCGGCGGCAACCTGAACCAGGCCATGCATGGCGACAAGGTCGTCGTCCGCGTCGAACGCGAAGGCGCGCGCCCCGAAGGCCGCATCGTCCGGGTCCTCGAGCGCGCGAGCCAGATCGTGGTCGGCCGTTACGACGTCGACGGATCAGGCATTGGCTACGTCGTCCCGTTCGATCGTCGACTGATCATGGATGTGCAGATCGCCCCGGAGGACAACACCGTGAGCGGGCGAAGCCCCGCCGAAGCGCGAAGCGCGAAGGCGGGCGAGATGGTGACGGTGGAGATCACTCGGTTTCCGACGGCCGCGCGCCCCGCGGCGGGCCGCGTCGTGGAAGTGCTCGGGCCCATCGACGCGCCCGGCGTCGACACCGCGGTGATCATTCGCAAGTACAACATCACGGACGCGCACGGCGACGCGTCCATCGCCGAAGCGAAGAAGCTCGGCACACAGGTTCGCGAGCAGGACATTGCGGGTCGCACGGATTTCCGCGCGGTGACCACTGTGACGATCGACCGCCAGCACGCGCGCC
>CAYHEX010000057.1:0-16457 GCA_964355365.1 uncultured Solibacteraceae bacterium | reverse complement strand
GATGTGCGCGCCAACTACCTCGCGTCGCCGCCGCTGGTCGTGGCCTACGCGATTGCGGGCTCGATGAACATCGATCTGACGACCGAACCGCTCGGTCATGACAAGCACGGCACGCCGGTCTATCTGCGCGACATCTGGCCGACCAATCAGGAGATTCAGACGACGCTCCTCACCTCGCTCTCGGCCGACATGTATCGCGAGCAGTACGCTGACGTGTTCAAGGGCAGCCAGCACTGGCAGCAACTGCCGGTGCCGGAGGGCGACCGCTTCACGTGGGAGGCCGATTCGACGTACATCCGTCGTCCGCCCTTCGTCGAGAACCTGTCGAAGGAGCCGGCCGCGCCCAGGGACGTCACCGGCGCGCGCGCGCTCGCGGTGCTCGGCGACAGCATCACGACCGATCACATCTCGCCGGCCGGTTCGATCAAGGCCGACAGCCCGGCCGGGCACTACCTGCAGGCGCACGGGGTGGCGGTGAAGGACTTCAATTCGTACGGCGCGCGTCGGGGCAATCACGAGGTGATGATGCGCGGCACGTTTGCGAACGTGCGGCTCAAAAATCAGCTCGCGCCCGGGACCGAGGGGGGCTGGACCACCTATCTGTCGTCCGACCGTTCCAAGGAAGACGTCATCAGTATTTTCGACGCGTCCGTGAAGTATCAGGCGGCCGGCGTGCCGCTCGTGGTGCTCGCGGGCAAGGAATACGGATCGGGCTCGTCGCGCGACTGGGCGGCGAAGGGCGCGATGCTCCTCGGCATCAAAGTCGTGATCGCCGAGAGCTTCGAGCGCATTCACCGGAGCAATCTCGTGAACATGGGTGTGTTGCCGCTGCAGTACATGCCGGGTGACTCCGCGGCGGGGCTGGGCCTCACCGGACACGAAGTCTTCGACTTCGAGGGCTCAGGCGCCGCGCTGCATCCGCGCGGTTCGCTGGTCGTCAACGCCACGGCGCCGGACGGATCGGTGACGACGTTCAAGGCGATGATTCGCGTCGACACGCCGGAGGAACTCACGGCCTTCCGCCACGGCGGGATCCTGCCGTACGTGTTGCGACGGCTGGCCGCGCAGTAGGTCATCCCGGCCGCACGCGCTGCGGCGGTCGCCTGATCGGGTATGCTGTCGGCACTCAGTTCACGAAAGCGAGCGCCGATGACTGCCACACCTCCCGCGATGAAGGTTGGGGAAGACCCGCGTAGCGTGAAAAAGGGCTCCCGCCTGATTCCCATACTCGTGCTCGTCGCGATCATTGTCAGCTTCCTCGCATTCGCGGTCGACGAGCCGAAACCGCGGTTGGAACTCCGCACCATCGCCCACGAGTACGACATGCCGTACGAAGGGCAAAACCTGATGGTGATCGGGCGGATGCGTGGTGACACGCGCGCGCTCTATTTCGCGGTGTTCAATAACCTCGGGCAACAGCTGGCCCAACAGCGCTCCGATTCGACGCTGGACTCCGGAGCCTATCGCGGGGACACATCCGCGACCGCCGCCCAGTTTCGCGCGATGATCCTCGAGAGCGTGGACGCGCTCCGCAGTGATCTCGACCGGCACTGGGATTGGGACCAGCCTCGCCAGGACCTGCCGGCTGCGGAACAAGAGCGGATCGTCATCAAGACCACTGAGCTGCTCGCCAGGAGTTTCTCGGTCACGAAGGGCGATTGGTCCTTCTTCGGTGGTGCGGCGAAGGGATGGGCTCACGAACTGGCCACCGGATTGCCCATCGTCCTGCGGAACCAGCTGTGGGCACTGTTGATCGTGGCGCTCTACGCCATGGTGCCTGGTCTTCTCGGGCTGATCTACCGACGCTCCTTCGGCACGTGGTTCACGGTGGCGTTTCTGCTGTTGTTCGTGTTGAACCGCGGGTTTGATGGGTTGGGTTTTCGTCTGGTCGGCACGGTTCATCCGCCGGCACCGTGGACCGAGTCCTTCGTGCGGATTCTGGAGGAAGCGGTCCTGCTGCTACTGGTGGTCTTCCGGCTCCGGCCCCACTCCGCATGGGCCGTCGATCCGGCGCGTCAATTGCGCGCGCGTCTGATCGCGGCCGCTCTGCTTGTGTCTGCTGTGGCGGTGGCGTACTGGTGGTTCAGTTCGGCGCACCGGTGGTACGCGTTCGAAGGCGCCGCGGTGTTGATCACGTTGGCGTTTGTGGTTGCGGAGCAGAATCGAAGTCGGCCCACGGCCGCACACGGCAAGAACATCGTCGTGTGCCTCGACGGTACCTGGAATCAGCCTGGCCAGAAGGACTTCGATCAGGTGGCCGTGACCAACGTGTTCAAGGTGTTCAGTCTGTGCAAGGGCGACATCGCGGTCGGGCACCACAATGCCAGCCAGTGCAAGGTGTACCCGGGGACCGGCGACGCCAAACAGATCGCGTTCTACTACCGCGGCGTCGGCAACGCGATCGATAGCAGCGTCGTGGGGCAGACGTTCGGCGGGGCATTCGGGATGGGCGCCGAGGGGATCGTCGAGCGTGCCTATCTCGACGTCGTCAAGTCCTACCGCCCGGGCGACCGGATCTTCATTTGCGGATTCAGCCGCGGCGCGGCGATCGCGCGTCTGCTGGCCAACGCCGTCGGCCGGCGTGGTGTGCCGAAGAGCCTCTGGACGCTGCGATTGTTCGGCCGTCATTGGCTGCTGTGGAAATCGTCGAAGTCCCTCGACGTGAAGGTGGATGTGCTTGGCTGCTGGGACACCGTCGGCTCGTTCGGCATCGCCAAGAACATCATGGGTATTCCATTACAGCAGATCAATCTCCTGAAGGATCTGTCGGTGTCGCTGTCGGTGAAGCGCGCGTACCACATGGTCGCGCTCGACGAGACACGCGATGCGTTCGTTCCGACCTTGATGGAGCCCGATCCGACGGCGCCTCAGCGGGTTGTCGAAGTGTGGTTCAGCGGCAACCACTCCAACGTCGGAGGCGGATATGCCACGGACAATCTGTCAGATGTGGCACTCGACTTCCTGCTGAAACACACCAGCAGCGGCTACGCGTGGGATGTGAGCCAGACGCCGGGCGACGAGTCGTGGGGACTGTATCTTTCGGCGGCCGTGAAGGCCCACCCTGGTGCGGCCGGCGGCCCGGAGTTGCTGGAAGTGCTCGATCCCGATCCCCGCGGCGCGATTCGTCACGCGACAGGCGCGGTGTATGCGTACGCGCCGCGCCGGTTGCCCGTGCACGCGGTGATCAATGACAGCGTCTTCGATCGCCTGTACGAGTCGCTCCCGGTGTACGCGCCACAGAGTCTCTTCGACCTCAATCAGGAGTTCGTGAAGCAGCGCGATGTCATCGCGACCGAAGTACATCGGCTGGTGGAGACGGCCTCCATCGCGCCCGACGACTCGCAGCGCGCGCTCCACTGGAGCACGACGCACCTCTCGCTGATGAAGTGGTCGCGGTACATTGCCTCATCCGTGGATGGGGCGACGACGTTCGCGCAGAAACTGAATCCGCCGGTCGAGTTGCGCAATCCGCCGATGGCGTGACCGCCCGCCGCTACGCGGGCGGATGCTGCGCAGCGCTCTGGTCGGCGAGCTCGCCAACCGCGGGATAGGCCCAGATCGCGTTGGCCAGCGTGATGGCGAACGGCCCCTCGATGCCGCCGATCTTGCGCAGCGCGCGGACCTTCCACCACAGCGTGAACGTGCGCGTCAGCGGGAACTGGTACAGGAGGTAGCGGCGTCGCGCTCCGCGCTTCCACAGCCCAGTGACCAGCGCGCCCTCGATCTTCTGAGCCGTGTCCAGCCGCGCAACGCCGAGGTCGTCGGCCGTCTCCTGGCCAATGAGCTTGCGAACCAGAATCGCCGGGATGTGCTTGCCGCCGAGCGGGAGGATCTTCGACATCGTCGGCACCAGCAGACCGTCCAGCAGCCCGGTCATCAGTTGCCGGCCGTCGTCGTTCGGGCCGGTCTGACGCGCCTTGATGACGTCGAAGAGTTGCCGGGCCTCGCTCATGTTCGCCGGCAGCAGACCCGGCAGAATGCCCATGATGTGGCCGATGACGTTCCAGCAGTGGATGTAGGCGTCTTCCTGCTCGGGCGTCAGCCGGATGCCCAGGATCTTCATGCTGCGCACGCCCACGTACGAGAACGTCATCAGGGTGTAGGCGAGGTCTTCCTGACACACCGGCTTGCCCCACGAGTCATCCCACTTCAACGGCGTGCGGCCGTTGCTGATCATGTAGCGAATCGTCGCGTGCATCAGTCGCACCTTCTGCGCGGACAGGATGCCTTTGCCGACGCCCGACTCCGGCATGAGTCCGCCCGGCGACATGACGTCCATAACCAACTGCGCCGTTTCGACGACGCGTCGTTTGGAGTCGGACGTCAGGTACCCGGTACCCGTCAAGACACGCACGCCTTTGCGCATGACGTAGCACTCCGGGAGGCTCGCGCACGACAGCACGATGATCGACGACATGCCGTAGAGGATGAACAACTGTTCACCGGTGGTGACTTTGGCGCGATCCGCCCACGGCGGCAGGGCATTGGTTGCGCTGAGATACTCGCGAACGGCCTGGGGGAGCTGCGGCGAGGGCTGGCCGTTGGCGTCGTAGAAGGTGCGCTGTTGGATGAGCGTTCGGATCTGTTCGCCGACCGCTTTGGCGTCGGGCGCGGTGAAGATCGCCGTGGCCAGTGCGTCGGCCGGGGCATCCTGTTGCAGTCGCATCGCGTCGAGGAATGCGTTCGCCGTGGCGCCGCCGGCGAGAATCGCCGGATCCAGACCAAGACCTTGTGCAGTGACAGCCATCTCCAGAGCTCCTCAGGTTGTGATGCCGCTACAATACCGCCGATTTGCGGAGGTTTGGGGGATACTCACCGAGATTGCGGAAAATCCCGCAATCCAGCAGCCGGCTTCAGCTGCCGCACGCTGGTTTGTCTATGAGAATTTCGTCCGGCGAACTCGCCGAAACGGCAACAAATGTGCATTCAAAGGGTTCGACCGTCCTTGATTCAGGGGCGGGAAAGGACTGAGGTATGTCACGTCTGTTGGTTACGGCACTGGGAATGGTTGTGGCGCTCGGCATGGCTTCGACGGCGTTTGCACAGAGCGCGGCCGAAAAGGGCATGAAGGTGTACACGGAGCAGAAGTGCTCGCTGTGTCACTCGATCGATGGCAAGGGCAATGCGAAGGGCGCGCTCGACGGCGTCGCCACAAAGCTGAAGGAAGCCGAAATCCGTGAGTGGATGACGGACCCGAAGGGCATGACGACGAAGATGAAGGCTGAACGGAAGCCGTTCATGAAGGAGTACAAGACGCTCTCGAAGGAAGATCTGGACTCGCTCGTGGCGTACATGATGACGCTGAAGAAGAAGTAGGCACTGACGAATGAAGCGCTGGTTGGCGTTCTTCTCGGTTCTGTTCGTCGCAACGTTCTCCCTGGTCGCGGCGACGGGGCAGACCACTTCCCCCAGGAAGGCGCCACCAGCGCCCCCCAGGCCGTCGGCGGCAAAGCCGACGGCGGGGCCGGCCAACGACGATTGCCTCGCCTGCCACGGGGATCCCGATGCCAAGAGCGACCTTGGCCGGCTCGTCGCGGTTGACGGCGCGAAGTTCGCCGAGTCCGTTCACGGTTCGCTTGATCTGAAATGCGTGGACTGTCACGCCGACCTGAAGACCTTCAACGACTTTCCGCACGAATCCAAGCTGGCCAAAGCGGTCTGCATCGACTGCCATCAGGAGAAGGTGGCGGAGTTTGATCGCAGCATTCACGCGTCGGCGCGGCGCCAGTCCGCCGGCAGCGTGGCCGCCACCTGCGTGGATTGCCACAGTGTCCACGAGATGCGGCAGAAGACGGATCCCAAGTCGCTGACGTATCCCCTCAATCTGCCGACGACCTGCGGCCGGTGTCACGGCGACCCGAAGGTGATCGCGGCCGGGCACATCGCCATCGGGAACGTCGCCGACCTCTATAAGGACAGTATTCACGGCAAGGCCGTGAGCCGCAGCGGTCTGATGGTGGCGGCCAACTGCACGTCGTGCCACGGCAGCCACGACATTCGCAAGAAGTCGGATCCGGACAGCCGCGTGTTCCGACGCAACATCCCCAGTGTGTGCGGCAGTTGCCACGAAGGCGTCAAAGCCCTCTACGACTCTGGCGTGCACGGGCAGGCGATGGCGAAGGGCAACAACAAAGCGCCGGTCTGCGCCGACTGCCACACCGCGCATCAGATTCAGCGCGCCGACGTGGCGTCCTGGAAGCTCGACACGATTCGCGAGTGCGGCACCTGTCACGTGGACAAGATCACGACGTATCGCGACACGTTTCACGGGCAGGTCACGTCGCTGGGATTCGTTCGGGTCGCCGCGTGTTCCGACTGTCACGGCGCCCACGACATTCGCGGAAAGGCCGACCCGGCGTCGATGATCGCGCCCGGCAAGATCGTGTCGACGTGTCAGAAGTGCCACCCGACTGCGAGCGAGAACTTCGCCAAGTACGATCCCCACGCCGACAAGCACGATGCGTCGCGCAACCCGGTGCTGTTCTATGCGGCCGGGTTCATGAAGTGGCTGCTGATTGGCGTGTTCGGGGTCTTCGGTCTGCACGCGGTGCTGTGGTTCCCGCGCGGCTTCAAGGAGCGCCGAAAGGCGAAGCATTCATGAGCACGCAATACGTTCGCCGGTTCGACAGTTTCGATCGCGTGTTGCATGGGTTTCTGATGCTCAGCTTTCTGGGATTGGCGGCCACCGGGTTGCCGCTGATCTTCGCCGACCAGCCGTGGGCGCGGACCATGGGCGCGATCCTCGGCAGCTTCGAAGTGGCCGGCTGGCTGCATCGCGTCTGCGCCACGATTCTGATTACGGTATTCGCCGTCCACCTGTACCGTCTCGGCACGCGCCTCTTCCGGCACCGTGACTACGGCATCCTGTGGGGGCCACGGTCGATGGTGCCGCAACCGCGCGACCTCTTCGAGGCGTACGGCCACGTGCGGTGGTTCCTCGGTCTCGGGTCGCGGCCGCGCTTCGATCGCTATACCTACTGGGAGAAGTTCGACTACTGGGCGGTCTTCTGGGGCATGGGCATCATCGGGGCGTCCGGCCTGCTGCTCTGGTTCCCGACGTTCTTCGCGCGGTTTGTACCCGGCTGGTTCTTCAACATCGCGTTGCTGATCCACGGCGAAGAAGCGCTGCTCGCGGTCGGTTTCATTTTTACGATGCACTTCTTCAACGGGCACCTCCGGCCCGAAAAGTTTCCAATGGACCGCGTGATCTTTACCGGCCGCGTGTCACTGGAAGAACTCGAAGAGGAGCGCCCGGACGAATACGCGCGCCTCAAGGCGACTGGGGGGCTCGACGCCCTGAAGGTGCCGGCACCGGAACCATGGCTGGTTCGGTTGGGCACGGTCATTGGGACCATCGCTGTCACCACCGGTCTCGTGCTGGTGGGACTCATCCTGTATGCTGTGCTCAAATAGCTTATGAAACTGCCTTTGCCTCGTAGTCCCATCTCGCTGGTCGGCGTCCTTCTGGCGACGCTCGGCGCGGTGCTCTTTCTGCTGTTCTTCATCGGTGACGCCTTTGGGCTGCATTCGAATCCCTACATGGGGATCGTCTTCTTCATCGTCCTGCCGAGCATCTTCATTTTCGGACTGCTGTTGATTCCCATCGGCAGCTGGCATCGGCGCCGGCGGATCGCGGCCGGCAAGCCCGATGTCTGGCCGCGTATCGATTTCAACAACCCGCGGCATCGCAACATCACGGCCGTCGTGTTTGGCCTCACGGTGATCAACCTAATGATCGTGTCGATGGCGGCGTACGCCGGCATCGAGGTCATGGACTCGACGGCCTTCTGCGGCACCGTCTGTCACGAAGTGATGCAGCCGCAGCACGAGGCCTTCAAGGCCGGCGCGCACGCGCGCGTGGGTTGCGTGAGCTGTCACATCGGGCCCGGCGCGGGCTGGTTTGTGAAGTCGAAGCTCTCCGGCACGCGGCAGGTGTTCGCCGTGGCACTCAATACGCACCAGCGCCCGATTCCGTCACCGGTGGAGAACCTCCGCCCGGCGCGTGAGACCTGCGAACAGTGCCACTGGCCCGAGAAGTTCCACGGCGACAAGGTGCGGGTCTTCCGCGAGTTCGGTGACGATGAGAAGAACACCGTGAGCGAGACGACGCTGCAGATGCACATCGGCGGCGGTCAGGACGCGAACAAGCCGGTCACGGGGATTCATTGGCACACCAGTGCCGGCACCGAAATCGAGTACATCACCACCGATACGAAGCGTCAGGTGATTCCGTGGGTGCGGCTCAAGGATCGTGACGGCAACGTCCGTGAGTACTTCGCGGAGGGCGTGAACCCGAACGACATTGCCAAGGGCGAGCGGCGCCGGATGGATTGTGTGGATTGCCACAACCGTCCCGGCCACCCGTTTGCGTCAACCGCGGAGAAGGCGGTCGATGCGGCGATTGCCTCCGGTGACCTGCCGAGCGATCTGCCGTTTATCCGTCGCGAGGCGGTGGCGGCCATCAAGGGCACGTATCCGAATCAGCAGTCGGGCACCGATGCGATCGCCGTCAAGCTGCGCGAGTTCTACCGCGCGCAGCAGCCGCAGGTGTACATGACCCGGCGTCCCGACGTGGAGCGCGCGGTCACCGCCACGCTGGGGATCTACTCGCGCAACGTGTTCCCGACGATGAACGTGACGTTCGGCACGTATCCGAACAACGTCGGGCATATGGATTTTCCGGGTTGCTTCCGCTGCCACGACGACACGCACAAGTCCAAGGACGGCAAAGTTATCAGCCAGGAATGCGATCGCTGCCACGGCATGCAGTAAATCCCGGGATTGACTACACTGCCTCCTTCAGGGAGGCAGTGTCATGTACGCACGCCGAGTTCTCGTCGCCGCCGTTGTTCTGTTCGGTCTCGCTCTCGTTTCGCTGAATCGCGTCGGTGCGGCCGGCGGCGGCACGCGCCTGCTGCGGTCGCCATCGATCAGCAAGGACGCGATCGCGTTCGCCTATGCCAACAACATCTGGACGGTAGATCGCGCGGGCGGCACCGCGCGGCGCCTGACCACGTTCCAGGGCGCGACGTCCAATCCGAAATTCTCGCCTGATGGCAAATGGATCGCGTTCAGTGCCGAGTACGGCGGCAACAGCGACGTCTTCGTGATTCCGGCCGAGGGCGGCGAACCGAAGCAGCTCACGTGGCATCCGGGCGCGGACACCGTGCAGGGCTGGACGCCCGACGGCAAGTCCGTGATGTTCGCGTCCACCCGAGCCACGTGGGCGCCCTCGGGCGCGGCGCGCTTCTGGACGGTGCCGGCTGCGGGCGGTCCCGAAGAGCCCCTGCCGTTGCCGCGCGGCTATCAGGGCAAGCTCTCGCCCGATGGTACGCACATCGCGTATCGCATGAACAGCTCGTGGGACGAAGAGCGGCGCAACTATCGCGGCGGACAGAACCGCCCGATCTGGATCGTGGACATGAAGACCTACGACCTGGTCTCGCCGCCGTGGACCGATTCGAAAGACATGGATCCGGTGTGGGTCGGCGACACGGTGTTCTTCATCTCGGATCGTGACGGCGTCGCAAACGTCTGGTCGTACGAGTACAAGTCCAAGCGCCTGCGCCAGATGACCAAGTTCACCGACTACGACGTGAAGTCGCTCGATGCCGGCGCCGGCACCGTCGTGTTCGAGCAGGCCGGCTACATCCACGAGATGGACCCGGGCTCCGGTCGAGACAAACTGCTGACGATTAACGCGGTCGGCGATTTTCCGTGGATGATGCCGCGATGGGAGGATGTCTCGAGCCGCATCGCGCTGATCAAGCTCTCGGCGACCGGCAAGCGTGCGCTGGTCGAGGCGCGCGGCGAGGTGTTCTCGATTCCAGTGGAGAAGGGCGACGTCCGTAATCTGACGCACTCGAGCGGATCGGCCGAGCGCGATCCCGCGTGGTCGCCCGACGGGCAGTTCGTGTCGTACTTCAGCGACACGTCCGGCGAGTACACGCTCATCATCGAGTCGCAGGACGGCATGGGCGCGCCGCGCCAGATCGCGCTGCCGAAGCCGACCCACTACTACACGGCGTCCTGGTCGCCTGATTCGAAGAAGATCGTCTACACGGACACCAACCTCAACGTGTGGGTGATGGATGTCGCGAGCGGACAAGCGAAGATCGTTGGCCGCGACCCGTGGATGGTGCCGACGCGCACCGTGAATCCCGTGTGGAGCCCCGACTCGAAGTGGGTGGCTTACGCCGCGCACCTGCAGTCGCTGCACCGGGCGATCTTCGTCAGCAACGTCGAGACCGGCGAGTCGAAGCAGCTGACCGACGGCTTGTCGGATGCGGTGTCGCCCGCGTGGGACGCGAGCGGCAAATATCTGTGGTTCATGGCGTCCACCGATTTCGGTCTCGCCTCGCAGTGGCTCGACATGACGTCGTACGACCACACCGAGACGTTCGGCGTGTACTTCGCCGTGCTGAAGAAGGGCGAACCGACGCCGCTGATTCCCGAGAGCGATGAAGAGGCCGCACCGGCCGCGCCGACCGCGGACCGCGAGGCGGCCGCCGGTCGTCCGGCCGGTGGTGCGCGCGCCGCGGTGAGCGTGCAGATCGACTTCGACGGCATTCAGCGCCGCGTGGTCTCCGTGCCCGGCATTCCGGCGCGGGCGTACGCCAGTCTCAAGGCCGGCGTGGCGGGCACCATCTACTACCTCGAGGCGGGCACGCTGCGCCGCTATCGTCTGACCGAACGTCGCGCTGCGGATTTCATCACCGGCGTGGCCGACTACGACATCAGCGCCGACGGCCACAAGCTGCTGTACCGAGGTACGGGTGGCGGCGGCGGACGCGGCGCCGGTGCGGCCGCAGGCGCCGCGGCCGGGCCGAATCTCTTCGTGGTGGATGCCGACAAGACGCCGCCGCAGGCCGGCGCGGGCCGCATCAACGCGACGCTCCAGATGTATCTCGAGCCCAAGGCCGAGTTCCGCCAGATCTTCATGGAAGGCTGGCGCAACCAGCGCGATTACCTCTACGTGCAGAACACGCACGGGGCCGACTGGTCCAAGATGAAAGAGATGTATGGCGACCTGCTGAAGGACGTCAACCATCGCGCGGATCTCAATTACCTGCTCGACCAGATGGGCGCCGAGATCGCGATCGGTCACTCCTACGTGCGCGGCGGCGACATGCCGGAGGTGCCGAACTCCACCGGCGGTCTCCTCGGCGCGGATCTCGTCGTCGAGAACGGCCGCTACAAGATCGCGCGCATTTTCGACAACGAGAGCTGGAACCCGGACCTGCGCGCGCCGCTCGATCAGCCCGGCGTGGACGTCGCGGTCGGCGACTACATCGTGGCGATCAACGGCGTCGAACTCCGCGCGCCAGACAATATCCATCGTCTGCTCGACGGCACCGCTAACAAACAGACGGTGCTCATGGTCAATCGTCAGCCGCAGATGGACGGCGCGCGGCGCATCGTCGTCGTGCCGACGGCCAGCGAACAGCCCTTGCGTACGCGTGCGTGGGTGGAAGCGAATCGGCGCACGGTCGACAAGTTGTCGAATGGTCAGCTCGCGTATGTGTATGTGCCGAACACGGGGCAGCCGGGCTACACGAGCTTCAATCGTTACTACTTTGCTCAGCAGGACAAGCTCGGCGCCGTCATCGACGAGCGCTACAACGGCGGTGGCTCGGCGGCCGACTACATCATCGATGTGCTCGAGCGGAAGTTCGATGGCTACTTCAACAACGTCGCCGGCGATCGGATGCCGTTCACCAGTCCGGCGGCCGGCATCTGGGGCCCGAAGGTGATGATCATCAACGAGATGGCTGGCTCAGGCGGCGACCTCATGCCCTGGATGTTCCGCTATCGCAAGGTCGGCACGCTTGTCGGCAAGCGCACCTGGGGCGGACTCGTGCACACCGCCGACACGCCGCCGTTCATTGACGGCGGTTCGATGATTGCGCCGCGCGGCGGCTTCTTCACCAAGGAGGGCGAGTGGGCGGTCGAGCACGGCGGCGTCCCGCCCGACATCGACGTGGAGAACTGGCCGAAGGACGTGATCGCCGGCCACGACATGCAGCTCGAGAAGGCCGTCGAGGAAGCGATGAAGCAGCTCAAGGCCCATCCGCCGACGCGGCTCACCAAGGAACCCGCGCCGCCGACCACCGGGAAGCGCACGGGACGAGGGGGCGGGCAGTAGCAAGTGGCAAGTGGCAAGTGGCAAGTAGCAAGTGGCAAGTGAACTTCGCTACTGCTTTGCCACCAGGTAGTTCTCGCGTCCGTTGAACGTCACCGTGGAGAATCGCGACAGCGGCAACAGGCCGTCCACTCGGTTCTCTGCGGTGCCGTAGCCTGCCAGCACCATCGCCGGCTGGTCCCACAGGGTGGCGCGACCCACACGCAGCTGCGACACCAGCGCTGCCTGCGCCTGTCCGTCCCCATTGACTGTCGACACGCCGATCGCGCCCACGGTGGTCGCAGCGACCGCGGTGCGTCCACCGTTGGCGAAGAGGACCAGAGACGACGCACCCGAGTCGGGCACGAACCACGCGATGTCGTCTCGGCGTGACGATTGCGGCAACTCCACCAGCAGGCGTCCCTCGACGCGGCGTAGCGCGAGGCGGGTGCCGGCGTCCTTGTCGATGTCCACGCCCAGCCAGATCAGCTTCTTGTGACGGTAGTCGAGGGTATAGTGTGCGTCGATCAACACGTCTTGTCCGATGATGCCGTCTGCCTTGGGGTGCAAGGCGCGGATGCGGTCGGCGGCCAGAACGGGCGCGAGAATGTCGCCGGAGCGGTGTGAGCCGATCGCCAGCGAGGCGAGGCGCACGACGTCGCTCGTGCCCGTGCCCGTCGACGTCACCGTCTGGGTCCTGGCAACGGGTCGGAGCGCGAGGCGGGCTGAGAGCGCGTCGGACACCGCGCTGCGATTCGAGCCGGTGTCGAGGACGAAGAGGAAGGGACCGGCGTCGTTGACCGTGACCGGCACCAGGATCAGTCCGGACCCGGTCAGGCTGAACGGCAACGAGTCGTCATTGCCGGCTGCGGAAACGCTGACGCCGGCAGACAGAGTGAAGAGGACGAGCCATGAGATCAGAATTCGAACGCGCATGTGGCACCTCCGGGTGCGAATCCACGGTGCGCGGCGAGTGGCGTTCAGGTCGTGATGGCTGGCTTACGGTTTGGCGCGATGCGATGAGGCGTGAGAATGCGCCTGTGATGGAACGGTGATGGCGGCTGGAACCTATTCATTCGAAGGGGTTTGCGTCGATCGACCGCGGATGACCGTCGAGCGCGATGGCGTGGCCATTTCGCTCGAGCCGAAGGCCATGGACGTCCTCCTCTACCTCCTCGCCCATCGAGATCGGCTCGTGACCAAAGACGAGTTGCTCGACGCGGTCTGGAAGGACACGTTCGTGACGCCGAACGTGCTCACGCGTGCCATCGCCATCATCAGAAAGGCTCTCGGGGACGATGCGCAGGAGGCGCGGATCATCGCGACCGTGTCGAAGCGCGGCTATCGGTTCATCGCGGCGGTAACAGAAGCGCCGGCGGCGGAGTCCAGACCGCCGCTCCCAGCCGTGGGCGTCGTCGATTCACCGCCAGCGCCAGCGCACCAGGTCCCGATGCCGTCGCGGTTCTCCGTTCGCGTCTTGGCGATAGCGGCCATGGTCACGATCGCGGTTGGCGCGGCCGTCGTGCAGTGGGTTGCGCCGCGGTGGCCAAAGGCACCGGCTGTGACGACGACCGAGCTGACGCGGCTGACGACCCGGCGGGGATTCGACAGCCGTCCCGCCATCTCGCCTGATGGCCGGTCGGTCGTCTACGTGTCGGATCGGTCTGGGGAGCTGGAGCTGTATGCGACCGGACTGACCGCTGGCGCCCCAGACGTTCCGCTCACCAGCAACGGCGGCGGCAACATGGATCCGCAGTGGTCGCCGGATGGACGCTGGATCGCCTTCCACTCGGAGCATCCGGCGGGGATTTGGATCATTGGAGCCGCGGGAGGCACGCCGCAGCAGATCGTAGACTTTGGATCGTCCCCATCGTGGTCGCCGGACAGCGAGCGCCTTGTCTTTGTCTCTGACTCCGGCACTGCCACATTGCGATCCGTGCTGTGGACGGTGCGCCGGGACGGCACAGATCGGCAGGCACTCCGGCTGGCCTCGCCGGTCGCCGGCGGCATCAGCATGCCCGCGTGGTCAAGCAGTGGCCGTTTCATCGCGTTTGGCGTCAATACCGGCAGTGCCTTCAAAGCCGTCTGGCTCACGTCGGTTGATGGCAAGACCGTACGTCAGATCACGAATCGCATGACAGGCCGCGGCATTCACTGGGCGCCGAATGACGCCGGTCTCCTCTGGTGCGGCTACATTGACTCGACGGTGACGAAGCTCATTCGGCTGGGGATCAATCCCACAACGGGAGAGCCTGTCGGCACGCCGATGGAGGTCGCGAAGATTGAGTCAGGTGTGACGGGCGGATTCTCGATCGCGCGTGATGGCCGCGCGGTGATTGGAATCGAGCGCACGGATTCCAACCTCTGGCAGGTCGAGCTTGGCGCCGGCAAGACCGGCGAGCCCGAGCGGGTGACTGACGACACGGTGCGCAAGGCGACACCGCGCATTGCATCCGACGGTCGCATCGCGTTTGTGGAGTTCGTCGAAGGACGTTCGCCCGCGGCGTGGATCATGAATGGCGACGGAACGCAGCGATCGCCGCTGCTGCAGGCAGGCTCGATGCAGGGGCCACAGTGGTCGCAGGATGGCCGGCGCATGTTCGTGCTGCTCAATTCCGCGCCCACATGGGTCGATGTGGCCACGCGGGGGACGACGCCCATTGCGGCCAAGGTTGAGGTGCCCAACGGCATCAATCTCGCCCCGGACGATTCTGCGCTCTTGCTGCACCGCAACGGACCTGACGGCGTCGTCAACATCTGGCGACAGCCGTTCGACGGTACGGCGGCTCGTCAGATGACATTCGACGCGGAGGGGGCCAGCTATGGTGTGTACTCTCCCGACGGCCGATGGATCGGCGTCGAGCTATCGCGGGGCGCCGACACCTGGGCGGCCCTCATGCCCGCGCAGCCCGGCGCGGCCATCGTGCCACTCGTGAAGGCGAGCGGGCAGTCGTGGATCTACAGCTGGTCGCCCGACAGTGCGCGCGTGGCATTTGCCGGTGCGCGCGGCGGCTTCTGGAATGTGTTTGAGGCGGCGCGCGAGACGGGTGTCGTGCGTCAGTTGACACACTTCGCAGATCACTACGGCTATGTCCGCTACCCGGCCTGGTCGCCGCGCGGTGATCGGATCGTGTTCGAACGATCGATCGCCACGGCGTCGCTGTGGACGGCCAAGCTCTGGTGAGGCTCGCGGACCTGAAGGTCCGCGACTACGACTTGCTCGCGGACCTGAAGGTCCGCGACTACTTGCTACTTGCTACTTGCTACTTGTTCCCCGTCTTCTCCTGCCAGTCTTCGAACGTGCCCTGCCAGTCTTCGATCTCGCCGTCGGCGAAGCTCCAGATGCGCGTGCCGACCTCGTCCATCACATCTTCGTCGTGCGTGACGATGAAGACGGTGCCCTCGTATTTCTGCAGCGCGATGTTGAGCGCGTTGATCGACTCGAGGTCGAGGTGGTTGGTGGGCTCGTCGAAGATGAGGACATTCGGCTTCTGCAGCATGACCTTGCAGAAGAGCAGTCGCGCGGTCTCGCCGCCTGAGAGGGCGGCGGTGGGCTTCATGCTTTCCTCGCCCGTGAACAGCATCTGACCGAGCAGGCCGTGGATGTCCTGCCGATGCGCGTCGGGATCCCACTGGTGCAGCCACTCGGCGGCGGTGAGGCCCTTCTTGATGAGGCCCGTCGCGTCTTGCGGGAAGTATCCGATCGAGACTTCGTGGCCCCACTTGACGATGCCCGCGTCCAGATTGTCTGGTGTTTCCGGCAGGCCGGGTGCATCCGACAGCAGCGCTTTGAGGAGCGTCGTCTTGCCGACGCCGTTGCGGCCGGTGAGGACGATCTTCTCCCCGCGCTGGATGATGGCGCTGAAGCCGTCGACAAAGGACGCGCCGCCAAAGGTCTTTGACACGCCTTCGAACTCGAGCGCGACCCGGCCGGATGGACGATTCATGTTGAACTTGATGAACGGGCGCTGGATGTTCGACCGCGCAAGTTCGGTCGTCTGCAGCCGCTCCACTTCTTTCTTGCGCGACATGACCTGGCTGGCGCGCGTGCCGGCCGAGAAGCGCGCGATGAAGTCCTGGAGCTGCGAGATCTTCTTCTCGCGCTGCTCGTTGTCGGCTTCGACGCGCGTACGGATCTGCGTCTTGGCGAGGACCATGTCGTCGTAGCCGCCCGTATACGTGATGATGGTCTGGTAGTCGATGTCCGCGATGTGCGTGCAGATGTTGTTCAGGAAATGGCGGTCGTGCGAGATGACGATCAGCGTGCCGTCGTAGCGGAGCAGGAACTCGCGGACCCAGTGAATCGAGTCGAGGTCCAGGTGGTTCGTCGGCTCGG
>CAYHEX010000056.1:0-16465 GCA_964355365.1 uncultured Solibacteraceae bacterium | reverse complement strand
GCTGCGATGTCGACGATGCCGCGCACGGTGTAGAGCTCCTTCTTCAGATCAGCCGCGTAGCGCTGCAGCGTGCTTACCTCCTCGCCCTGCAGCACGATGACGAGCGCTTTCTGGAACGAGTCCGGATTGTCGAGGATCGAGAGCGTGACGCCCGGGATCTTCTCGAGCCGCTCGCGCGCCACGTGAATGAAGCCGCTGACCTTGAGCGCGCGCTCGGCGCGGGGCACGAGCTTCACGTAGACCATCGCGTCGCGGACCGTATCGGAATCGCCGGCGCCAATCGTGCCGTAGCTGTATTTCACTTCCTTGAACTCGCCGAGCCCCGTGAGCACCTCGGCCAGCCGGCCGCGCGTCTCGTCCATCGACGACCCGGGCGCACTCTTGAATTTCACGATCAGCTCACTCTGGTCCTGCGACGGCTGGAACTCCGCCTGCAGCGTGCTGAACACAAACAGGCCGCTGACAAACGCCGCCGCCGCCGCGAGCACGACGGTCTTGCGGTGGTCGAGGGCCCAGCCGATGAGCGTCTTGTAGCTCTCCGCGAGCCGCTCGAAGGCGTTGTTGAACCGGTCGAGCGCCCGATGCAGCAGATTGCGCTTGCCCGAGCGCTCGATGTCCGGATCGTGCCACCGTGACGACAGCATCGGGTCGAGCGTGAACGACACGAACAGCGACACCAGCACGGCGAACGCCACGGTCAAACCGAACTGGAAGAAGAACCGGCCGACGATCCCCTTCATGAACGCCACAGGCACGAACACCGCGATGATCGACAGCGACGTGGACAACACGGCCAGACCGATTTCCGTCGTGCCCTCACGCGCGGCCGTGAAGTGATCCTCGCCACGCTCGAGGTGGCGCACGATGTTTTCGCGCACGACGATCGCATCGTCGATGAGCAAGCCGATCGCCAGCGAGAGCGCCATCAACGTGAGCGTGTTCAGCGTCATGTTCAGGAAGTACATGACGATGAACGAGGAGATGACCGAGATCGGCAGCGTGAGCCCCGTGATCACGGTGGAGCGCCAGGAGTTCAGAAAGAGGAAGACGATCACCACCGTCAGAAAGCCACCGAGGATGAGCGAGTTCTGCACGTCGGCGACCGATTCGCGGATGAAGCCCGACGTGTCGCGAACGATCTGGATGTCGGTGCCCGTCGGCATCTCTTTCCGGAGGCCTTCGACGGCGAGCGTGACCGCATCGACCACCGACACCGTATTGGCCTTGGTCTGCTTCGTGATGTCGATCGCCACGGCGGGCTCACCGTTGATGACGGCCAGCGATCGGCTCTCCTCGATCGTGTCGCGCACCGTCGCCACGTCCCCGAGTTTGATCGGCATGGTGCCGCGGCGGCCGATGACCATGTCGGCGTAGTCGGCGGGCAGTTTCGGTTTGCCGGACATGCGCAGCGGCATCTCGTTCAGGCCCAGCGTCAGACGACCGAGCGGCGTGTTGACGTTCTCCGTCGACAGGCCGCTGATGACTTCGTCGGCGCCCATGCCGAGCGCCGCCAACTTGGCCGGGTCGAGGTCCACCGCCACTTCACGAGTGGACGCGCCGATCAGCTTGGCCTTCGCCACTCCGGGGACGCTTTCGAGGCGGCGCTTGATCTTGCGATCCGCCAGCGTCGACAACTCGCGTGGCGGCATCGTCTTCGATCGCACGGCCAGCGAGATGACCGGCGTGGCGTTGAAATCGAGCTTCTGGATGACCGGGTCGCCCATGCCCGCCGGCAGTTCGCGGCGGATCGAGTTGATCTTGGCGCGGGCTTCCTGCGCCACGTCGTTGATCTTCACTTCCAGATTGAACTCGACGACAACCGACGAGAGCCCTTCGCGCGACACCGACGACACATGCTTGACGCCGGAAATCGGATTGACCGCTTCCTCGATCTTGCGGCTCACTTCACGCTCGACCGACTCGGGCGACGCGCCCGGGAATTCCGTGAGAATCGACAGAACCGGGATTTCCACTTCCGGCATCAGGTCGATCGGCAGGCGTTTGACGGAAAACAAGCCCAGCGTCACCAACGCCAGCATCATCACGGTGGCGACGACCGGGCGCTTGATGGAGAGGTTCGAGAGGAACATCGCTACGCTCCCGCGCCCTTCACGACGATGACCTTGTCGCCCTCGCCGATGCCGAACGCGCCTCGGGTCACGACCTGCTCACCGGTGTGCACACCCGACAGCACTTCGACGCTGACACCCGACGTGTTGCCGAGGGTGACGGCGCGCTTCTCGGTCACGTCGCCTTTCAGGACGAGTACATCCGCGGTCTGCTTCTCGACGTTCCAGTTCATCAGCGCCTCGCGCGGCACCTGCAGCACGGCCGTGCGGCGCGCCACGACGACGCGGCCCGTGACGAACGACCCGCCGCGCAGCGCCCCGTCGCCGTTCGGCACTTCCGCCACCACCTGCGCCGAGCGGCTGCCCGCGTCGATGGCCGGATTGATGAACATGACTTTGCCGGCAAACGTGCGGCCGGGCACCGCGTCGGTCGAAAACTCGAGCGGCTGGCCGATCTTCACCTGCGACAGCCGCGACGAGGGCACCGACACCGTCAGATTCATCAGCCGGTTGTCGACGATGCGGAAGAGCGGGCTGCCGCTGCCCATGTTCTCGACGCGGTCGCCCACGCTGACGCCGCGCAGTGCCACGACGCCATCCATCGGCGACACGATGTTGGATTTCATCAAGTGACTCTCGGCGGCCTTCACCTGCGCGTTCGCGGACGTCACCGCCGCCTGCGCCGCCTCCACCGCGCTCTTCGCGTCATCGAAGTTCTGCGGCGTGATGAGACCGAACTCCTGCAGTTGCTTCGCGCGTTCGAACTCGCGCTCGGCGCGCGACTCGGCCACTTTGGCCTGGGCCACGCCGGCCTTGAGCGCGTCGATTCCCGCTTCCGATTCGCGCGTGTCGAGATGCGCCAGTCTGTCGCCCTTGCGAACCGGCACCCACTCGGTGACATACACGTGGGTCACCGTGCCGGTCACCTCCGACTTCACGTCGACCGCGAACTTCGGCTCGAGCGTGCCGACGATCTCCACACTTTCCTGCAGATCCGCCTGCGCCACCGGCGCCACGGAGATCGCCACCGGCGGTCTGGCCGCGGCCGTGGACGATTCCGCCGCGGGTTCTTTGGCACAGCCCGCGCCAGACAGGAGCGCCAGTCCGACAACACCGACACACACCGCGCGAGTCGCACCCACCATGACGCCTGTTCTCCTACGAACGCTGTTCACATGACACTCCATCAAGAAGCCAACCGATGATCCGACCGAGCGACGCCCGGCTCACGGGATCGAGCCCGCGATGCATCTGCCGATTCAGGCACGAGTCAACAATGCTCATGAGCCCGTAGGCGACGTCGATGGACGGGACCGCGCGAAACTCGCCGGCGGCCTGCCCCTCTTCGATCATCCGTTGGAGGCTCTCGCGCCAGAGACGCTCGAACGCCGTGAGGTCGAACGCCGGGGCGGCGTCCACCGGACCGAGAAACACCGTGTGCGCGACGCGCACGATCGGGATGTTCAATTCAAAAACGCTGAAGACGTCTTCGCAGAGCCCCATCAGGCGCTCGCGTGCGGTGCCCGTCCGCGCGATCGCAATCGAAAGCGTCCGGTCGAACTCACGGATCGCCTCCTCCAGAATCGCAATCAGCAGGCCCTCTTTGCTCCCGAAGTGGTAGTAGAGCGTCGGCTTGGTCACCCCCGCCATTTCCGCCACTTCGCGCACGGAGGCGGCTGCGTAGCCCTTTCGCTCGAAGATACGGACGGCGGACTCCAGAAGTCGGGTCCGCGTCTGCGGATCGCGCTCTTGCGGGGGAACGTCGCTGATTTGTTGGGGATCTTGCGGGTCGACCACGGCGTATCCGTGATCGTATCAACCTACCGACCGGTAAGTAAACCTAGCTGGGTCTCAAAACTGCGAATAAGCCGAGCCGGCGCTGCCTGCCATTCGGGAATGCGCTCCTGGAGCGTCGCCTTCAGCGCCGAGATTCGCTCGGGGTGCGACGCCAGAGCCACCACGGTGTTCTCGTACTCGTCCATCGACGTGGTGATGAGCTCGTCGAGCCCCGCCGCGTGCAGCATCCCGCCGGCCATCCTCGACACGAGCGTCCGGCCGCTGAGCGTGATCATCGGCAACCCGGCGTCGAGCACGTCGCGCGCCGTCGAACCGGCGTTGTACGGGAACGTGTCGAGATAGAGGTCCGCGAGCGTGAGCTTCTCGCGATATTCGGCATGGGCGCATCGCGACGCGAAGACCAGACGGGCCGGATCGACGCCTTCGCCCGCGGCAAACGCTCTCAGCGCCGCAGTGGCCCACTGGTTGTCGTCGAGCAGCCAGAGCACCGCGCGATCGGATCGGCGGAGAATCCGCAGCCAGCACGCCACCATCTCCGGATTGAACTTGTAGACGTTGTTGAAACACGCCAGCACCACCGCATCGTCGGCCAGGCCCACGTCGGCGCGCGTGAAGCGACCGGTCGCGACAGGCTCCGCGTGCAACGGGATCAGCGAGCCGTCGACGTAGAGCGGCTGTTCGCTGAAGTACGGCGTCAACGCCTCAGGCAGCGTGAACCGGTCGGTGACGACGAAGTCGACCCAGGGCAGCGAGGTCGTGCCGATGAAACCGAGATAGGTGCCGATGTGGGGTGCCGGCCGCAGGGCGAGAATGCCGGGCCGCGCGCCGGAGCTGAGCCCGTGCAGGTCGATGAGCACGTCGATCTCACGATCGCGGATGGCACGCGCCGCCGCGCGATCGTCGAGCGTGCGGATGTCGACCATCTCGTCGCAGGCCTTCCGCAGGCGGGCGCGATGCGCGGTGCCGTCCTCGGGACTGAAGTCGAACGCCACGATGCGGAACCGCGTGCGATCGTGGGCTTCGAGCAGCTCCGCCATCAGCAGCCCGACCGCGTGCGTGCAGAGGTCGCCCGACAGGTATCCAATGCGGATCTGATCGCCGTGCCCCGGGAACGCCGACGGCCGCGGTGCGTCCGGCAGCGCGTACTTCCGGCGGACGAACGCCTGCGAAGCCAGCCACTGCATCGCCGGGTCATCGAGCGCGGCCAGCATCGCCAGTGGCGATGTGGCGCCCATGAGCGCGTTGACGCTCAGGCCGGGCAACGGCGAATACACGGGCCAGGCGCACTGTTTCTGTCGCAGATGCACCCAGTGCTGAATGGCGTCGGGCTGCGCGGGGTTGAGCCGCAGGCTCTCGGTGAGCGCGGCCTCGGCGGCCGCGTACTGCTTGCGCGATTCCTGCAGGCGCCCGGCGTGGTTCAGTGCGATGGTCGCCAGCGGAATCGTGTCGGTCTGCGCACTGGCCGCCGTGGCGACGTCACGCCACAACTGCAGCGCCGCGGCGTCGTTGTGCTTGCGCTCCTCAACGAGTCCGGCGTTGATCCGCGCCTGATGCAGTTTCGGGTTGAGGGTCCAGGCCTCTCGGTAGGCGGTGGCGGCCCTGTCCAACTCGCCCGACGCAGACAGCAGTACGCCGAGATTGAACAGCGCCACGCACTTGGCGGGCGACTCGTTGTGGGCAATCCAGGAGTCGTACAGCCGCGCCGCGTCACTCGCGCGTCCGGAGGTTTGCAGCTGCTCGGCATGGCCGATCAGCGCTTCGAGCGGCATCCGCCCGGCCTGTGCCTGAGCGAGGAGAACGTCGAAGTTCGGAGCGTCAGCCAGCGTCACGTGGTTGGCAATTATCGCAGGAGACGGCCCCGCGGCGCCGAATTCCCCGCGGAGACTGCGGAATTCTCCGGCCGAACGATGCGCTGCACGCGCGCGATCCAGCCCTGGTGAAAACCACTCAGGGCACAGCCCTTGCACAACTGTGCGCAGGAGGTTTCATGAAAGCTAGAACTCTGTTCTTCGCATTGATGGTGGCCATGCCGGTGTCGCTCTGGTCGCAGGCGCCGGCTCAGGCTCCCGCGCCGGCGCTGAAGTCGCCATTCGCCGCGATGCAGGCCAATCTCTCGCGGATTCCCAACGCCGCCGAGAAGGAGCGTTGGCAGACCAACACGGCGATGTGGCAGATCAAGATCAATCGCACGGGCCCACTCGAGGCGTCGGACCTGGCCGCCATGAAGTCGTCGTTCGATGTGATGAAGGCGAACGTGGCCAAGGTCACCGACGCCGGCGAGAAGGAACGCTGGCAGGCGAACATCGACATGTGGCAGGTTCTGATGACCCAGCCGGGCAAGGTTGCCAAAGAGGGCCGCGACAAGATGCGCGCCTCGCTCGAAGTGATCAAGACCAACCTCGCCAAAGTCCGGGTCGCCGCTGAAAAGGAACGCTGGGAAGCGAACCGCGAACTCTGGACCGTGACGCTCCGCCTGATGTAACGACGACCGCCGTTACTTCACGGTAACGGCGGCATTCTGAATCAGCACGGCATAGCTGTAGCCGGAGCCGAAGTCCTTATCAACCACCACGGTACCGGTGATCGTGACGACGTCGCCGACCGCAGCCGTCGCGGTGGACGTCACCGTGATGTCGTTCGAGCCGTCCTTCACCACGCCGGATCCGTCCTGAATGTGCATCCAGTTCAGGCCGAGAATGCCGCCGTTGAATTTCACGACCTTCCCGCGAATCGTCACCGTCTTGCCGGCCAGCGCCTTGCTGCCGGTGACGACACTGGCGATCGTGACGCCGCCTGGCGCCGGCGCAATCTTCTCGGTCACCGTCACCGGGCCTGGGTTGGTCGAACCCGTCTGCGGCATGGCCGCCGCCGCCTCACCGGAGCGCGAAATACTCGACGCGAAGTAGATCACCGGGAAATCGCGCTTCAGGCTCTCGCTGCGAAAGTTCTGCATCGGGTTTTCGAGCGGCACGCTGACCTGATCGCCCACCGCCACTTTGAATGTCCCCGATGCGGCCCAGATATCTCCCGACGCGGTCTTGACCCGAACGTAGGTGTAGTTGGACGCATCCATGGTCTCAACAACCGGCCCATCGGCCGTGCTGCTCTCTGGGGCAGTCGCGTGAGACGAGGCCGGCGGCAGCGCAGCCACGCTCGCGCCAGGCGCGCCGGCGACAGCCGCGCCTGCCGGTTTCCCGGCACAGGCGTTGAAAGATGCCAGCGAAATTGCAATCACGGTCGCAGTCGATCGAATGTTTTTCAAGGCGAGATCTCCTAATAGGTCTATTGTGACCTATTAACAGGAGGTTCTGAATGATCCCTCTTATCCTCGCTGCCTTCCTCGTCATCGTCGTGGTGATGGTCGTGCTCTTTTTCAAGATCACGCGCGGGAAAGACGGCACGCCGATTTAGCCGGCGGGGCCTCGCAACTCCCTATCGGATCTGCTCGAACGGCGTGTTGCCGATCGCGTAGCTGCGCCAGTCCTTGAAGTCGAAGTGCCACCACTCTTCCGGATTCACGGCGAAACCTTCGGCCTCCATCAATCGGCGCAGCAGCGCGCGGTGCCAGCGCTGCAAACTCGTGCCCCCGGGATAGAACGCGTACGCGCGTGGCGTGCTCTCGTCGTACGTGCTCGGCATCTCAATCACCGCGCCAGACTTCAGGTCGTAGAGCGTGAGATCAATCGCCGCGCCGCGATTGTGCTTCGATCCGTTCGCGGGATTCGCGACGAGCCACTTCTTCTCCGGCGGCGTGCACTCCCAGAAGGTGCGGGTCACGTACCACGGCCGATAGCCGTCGTGCAGCAGTAGCCCATAGCCCAGCGGTTGCAGCGCTTTCTGCACTCTCAGGACCGCGTCTGCCGCAGGTCGTTGCAGAAACGCACGGGCCTGTGCGTAGAACACCGATCCCAGGAAGTTGTTCGTCGTCGCGTAGCGAATATCCAGCGTGAGGGTCCGGTCGAGCGACGCCAACTCGACGAGGTCAGCGGGCTTGAACTCACCGGCTTCCTTCGGTGGCGCCACGGACATCGACTCCGTCAGGACCTCGGCCACATTCCGAATCGGCGCCACGTGCAACTGCCCGCCGCCTTCGGGGCCCACCTGCAACCGCAGGTAGGTCACGCCGTTGATCACCAGACTGGTGCCACGCGCTTGCCCCGCGAACGGCTTGGCCTCTCCGCGGTCCGCAATCATCCACAGCGTCCCACCCTGCTCGATGACATACAGATGCACCGGCGGCTGTGCTGCCGCCGCAGGCAGCCCCGGACCTGCAGCTCCGGGCGCGCTCTCGTACTCGCCGACCAGCGCGAGGACGCTCTTCGTCGGCGCCGGAGGCTTTGGCGCCGCCGCATTTTCCGGTTCGCGCGGCCACGAGGGCGTCTGCGTTTGCGCGAACAGGAGACCCGACCCAGCCGCGAAGAGCGCGAGCGCAACCACGAAGAAGCGTGAGCGTCGATGCATAGCCATGGGCCAGAGTCTACATTGCCCGATATGATTTGAAGTCATGATGTCGGACAGTCGGCAAGGCGCGGTGGCCACATGGTTGGCGGTGTGCGCAGCGATGGTGCTGGCCATGACGATGCTCGGCGGCGCCACGCGGCTCACGCACTCGGGCCTCTCGATTGTCGAATGGCAACCGATCGTCGGCACGCTGCCGCCACTCACGGACGCCGACTGGAACACGACCTTCGAGAAATACCAGCAGACACCCGAATACAAGCTGGTCAACAACGGCATGTCACTCGATGCGTTCAAGGGCATCTTCTGGTGGGAGTATTTCCACCGCCTGCTCGGCCGCACGATCGGGTTCGTCTTTCTGCTGCCGCTCCTCTACTTCTGGTGGCGCGGCGCGCTCACGCGTTCACTCGCCCGCGTCCTGCTCGGCCTCTTCATCCTCGGCGGTCTGCAGGGCTTCATGGGCTGGTACATGGTCAGCTCGGGCCTGGTTGACGAGCCGGCCGTGTCGCCGTTTCGGCTGACCGCGCATCTGCTGCTGGCCTTCGCCATCTTCGGCGGGATGTGGTGGACAGCGCTCTCGCTATGGCATCCGCGCGCCTCACACACGACCACCGCCGGCGTGCGTCGTCTGAGCTGGATCACCACGGTGCTGGTGCTCTACATGGCCGCGACTGGGGGATTCGTGGCGGGGATCCACGCTGGGCTGAGCAACAACACGTTCCCGTTGATGAGCGGCTATGTGGTGCCGCCCGAGATTCTGATGATGGAGCCGTGGTGGAAGAACTTCTTCTACAACATGGCCACCGTGCAGTTTGATCATCGTCTGGGCGGGTGGACCCTCGCGGTGCTCGTGCCGGTGCTGGTCTGGAAGATCCGCGCCTCAGCGGCGGATGCGCGGACTCGCCGCGCGGCACTCCTGCTCATCGCCATGCTGGCTGTACAGATCACACTCGGCATCACGACGTTGCTCTGGTTCGTGCCCGTGCCGCTGGCGGTGCTGCACCAGGGCGGCGCGGTGCTGCTGTTCGCCGCCGCGCTCAACCTCAACCACGCCCTGCGCCGGTGACAGATCAAGAGCGCTCAACATGGGGGGCCATGGGGAGCCATGGGGGAAGACAAAAACAAGAACAAAGACAAAGACAGGCTTTCAAAGAGCACTTTGAAAAGCTGTTTGTGTGGTGTTGGTGTTGGTGTTGATCTTCCCCATGGCTCCCCATGGCTCCCCATGTTGAAAGCTCTTAGCCGCGACTGATCGGCCGCGTCAGGCACGTGGGGCCGCCGCCGCCTTTGAGGCTGATCTCGCGGCCGTCGTACTCGGCGACCGTCGCGCCGGCGTCTTCGAGGCGACCGCGGGTGATCGGATTGCCTTCGACCATCACGCACGTGCGCGGCGCGATCGCGAGCACGTTGGCGCCCATCGTGTCGAACTCCTCGTCAGGCACTTCGACGAAGTCGATGCCGCCATCGATCAACCAGTCGCGGAACACCACCGGCATGAGCGGCGAGTAGACCACGGCGAGGTCGTGCGCGACCGGGCTGATGATCGACATCAGGTGAAACACGTCCGACGGCCCGCGATAGTGCGGCAGCGGCACCATCAGCAGGTCGATGTCGGGACCGAGGATCCGCTGAAACTGCTCGATCCCCTCGTCGTTGGTCCGATAGCCTCGGCCCACCGCGACGGTATGTTCGTCGAACCACACCACATCGCCGCCTTCAATCTTCCCGGGCGCGCGAATCGTACCGACCACCGGGATGCCGAGCCGGGCAAATGCGTCCGCCTGCGCGGCCGGTTCGGTGGATCGCTGCGGCTTGCCCATCTCGCAGAGCACCATGCCACGCGGCGTCACGATCGACGCATCGCGCACGTAGATCGAGTCGAGGCCCACGCGATCGTCTGCCGACAGCCACTCGAGCTTCGCGCCTTGAGCGGACACGAGTGAGAGAAACACCTCGTAGTCGGCGATCGCGCGTGTCAGATCCGGCGCGTCGGTGAAGTTCAGGGTGCGCCACTGCCCGTCGCAGTCGAACTGCGAGCGAAACGCGTCACGCGCGTGTTTGACAAGGAGCCGGGTGATCGATCCGTATTCGTTCATGTGCCTCCGCTCCGCGGACCTGAAGGTCCGCGGCTACGAGTGTACGGCTACTCCGCGGACCTGAAGGTCCGCGGCTACGAGTGTGCAGCCCGCCGCCGCACCCATACGAACATCGGAAGACCGGCGAGTAATAAGAGAAAGCCGTAGTAGACGACCTCGGGGCCGGCGCCGGCGATCGCGAACATCGAGAACAGGAACGCGATGATGCCGGCCACCGAGCGCTGACCGCGCATGAATCCGGCGAGCGAGCAGAACACGTACGGCACGAGCGTGCTGAGCGTCGCCAACTGGATCACGAAAGTGAAGAGCGACACCAGGCCGCGCGATGAATTCGCGGCGATCAGAATCGACGCCAGCACACTGCCCAGCACCAGGGAAAACACGGGCGTCCCACGTGGACCGACGCGGCCGAACACTTTGGGAAACAGTCCGTCGGCCGCGATAGGACCAGGCAGTTGTCCCTGCACGAGCAACCAGCCGTTGAGCGCGCCAAAGCAGGAGATCACGCCGCCGGCCGCCACAATCAACGCACCGGTGTCGCCGAAGAACCGTCGCGCGGCGTCGGCAAACGGCGCCGTCGTATTCGCCAGCGCGTCCGGCCCGAGCACGCCCATGACGCCGGCGGTGCTGATGATGTAGATCACCGCGGCCAGCACCGTGCCGATGACGGTCGCGCGCGGAATCGTTCGCTCGGGAGCCTCGACGCTGTCAGCCGGAATTGTCGCCGTCTCGAGCCCGAGTAACGCCCACAGCGTGAGGCTGGCGGCCGCCATCAGTGCCTTGATCACGGAACCAGTGCCCACGACCGTGGTCGGCACGGCGAAGTGTGACGGGTTGAGCACCGCAAGACCCGCGACGCCGATCACCAACAACGGCAGCACTTTGATCGCCGTGGTGACGACCTGCACACGCCCGGCCGCCGCCACGCCTCGCATGTTGACGAACGTGAGCAACCACAGCGCGCCGATGGCGGCTGCGGCCGCGAGCGCCGGCGTCCGAACCACTGTCGGGAAGAACGGGTCGAGGTAACCGACCAGCGCGATGGCCAGCGCTGCGCACCCAGACCACACCGCGGTCCAGTAGCCCCAGCCCACGAGGAAGCCGGCGAGGTCTCCGAACGCCGCGCGCGAATACGCGTAGATGCCGCCCGCTGCGGGATTCTCACGGGCCAGGCGCGCGAACACCAACGCCAGAGCCACGGCGCCGCCGGCGGAAATCAACCATCCCCCGAACGCGAGCCCGCCGAATGGCGCGAGCGAGGCCGGCAGCAGAAACACGCCGGACCCGATCATGTTGCCCATGACCAGGGCCACGGCGGTCCAGAACCCGATGCTGCGTTTGGCCACTACTTGACGATCGGCTTGCCGTTGACGTCGAACATCTCGACGGTGCCAAACGCCTTGAACGCGTCGGCCACCTTCGGATCTCCCACGGCGACGATCTGCAAGCGCGACAGGTCGAGGTATTTCTTCGCGACCGCGAGCGCCTGTGCACGCGTGACGGCGTTGACGCGATCGGGGTACGTGTCCCAGTAGTTGGCCGGCAGTTTGTACCAGTAGAGCGTCACGTAGTTGCCGAGCACCGCCGCCGGCGATTCCAGTCCGAGGGCGAACTGCGCAATCAGGGAGCGGCGCGCGTTGTCGAAGTCCTTCTGCGGAATCTCTTCGTCGCGCATCCGCGCGATCTCCGCCATCAGGTCCGTCATGGCGGGCGCCGTCACGTCCGTCCGTACGTCCATCGACGCGAGCCAATCGCCCTTCCAGCGGCTGGCGTTGAGCGCGCTGCCGGCGCCGTAGGTGTAGCCCTTCTCTTCGCGCAAATGCGTGAACAACCGGCCCGTCGGGCCACCGCCGAGCACTTTGTTCATCACCTGAAACGCGTCGTAGTCGGGATCGATGCGCGCGATCGCCTGCGTCCCCACCATCAGCGTTGTCTGCACGGAACCCGGACGCGCGATAAAGGACACGCGACCCGCGCCCATCGCGGCCGGCTCCGCGACCGACGCCGCTGCTGAACTCGACTTCGGCCAGGACGCCAACGCCGCCTCGAACGCCTGCTTCGCCGCCGCAAGGGTGATGTCACCCGACACGGCAATCAGTGCATGATCCGGCACGTAGTGCGCTTTGTGCCACGCCACCACGGCGTCACGCGTGAGTCGATCGATGCTCTCCGCTGTTGGCGAGATCCGCGACGCCGGATGCGCGCCATACACGAGACGCTGATACAGCTCGCTGCCGAGAAAGTTCGGGCTCGTGCGCTGCTGCAGCAGTCCGGGCTTCATGCGTTCCTTGTAGCGCGCGAGTTCCTCCGGCGCGAACGTCGGATGCAGCAGCACATCAGCGGCCAGCGCCAGCGTGGCCTGGAAGTTCTCGGTCAGGCTCGATCCGGCCACCGTGGCGTCAATGCCGGTGAGGCTTGCGCCGGCGTTCACCGTCGCCGCCATCGTCTCCAGTTGCTCCGAAATCTGCGCCGACGTCTTCGACGCGGTGCCTTCGCGCATCAGCGACGCGGTCGCCGACGCGAGCCCGATCATGTCCGGCGCGTCGTAGTACCCGCCGCCGCCCGGCATCGCGATCGAAAACGTGATCTGCGGCGCGCGGTGATCTTCGAGCACCATCAGATGCGCGCCGTTGCTCAACTGCGCCTCGGTCGGTCGCGGCAATTTGACCTTCAGTAATTCATTGGAGACCGGCGCCTTCCCTTTGAGGATCACGGCCTGCGTCGTTGTCTGCGGCGGCTGCTGCGCGGCCAGCGCGACGCCGGCGGCCAGCGCGAGGGTCAGCGCCACCAGTGAGAAAGATGTGCGGCGCATTAGCGGCCTCCCGTGTCGGTGTTGGCGGGCGCCGAACCTGCGGGCTTCGGCGTCGTGATGATGACGGTGCGATTGACAGGCACCAGGTACTGCTTCGCCACGCGCTGCACATCGGCGGCCGTGACCTTGTTGATGCGATCGATCTGTGTGTTGATCAGGCCCGGGTCGTTGTAGGCGAGCGCATTCTCCGCAAGCGACACCGCCAGATTCAGCGAGCTGCTCAGGCCGCTCACGACCCCCCGCTTGGCGCTGTTGCGCGCCTTGTCGAGTTCCCATGTCTGGATCGGGTCCGTCTTGAGCCGCTCGATCTCGGCGTAGATGCCCGCCTCGAGATCGGCCGCCGACTTGCCCGGCATGGCCGTGGCGCTCAGCAGGAACAGCTGCGGACCGCGACGGCCGTTCGTCCCGGCGCCGACGCCCGTGGTGAGCGCCTTCTGCCGCACGAGGCTCTCGTACATGCGCGAACTCTTGCCGCCGGTCAGAATGGTGCCCAGCACGCCCAACGCTTCGTTGTCCGCATGGCTGCTCGGCGGCACGTGGTATCCGATGTCGACGCGCGTGAGTCGGGCGAGGCCGTCCTGAATCGTCTCGCGCTTCTCTTTGGTCTGCGCCGGCTCGGTCATATCCATCGGCGGCGGCGCGGGCTGCGACGGGATGCTCTCGAAATACTGCCGCACCTTCGCCAACGTCCGCGCGGTGTTCACATCGCCCGCAATGCCCATCACCGCGTTGTTCGGCGCGTAGTAGGTCTTGAAGAACGCGGCCACGTCGCCGACCGTCGCGGCGCTCAGGTCGGCCATCGAGCCGATGACCGAATGCCGGTAGGCCGGGTTGCTGTACGCGAGATCGCTGAAACGCTCACTCGTCTTGCCGTACGGCTGGTTGTCCACGCGCAGCCGGCGCTCTTCCTGCACGGCCTGGCGCTGGTTGTCGAGGTTCGCCTGCGTGATCTCGAGCGAGCGCATGCGGTCCGCCTCGAGAAACAGGGCGAGGTCGAGTTGATTGGACGGCAACGTGTCGTAGTAGAGCGTGCGATCTTCGTTGGTGGTGCCGTTCATGCTGCCGCCGTTGTTGAAGATCAGCGTGAAGTGCTCGCCGGGGCCGACGTTCTCGGACCCCTTGAACATCATGTGCTCGAACAGATGCGCGAATCCGGTGCGGCCCGGCCGCTCGTCGCGCGAGCCGACGTTGTAGCTGATCGCGACCGACAAGACCGGCGCGTGATGATCCTCAGCAATGATGACGCGCAGCCCGTTCTTGAGCTTGGTGTCCGTGAATACGATCTTCGGCGTCGCCGCCTGCAGCGTGACTGCCGCAACCGCAGCTGCCGCCACTGCCAACATGTACCGTCGCATATGCACCTCCCGTGACCCGAAGAAGGATACACGGAAGGCCGTGTCTACACCGCGATTTCGGCGGCGGCCCAGCCGGCGGCGTCCAGGTCGGATCGGAACACCGCGTCGAGGTTGATCACCACGTTGCCACCGTCCTTGCGGATGGGAAACCGGTCCATGTGCCGTGTGGCGCGACCCGAGATGTACTTGCCGTCGGGCAGGTACTTCGAGTCGTGCTTGGTGCACGCAAAGCGGCCTTCCTTCCCGACCCACTTCACCGCGGCGTGTTCGTGCGGGCACGACAGCGCGAACGCAAACACCTTGCCCTGGGCGCGCACCAGAATCATCGACGTCTCGCGGTCGACGTTCACGCTGTCGGCCACAGGAATCAGGAACGATCGCTCGGCGCCGGCACCAACCGGTGTGCCATCAACCATGTGGATCGGCAGGGCCCGGAGGTCAGCCGGCAGCAACGCCACGGCCGCGATCGCGCCGCCAAGGCAGGTGGAGGCACGAATGAACGAACGACGCGAGAGATCAGACATTGGGAAGAATCGCTCCGAACAGGGTAATAAGTACCCACAGCACGAGGGAGGCAATCGAGGCGCTACGCAGCCGCGCCCAGCCCGTCGACTCACCGGCGGAGGCCGCTCGTTCGGCACGCGTCAACCGCGCGCCGTTGAGCAGCAGGAGGACGATGAGCGCCATCTTCGCCCAGTACCATTTCGACACGAAGTAGGTGTCGAAGTTCGCGGCGAACATCAGGGCGCCACTCACGAACATGGCCGCCAGTCCGCCAAGCACCACGCGATGAGAGCCGGAGAGCGCTTTCAGTTGATGCCGATCACCCGGCGTCGCGAGGAGCGTCAGCCGGTCGGCCGCGACCGCGCATCCGGCGCCAATGAGCAGCCCGCCCATGTGTCCGAAGAGGATGGCAATCTGAAGAACCTTGGAGTCTTGGTAGAACTCAGTCCACGCTTCAAACATACGTTCCCATTAATGCACAGTTCGGGCCAAGTCACGCCGTCCGGCTACCTGAGCATCTTGAATGCGTGCGTCCACGAGTGCTCGCGAAAGCCCGGGATGCACCAGAGCATGCATAGCGGCTCGATCGCGCGGGCCGCTTTCGCGGTGCCCATGTCCCACGGCTCCCAGCCAAACGCGGTGAGGATCTTCGCGACCGCCTGCTTGGCCGACAGGTCGTTGCCGCAATAGAACATCGTGGGCGGGCCGCCGGCGTACGACGGGTTCACCATCTTCGCGTGGCCAACGCTGTTGAACGCCTTGACGAAGTGGGCGTCGGGAAACGCCGCCTGCAGCTGTTCCATCAGCGACTCGTTCGGTCCCGTGAAGAACCGCAGCACACCGTCTTCGGGCGGCGATACCTCGATCGGATTCGTCGCATCGATGATGCACTTGCCGGTGAGGTTCGCCCGACCGGCTCCGTCCAGCGCCTCTACCGCGGCGCGGCCCGCGACGGCCAGCACCAGCCCCTCGGCCCATTCGGCAATGCCGGCAAAGTCATCATTCGGAATCCCCGACGTGTCGGTGAATGCGTCGAGCTTGCCGCCCGTCCGCGAGCCGATCCGCACGTCGTAGCCGTGGCCTTTGAGCCCCTTCGCCAGCGTCTTGCCGACCTCACCTGATCCGAGAATGCCGATGCGTGTCATTTGCCGTCTCCTGAGATGCGAGCCTTGGCGATCGCGTCAAGGTTCTGGTCGAAATGCTGAATCAGCAAAATCCCCGTCTCTACCGCGCGCACGTAGAAGTGGTGCGAGATGGTTTCGTAGTCGTCGGTCGCCTTGTGATGCTGCGATTCGTCCTCGACGCCCAGATAGATGAACGGCAGCTTCCAGGCCTGCCAGAACGCGTAATGATCTGAGTCGCGCGTCCAGTCGT
>CAYHEX010000055.1:0-16820 GCA_964355365.1 uncultured Solibacteraceae bacterium | reverse complement strand
CATTGCCTCATTGCCTCATTGCCTCATTGCCTCATTGCCTCATTGCCTCATTGCCTCATTGCCCCATTGCCCCATTGCCCCATTGCCTTTGGCAGCCGCCTTGCACTCACTATGGGGTTGTGACCCCTGCCATGGAACCCACCCTCACACCGCTCTTCCGTCCCCGCTCTGTCGCCGTTGTCGGCGTCTCCCAGAATCGCTCCGGCATCGGCCGCAGGATCTTCGATTGCCTGCTGGCTGCGAAATTTCGCGGAGGCATTTTCCCCATCAACCGGGACGGCGCTGCCGTCGAGGGCTACCCCGGGTTCAAGTCGCTGCGAGACGTCCCCGGGCCTGTTGACCTGGCCGTGATCGCCGTGCCGCGGCCGTTGGTGGCCGCGGTGGTCGAGGACTGCGCGGCGGCGGGCGTGAAGGCCCTGGTGGTCATCACCGCGGGTTACGCCGAGGCTGGCGCCGAGGGGCTGGCGCTGCAGGACCAGCTGGTCGCGGCGGTGCGTAAGGCCGGCATGCGCATGGTCGGCCCGAACTGCATGGGCGTGCTCAACGCGGAAGCGGACGCGCCGATGAACGGGTCGTTCTCGCCGATTTTCCCGCCGCCCGGAGGCCTCGCACTGTCTTCGCAGAGCGGCGCGCTGGGCATGGTGATCCTGTCGCTGGCCACGCGGCGGCATGTCGGGCTGTCCAGTTTCGTCAGCGTCGGCAACAAGGCCGATGTCTCGAGCAATGACCTTCTCGAATACTGGGAAACCGACGACGCGACGAAGGTGATCGCGCTGTATCTCGAGTCGTTCGGCAATCCGCGCCGATTCGCGAATCTCGCGCGGCGCATCGGCCGGCAGAAGCCGATCATTGCGGTCAAAGCCGGTCGCACGAAGGCCGGATCGCGCGCGGCCGGCAGCCACACGGCTGCGCTCGCGGCGAGTGACACCACCGTGCAGGCGCTGTTTCATCAAACCGGCGTGATCCGCGCCGACACGATCGACGAGATGTTCGACCTCGCCGCGCTTTTGTCGGCGCAGCCGCTGCCTCGCGGCGGTCGCGTCGCGATCGTGACCAACGCGGGCGGCCCGGGCATTCTGGCGGCCGACGCGTGCGAAGCCGCCGGCTTGTCGGTGGTGCGATTCAGCGAGTTCACGCGCGCGCGCCTGCAGGCGCTGCTGCCGGCCGTGCCGTCGGTGGCCAACCCGGTCGACATGATTGCCTCGGCAGGTCCGGACGAATACGAACGGACGATTGATACGGTTCTGCGAGCGGGCGAAACCGATGCGCTGATCATCCTCTACACGCCGGTGGACCCCTCCGGCGCGAAAGCCGTCCTCGACGCGGTCGGTCGCGGCATCGTGTCAGCGCGCGCGGCCGGCGCCACGGGCAAGCCGATCGTGGCGTGTCTGATGGCCGGCGACACGCTCGATCGTCTCGAGTTCAACGGCGAGCAGATTCCGGTCTACGAGTTTCCCGAGAACGCCGCGCGCGCACTCGGCAAAGTCGTGTCGTATGCGCACTGGCGCGAGACGCCGCTCGGTATGCCGCGCGAGTTTGCTGACGTCAGCGCCACCGCGGCGCGCGCCGTGTGCCAGTCCGTGCTGGCGTCGCGCGGCGAATCCTGGCTCAGCGAAGAGGAGATGCGCCGCGTGCTCGCGGCCTACGGCGTGACGCTGGCGCCCACGGCGTTTGCGAAGACGAACGCGATCGCCGTGGAAGCCGCCGAGGCGATGGGTTTCCCGGTGGTCGCCAAGTTGGTGTCGAGCACCGTGACGCATAAGAGCGATCTCGGTGGCGTGCTGCTGAATCTGGACGACGCCGATGCGGTGAGCGCGGCCTTCGCAACCCTGTCAGAGTTGGCGCGCCGTCACGGCGTGCCTTTCGACGGAATCTCCATCCAGCCCATGCTGAACGGCGGCGTCGAAACCATGATCGGCGTCGTGCACGATCGACTGTTCGGACCGATCATCGGATTCGGATTGGGCGGGACGGATGTGGAGGTGCTCGGTGACATGCACTTCCGCCTCGCGCCGCTCGTGGGCCGCGACGTCACCGAGTTGATCGGCGAGACGCGCGCGAGCCGATTGCTGGCGGCGCATCGCGGCAAACCGGAAGCGGATCTCGACGCACTGGGCGACCTGCTCGCGCGCATCTCGGCGCTCGCCCGGGCGGTGCCCGAGATCCTTGAACTCGATCTCAACCCCGTGATCGTGAAGGCCAAGGGACAGGGCTGTCACATCGTCGACGCCAGAATCCGCGTGTTTGCATCATGACGATCTTCACCATCGAGCGACACGTCAAGGCCAACAACGATCTGATTGCCGACGACAACCGCGCGCGGCTCAACGAGGCGCGCCTGTTTGCCGTGAACGTGCTGAGCGCGCCGGCCGCCGGCAAGACCAGCCTGCTCGAGCGCACCATCGAGTTGCTGCAGCCGCGGGTGCGGATCGGGATCATCGCCGGCGACGCGCAGACGGATTTCGACGCGCGCCGGCTGGCTCGCTACGACCTGCCTGTAGTCCGCATCCTCATGGACGGCGGCTGTCATCTGGACGCCAAGCTCGTGGAGCGCGCGCTCGACAAGCTGGACCTCGAGTCGCTGGACCTGCTGATCATCGAGAACGTCGACAACCTGCGGTGCCCGGTGGGTGTGGATCTCGGCGAGCACCTCCGCGTGGTCGTCCTCAGCACGGCCGAAGGGGAGGGGCAGCCGCTCCGCTACCCGGAGGCGATGCGCGCCGCATCGGCGCTGGTGATCAACAAAACCGATCTGCTGCCGTTCGGGCGAGTCGACCTGAAGGCCATGCAGGCGAACGCGCTGCAGGTCAATCCGTCGCTGGCCGTCTTCGAAACATCGTGCACCACGAACGCCGGGGTCCCCGAATGGAGCGATTGGCTGGCGCGACACCTGTCCGGTGGCAAGATAGAGGCATGATCGACGATCCCGGCAAACTCCTCGGCCTTCTGTTCCGCAGCCATCCCTGGCACGGTGTGCCGATCGGCTCACGCGCGCCTGAGGTGGTGACCTGCTTCATCGAGATCGTGCCCACGGACCGTGTGAAATACGAGATCGACAAGCCCACGGGCTACCTCAAGGTCGACCGGCCGCAGCTCTACTCCAATATCTGTCCCGCGCCGTATGGCTTCCTGCCGCAGACCTACTGCGGCGCGCGCGTCGGCGCGCTGTCGGCTGAGCGGACGCATCGCACCGGCCTGATGGGCGACGGCGATCCGCTCGACGTGTGCGTTCTGACACAGACACCCATCACGCACAGCGATATCCTGCTGCAAGCTCGTCCGATCGGCGGGATCCGCATGCTCGACGGCAATGAAGCCGATGACAAGATCATCGCGGTCCTCGAGGGCGACGGCCTGTACGGCGGTTGGACCGACCTCGACTTCATTCCGAAAGCGGTCGTCAATCGGCTCGTGCACTACTTCGAGACGTACAAGCTCGCGCCGGGGGCGACGACCAAGCCGATCGAGATTACCCACGTCTTCGGGCGTGAGGAAGCGCACCTGGTTATCACGCGTGCGCAGGAAGACTACTCGGAGAAATTCGGCGCACTTCAAAAACAGCTGGCGGATGCGCTAGCCTGATCATTCACAAGGAGATTGACCATGATTCGACGTTCGCTTTCCACCTCGGTGTTGTTCCTGTGCGCGGCCGTTGCTATTGCCGCGTTCGCCGCGCCTCGCGCCACGCTGACGCTGCGCAACGGCGATCGTCTGCAGACGGAACTGATCGATCTCGGCGGTGTTGGCTTCACGATCCGCTCAGCGAAGGGCACCGAAACGCTTGCGACCGATGAGGTGGCGTTCATCGATTTTGCCGGCAGCGCGATTCCGGCCGCCGAACTCAAGCTGATGCAGGACGGCGGCCCGTTCATTGCCATGCGCAACGGCGACCTCGTCAACGGCCGTCTGATCGACATCGGCGGCACCGACCCGTTGCGCCTCACGGTCCGCACGCCGAACGGGAATCAGGATTTTGGCTCCAATGAAGTTGCGCGCATCTTCCTGGGGAAATGGAACGGCATGCCCGCTCCCCCGGCTCAGGGCGGGACAGGCCAGGGCCAGGGCCAGGGCCAAGGGCAGGGCCAGGGACAGACCGTCACGATTCCTGCAGTCGAGTGCTGGGTGGCCACCGGCATCCGCGTGAGGGCCGGGGACCAGGTGGCCTTCAATGCGACGGGCGAGGTTCTGCTGAGTGGCGATCCAAAGGACGTGGCGGGGCCCGCCGGTTCCAAGATCGGCCGCACCGCGAGGGTTGCCCCCATTCCGGATAGCCTGCTGGGCGCGCTCATCGGGCGCATCGACAATCGCCAGCCCTTTGGCATCGGCAACCAGACTCAGGCGCTCAGCATGCCGGCGTCGGGCGAACTCTGGATCGGCATTAACGACAATCCGTGCCAGGACAACCGCGGGGAGTTCCGCGTGAGGATCGACAATCGGCGCTGACGGCCGACTCCGCGCGCGGCTTCATCGCGCGGTCGTGCTGATGTGTCTGATGGCGGTCGCCACCGTGGTAGCCGCGCAGTCGACGCCCGTATCTCGCCTTCGGGTCGGGGACGTGTTCCCCCGACTCGAAGGCGAGTTCCTCACTGGCCGGAAGGCGATTCTTCCCGACGCGGCGCAGGGCAAAGTGGCGCTCGTCATGATGGGCTTCACCTATCAGTCGCGGTTCGTTGTTGAAGCGTGGTCAGAACCGGTGCGCAAGGCGTTCGCCGCGCGCGAGTTGGCCACATTCTTCGAGGTGCCGGTGCTTGGCGGCATGGCGCGCATGGGGAAGTTCTTCATCGACCGTGGCATGCGCAGCGGCACGCCGAAGGCACTCCACGAGAACGTCATCACCGTCTGGGGTAACGTCGACCGCTGGAAGTTGCTGATGGGTTTCTCGAAATCGGCTGAAGACGATGCCTATCTGGCGCTGCTGGGTCAGGATGGGCACGTGCTCTGGCTGCATCACGGGCCACATACCGATCAGGCCTTCGGCGCGATGATCGCCGCCGCCGGCGCCCGGTAGCCTCGCGGCTCAGCGCGGCAGTGGACGGAACACGTTCACGTACGCGTCAACGGTCAGTTCCAACCGCTTCAGTTCCTCGATCGCCGCTTTGGTCTCGCGGCTGATATGCCAGTAGTACGGCGTCATGGCCAGCAGATGCATGATCTGCGCCTGCGACTCCAACGCGATCGTGTAGCGCACGCGTGTGGCGGATGTGTGGGCAAACAGCGTATCGCCCGTCATCAGCGCCGGTGTGTGCGGATGCGGCTTCACGGATGTGTAGATGATGATGCGCAGGGCGTCGAGATGGTCGGGGCCCGGCGTCACCGTCACGAGGACGCCATCGTCGCGAATGACGCGGCGCACGTCGGCGGTGTCGATCGGCGCGAAGATGCTGAGGGCGGCGTCGAGCGACTGCGGCAGGAACGGACTGCGATGGAGGCTCGCCACCACCCAGTGAATGTCCTTGCCGTAGCTGGCCGCCATCTTCACGCCCGGGCGTGAGATGTCGACGCCGTAGCACACCGGCCCCGGATCGATCGCCGCCGCGAGCGCGGTGCGCGTCCGCGCGGTGAAGAAGCCTTCGCCACATCCGAGATCGGCGACATGTGCAGGTGCGCGGCCCGCCATCGCGGTCGCCACGGCCGTCGCCGCCGCTTCGGCCATCTGATCGTAGTAGCCGCCTTGCAGGAACGCGCGGCGGCTCTGCAGCATCGCCGGGCTGTCGCCCGGCTCGGCCGACTGCTTCTTGTTGGAGAGCAGCAGGTTCAGGTAGCCGCTGCGCGCGCGATCGAAGGTGTGTTTCTTCGGGCAGACCGCGGCGGCCGGATCGAGTGTCAGTGCTTCGCCACAGACCGGGCACGCCAGAATGGTTGTCACCCCTCCAGTGTGATCGAAAACCGGTCGAGATGTGGTCTACTGGAGTATGAAAACAAAAATGATCAAGGCAGCTTTGGCTGCGGCCGGTCTGGCCGTCGTCGTGTTCGCCACCGTCACATTGCACGCGGCGCAGAACCGCAAGCTCGATTTCAGCCTGGTCAACAAGACCGGATTGACGATCGACGAGGTCTACGTGTCGCCGAGCGACGACGACGAGTGGGGCGAGGACGTGATGGGCAAAGATGTCCTGAAGAACGGCGAGAGCGTGGACATCGAGTTTTCCCGCAAAGAAACGACCTGCTTGTGGGATTTGAAGGTCGTCGATTCTGAGGAAGACTCGATTGAATGGACCAAGCTCGATCTCTGCAAGGCCAATGAGATCACGCTGAAGTACGAAGGCAAGCATCCGACCGCGATCATCAAGTAGCGCGGGGGGGCTCGGGTAGAAAATCGGGGCGCGCGATCATGAGTCGCGCGCCCCGTGTCTTTTCCCGCGTCGAGTCCCTCAGAACTGCGTGTGCTCGGTCCGGTGGATGATCTCGTCCTGCAGCGCTTCCGACAGATCGCAGAAGTAGTCGCTGTATCCCGCCACGCGCACGATCAGGTCGCGATATTCCGCAGGCGCGGCCTTGGCCTTCTTCAGCGTCTCTACCGTGACCACGTTGAACTGCATGTGGTGGCCGTCGAGCTTGAAGTACGACCGCACGAGGCTGTGGAGGCTGTCGATGCCGGCCTCGCCTTCGAGCACGCTCGGCGTGAACTTCATGTTCAGCAGCGTGCCGCCGGTCTTGATGTGGTCCATCTTCGACGCGGACTTGAGCACGGCCGTCGGGCCCAGTCGATCGGCGCCCTGCACGGGGCTGATGCCTTCAGACACCGGCTGGCCTTCGCCGCGGCCATCCGCTGACGCGAGGCACACCTCGCCGAAATACACGTGACACGTGGTCGGCAGCATCTCGAGTCGGTAGGCACCGCCCTTGGTGTTCGGCCGCCCATCGATCGCAGCGAACAGCATGTTGAACGTCTGCGTCATCAGCGCATCCGCCTGCGGATCGTCATTGCCGTACTTGTGCGTCTTGTGCGTGAGGCGCTGGCGCAGCGGTTCGTGCCCGGTGAAGTCGGCGTCGAGGATTTCCACGAAACGCGCGAGCGGGACGTCGCCCTTGTCGAAGACCACTTCCTTCAGCGCCGAGAGGCTGTCGGTGATGCTGCCGATGCCGACCGCCTGGATGAACGTGTTGTTGTAGCGCGCGCCGCCGGCGTTGTAGTCCTGGCCCTTCGCGATGCAGTCGTCGGTGATCACCGACAGGAACGTGTGCGGCATGCGCGTCGCGTACGTGCGCTCGATCAGTTGATTGCCGCGGATCTTGATGTCGAGCATGTGACGGACCTGCGCCTCGAATGCCGCGAAGAGCTGGTCATAGGTCGTGATCGTCGACACGTCGCCCGTGCGCGCGCCGATGTACTTGCCCGTGCGCGCATCGAAGCCGTCGTGCAGCGCGAGCTCGAGCATCTTCATCAGGTTGAAGTAGCCCGTGAGGATGTAGGCCTCCTTGCCGAACGCGCCCACCTCCACGCAGCCGGAGCAGCCGCCTTCGCGCGCGTCTTCCGGCGTCTTGCCCTGGCGCAGCTGTTCCTCGACGACCGCGTCGGCGTTGAACAGCGACGGGAAGCCGTAGCCGTTGCGGATGACTTTCAGTGCGTGCTTGACGACGACGTCAGGAGTTTTGCGCGAGATTTGCATGTTGCTGCTCGGCTGGAGCAGGTGCATCTCGTCGATCACGTCGAGCAGGAGATGCGTCACCTCGTTCGACCCGTCACTGCCGTCGCGCAGCAGGCCCGCGAGGTTGATGTTCGCGAAGTCCGTGTAGGTGCCGCTTTCGGCCGCCGTCACGCCCACTTTGGGCGGCGCCGTGTGGTTGTTGAACTTCACGAAGAAGCACTCGAGCAGTTCTTTCGCCGACTCGCGCGTCAGCGTGCCGTCGGCGAGGCCCTGCTGGTAGAAGGGCCAGAGGTGCTGATCGAGGTGGCCCGGGCTGAACGCGTCCCAGCCGTTCAGTTCCGTGATCACGGCCAGGTGGCTGAACCAGTAGGCCTGCAGCGCCTCGTGGAAGTTGCGCGGCGCGTGAGCCGGCACGTGGCGGCAGGCGTCGCGGATCTTCAGTAGCTCGGCGCGGCGAACCGGATCGGCCGTCGCGTACGCCGCCGTGTCGGCGAGTTCCGCGTGGCGCGCGGCAAAGCGCATCACCGCGTCACACGCGATCGACATCGCGCGCAGTTGCTCGCGTTTGTCGAGCGCCGCGGGGTCGTTCTCGAAGTCGAGCGTCGCGTTCACGGCGGCGATGTCGGCCTGGAAGTCGAGCATGCCCTTGCGGTACAGCTTGCCGTCGCCGACCGTATGGCCCGGCGCGCGCTGTTCCATGAACTCGGTGAAGCAACCGGCCGCGTACGTGTCGTGCCATTCCTGCGGCAGTTCGAGGAACATCTGGTCGCGCAGCGAGCGGCCCTGCCAGTAGGGAATGATCTCGCGCTCGTATTCCGCGATCATCGCCGCGTCGACCTTGTAGCTGGTCTTCGGACGCGAGTCGAGAATCCGCAGGTCCTCCGCGCTGTGGCACGTGAGTTCCGGGTACGTCGGCACGGCCTTCGGCTTCGGGCCGCGTTCGCCGACGATCACCTCCTCGTCGCCCATCCACAACGTCTTCTGGTCGCAGATCGCGTAGAAGTTCATCGCGCGCAGCACCGGCGTGCTGTAGCGGCCCAGATTCGCTTTGTAAAACGCGGTCGTGATGCGCGCGCGTTCGGGGCTGAGCGAGGGGATCGCGTCGAGGCTGTCGCGGCGCAGGCGTTCGGTGCGGGCAGTGGTGCGGGCAGTGCGTGGCGTCATGCGTGGCCTCCGATATTCGCGGTCAGGCCTCTGGCGCGAAAGTGCGCCGCCAGAGTGTCGAGCCGTGCGCGGTCCGGCGACGAGGTGCCGGAGAGCGCGTAGTCTTTGCCGACTCTTGCAAATTTTGCCTCGCCGGTCGCGTGATAGGGAAGTAAATCCACCTGCCGGATTCCCGGCAGCGGCTGCAGGAATGCCGCCGTCGCGGCCAGGTTCTCCTCGTCGTCATTCACGCCGGGAATGACCGGAATGCGGATCCAGATGTTGCTGTGGACCGCGGTGAGGGCCTGGAGGTTGCTCAGGATCAGCTGGTTCGACACGCTCGTCACCGCCTTGTGGCGGGCGTCGTCCATCAGCTTCACGTCGTAAAGCACGAGTGAGGCATGCGCCGCCGCGTCTCTCAGATCGGCCCACTTCGCGAAGCCGCAGGTGTCGAGCGCCGTGTGCACGCCTTCGGCCTGTAGGCGACGCAGGCACTCGGTGACGAACGCGGCCTGCTGCAGCGGTTCGCCTCCGGAGAACGTCACGCCGCCGTGCGACTCGTCGAAGAAGATGCGGTCCCGCAGCAGCGTCTCGACCAGTTCCGTCGGCGTCATCGTCTGTCCCACGGCCTGGAGCGCGCCGGTGGGGCAGAGCTCGACGTCGTCCATGCCGCGGCCGCTCACGACGGGGTTGGCGAGTTCGTCCTCGCTGCAGCGCTCGCAGTGCATGCACCGATTGCGCATGCGCACAAATTCCTGTTGAGGCGACTGGCTTTCGGGGTTGTGGCACCACTCGCAATGGAGCGGGCAGCCTTTCATGAACACGGTGCTGCGCAGGCCTGGGCCGTCGTGAAGGGAGAAACGCTGGATGTTGAAGACGAGTCCGCTGCTCATGCCTGGACGACGTTCAGTATACGGCCGGAAATTGCTTTGACTCCCATTGGCGTGGGCGGATACTCAGCACACGTGGCCCTGCCCGTCGTCTTTCGCGTACGCCTCGTTGTTGCCGCAGTTCTTATCGCGGTGGGCGCAGCCGCTACGCCGTACGGTCAGGTGAAGACAGCGGAAAAGGGCGCCGCCGACACGTGGTCACACCTGGTCGTGTCCGTGGGCAACGCGGTTGAACTGACGACGTCGGACGAGCCTGGGTGGCGCAACAACGGCACGGGTTTCAAGGCGCGAGCCGCAGTCGGCGCGGTGCCGATCAAGATCGACGTGAGCGCAAAAGGCGGCGTCTCGTACTTCGACTTCAACTTCAGCGTCACCGTGGAAGCGTCGGCGGCCGCGCCGTTGTTGTCCGAGAAGGGCACGATCAGCAAGGACGGCGGCACGCGGTCCTTCTCCGCGACATGGGATCCGGCGCGCTCTCCCGGTGGGGTCCACGTGCGCGTGCAGATCACCGGCGGCAACCCGGAGTTCTTCACCTACTTCGTGGACGGCAACGTCCAGGCGTCCGCGCCCACTGACGCCGCGCCACCAACGGCCAAGCTGGTGCTTCGCGGCACGGCGCCGCCTTCGGTGTCCGCGTCATCGCCGCAGACGGGGATCGAGGTGCCCATCACCTATCGACTGCGCCTCACGAATGAAGGCACCGCGCCGGCCACCAACGTCGTCCTGCGGTGGGTAGTGGACCTCAGTCCTTCGTTCGGCCTGACACCCCGGATCGTCAAGAGCGCGGACAGTTGGCCGTGTCAGCTGCGATCGGATCAGACGAAGTACACGGTGGAGTGCGGACCGGGCACGCTCGCGCCGAAGACGAGCGTGAGCGTGAACGTCGATGTGACGGCACCGTACGAATCCAACACTCTCACGGCGAGTGCGACCGCCTCAGGTGCGTGCCCGTCGCAGGCATGCAGCGCCAGCTGGAATGCGGTGACCACCGTGGGCAGCGGCGCCAGCCTGCGCGTCGGCATCAGTGCGAATCTGCAGGAGGTTGCGGCCGGGGAACGCGCGACCTACACCGTTACTGTGAAGAACGGCGGGACGACCGCGATTTCTCCCGTGAGATTCGTGTGGGAGGCGATGAATGAGCCCGTCGCGGGCGGCGTTCGCGGGCCGGCCGGATGGAACTGCCGCGCTGACGGCAACCGCGTTGTGTGTGGCGACCATGCCCTCGGTCCGGGCGAGACGGTCACGTTGAACGTAACTGCGGAGGTCGGCGGCCACACGTTGGTCGGAGGGTATGCGCCGGACAAGGACTACTACGAAGAGGTGCGCGCAAAGGTCGAAGGGACGTGCGAGCCGCAGAACTGCGAAGACCAGGCCAGTGTTCAGGTGCTCGTCCGTGTTGCGGTGCCGCTCCGTGTGCGTATCACGGCTCCGGAAGTGGTCGGCAACGGCGGCCAGGTCATCTGGACTGTGGACATCACGAACAGCGGCACCAGTGACGCACGCGTCGGACAGATCAACCTCAGCAGCAATATCGACTGGGCCGCGCGCGATGCGAGCGATCGTCTGACCGTGCTCCGCGTGCCTGACGGTGTGAGCCGGAGTTTCGCGTGCGTGCGACCCGGCCCGAGCGACTACCAGTGCGGCCCGATGGATCTGCTCCTTCCGAAAGGCGGGATGGTGAGGGCCATGTTCGCCTTCTACGGCCATCCCGGAACCCCATCTACTGCTGAGGTCGAAGTTCTGGCCAAATGCGGGCCGGCCAACACCGCATGCAACGCGTCGGCGCGACTGGCGAAGCCCACGGCGGTGCGGCGGTTTTAGCGGGGTTTGCGACGGGTTTTGCGGGAAAGATGGAGCCGACAATCAGATTTGAACTGATGACCTGCTGATTACGAATCAGCCGCTCTACCAACTGAGCTATGTCGGCCCTCGAAGAGACAGACAATCCTATCAGACAAATGAGGCAATGGGGCAATGAGGCAATGGGCTTGATTGCCCCACTGCCTCATTGCCCCATTTTGGAATTGCCTAGTTCAGGACCTTAATGACGACGCGCCGGTTCTGCGCGCGGCCGTCCTTGGTCTTGTTGTCGCTGACCGGGTTGTCTTCGCCGAAGCTGATGACGTTCATCCGGAAGAGCGGCACCTTGTGCTGCGTGTAGAGGTAGTCGCGCACGGCCTCGGCGCGCGCCAGGCCGAGCTTCTTGTTGATCTCCGGCGAGCCGGTCGAGTCGGTGTAGCCCTCGATGTCGAAATAGGCGTTGGTCGGGTTGGCCGTGACCTTGGCCATCAGCTGGTCGAGCTGCGCCTTGGCGGCATCCGGCAGCTTCGCGTCGTTGAGCTTGAAGTTGCCCGAGCTCTCGTCGAGCACCACCGTGAACATGAGGCGCTTGGACGCCTTCTCCACTTCATCAGCCTTCGCTCTTGCGGCCGCCGCCGCCGAGCCGGCCGCGTCGGCCTTCGTGCCGGCCGCGTTGGCCGCCTGCTGCGCCTGACCTGCCGCGCCCTGCGCCGCCACGGCCTTCTGGTCCACGCCGGCGATCTCGTCTTCGTTCTGGCGCGTGCGCTGCTGGTTCTCTTCCACGGCCTTCGACACGCCGTCGACCTTCGTGCTGACGCCGGCGACTTCGTCCTTCACGAACTTCTTCGTGGCGCAGGCGGTCGCGCCGGCGAGAACGAATGTGAGCAGTGTTGCGGTGATCAGTGTCTTACGCATTAGGGCCTCCTTGGGGCTCGTACATCAATTATTGACCGGGCTCGTGGCCCGCACGCCGGCGTCGTACCCGGTCCGTGCACGCACAAGCAGTTTCTGTTGTTTCACACGCACATCGAGCGCATGCCATCCGGGCGCCCCGTCCGAGGCAAACGCCATCAGATACTGATGATGCAGATCCGAGGCGATGGCACGCGTGGCGCGCATGGCCTCATCGGCCGTCGTGACCACGAAGGCCTCGCCGCCGGTGCGGCGCGCCAACTCCGCCAGATCGGCGGTGCGCGCATCCACATTGTTCCGGTCGACCCGCGGCGTGGTGATCACCACGTACACCGGCACGTCGATGCCCGCTGCCAGCCGCGAGACCGATGTGGCCGTGGCGTGACTGCCCGTGTCGAGTCCGTCGGTGAGCACCACGACCGCGCGTCGCGTTCGGCGCTCGGCGACTTCGCTGGCGGCCGTGATCATCGCGTCGAGCAAGGCCGTCGTGCCGAACGTGTCGACATGCGCGAGTTGTGCGAGCAGACGCCCCGGCGCCGGCTCGAAGGGCTGCAGCCGCGACACGTCGTGGTCGAAACCGAGCAGCGACACTTGGTCCACGCCGCTATCAAGCCAGCCGAGCAACTGGCGCGTGGCGTCTCGGCCGATGTCGACCTTGCCGCTCAGGCCCATGCTGCCGCTGCGATCGAAGAGGACGACGACGGAGGCCGCAGACGGCTCGAACCAGAAGCTGCTGATCTCGCGCGGCGTGCCGTTGTCGAGGATCTCGAAGTCGGCCTTTGTCAGCGTCGTGACCGGCGTGCCATTGGCGTAGCGCACGGCCGCCGTTACGGCCACTTGTGTCGCGGATGACTTGAACGCCGGCATCACCGGGCGCGCCGTCTGGTCCTGCCCGGAATGGGCCGCGGCCGACGCTCCGAGGAGCGCGGCGACGATGAGGACGGCGGGGAGCCGGGGCACGTCCATAGGTATATCAATTACTGTGCCAGCCTGGCACCGGGCAGCGTATCCACAATTGCACATGGAGACATACCCGCAGGAGGTAACAAATACGCAGTCGCGCGCCTGTTCGCGCAAGAACGACATGGTTTACAGTGAGAGCGCATGAAGCGTCTGGGGTTGCTGACCGCGTGGGTACTGCTGCTGAGCGCTGCGGCGTCAGCCCAGACGCCGGCGCAGGTGACGCAACTGGCCAAGGCCCGGCAGGCGTTCAACCAAAGCCAATACGATCAAGCGATCGCTGCGGCGCTCGAGGCGCGTAAGGCGCCCGCGCTCGTCGGGGCTGCCGGCGTGGTGCTCGGCCGAGCCTACGCCGAGCGTTTCTACACGAAGTCCGACGGCGCTGATCTGGTGCTCGCCCACGACACGCTAGCCGGTCTGGATCCTGTCCGCTTGTCACCGGTCGATCGCCGTGATCTCACGATCGGTCTCGGGCTGACGGTGTTTTTCGAGGGACGCCCCGGGGCTGCGGCCGAACTGCTGGAGGTGGCGCTCGCCGCTCCAGTCGAGGCCGGCGCTGATCCCCGCGCGCGAGAGAAGCTCTTCGACTGGTGGGCGACGGCCGTCGATCGCGCGGCGCAACTGGCGCCCGACGCGGGCCGGCACGGCTACTACGAGCGCATCGTCGCGCGCAGCGAAGCCGAACTGGCCCGCGATCCCGCATCGACCGCGGCGGGCTACTGGCTCGCGGCCGGCGCGCGCGGGAACGCTGAATTCGATCGCGCCTGGAACGCGGCGATTGCCGCCTGGATCCGCGCGAAGGACGGCCCCGCGCTGGGCAACATGCGCGACCTACGCGCCGACGCACGCGCCGACATCGATCTGTTGGTGACGGCCGCCATCATTCCGGAGCGCGCCCGCGCACTCGATGCCAACGCGACGCAGGCGCTCATCGCCGCCATGCGCGCGGAATGGGAACAGATCAAGAACAGCTGGTAGGCGTTACTTGAGCAGCGTGGCGATGGTGTTCGCCTTGTTGGCAAGCTGCCACGCGTACACGATGTTCTTCGCTTTGAGCGCGTCGTCGGCCTGCTTGAGAAAACGCTTGGCCGTGTCGAACTGCGAGCGGCCGTCCGTGCTGAGCGCCTTGTAATCGATCTTGTCCAGAGTCTGATCCGCAGAATCTTTGAGCGCGCGTGCCTGTTGTTCGAGCTCGCCCTGGTTGGGCGCTGCGGGCAGCGGCGTCGGCGTGGCCGGCGCTGTGGCAGGCGGTGTCGCGGGCGGCGGTGTCGGTGGCGCCGGTCTCACAGGCGGCGGATCTGTCTTCGGCCGCGAGCCGCCGGCGGTGATCGCGGGTGGATTGATTTGCGAAGGCAGGGGCTCAACGACCGGTGCCGGCGCGGGTTCCGGCGCGGCGGGCACCACGATGTGCGATGGCGCCGCCGGCATGGCGAGCGGCCCTGTCGCGGGGAGCTGAACCTGCTGCTGCGCGGCGGCGGTACCGCACGCCGCACTCAGCAGCGCGGCGCTGATGGCGAGCAGTGTGGCGGACCGACTCATCCCGTCATTATCTCGCGGATTCTTCAGGCTCGACGGGCAACGTTACGGTGAACGTGGTGCCGCGTCCGGGCGCCGACTCCACGGTGATGTCGCCGTCGTGGAGCTGCACGGTGCGGTAGACCATCGCCAGGCCGATCCCGGTGCCGCCCTCTTTGGTCGTGAAGTAGAGATTGAAGATCTTGTCGAGCTGATCGGCCGGAATGCCGACGCCCGAGTCGGTCACGGTCACCGCCACGCGTCCACCGGGGACGCGCGTTGCAGCGATGCGCAGCGTGCCGCCGTTCGGCATGGCTTGACAGCCGTTCAGGGCCAGGTTGAGCAGGGCGTTCTGCAGCGACGATCGATCCGCGTGGATGTCGGGCAGATCGGCGGGGCAGTCGACCACGACGCGGACGCCGGCGCGCTCACCTTCAGCTTCGGCGATGGGCGCAATGTCGTTCACCAGTGTCAGCAGCGATGTGGGTCGCAGCGCGAGTTGCTCAGGGCGTGAGAACTTCAGGAAGGTCTGCACGACCTCGTCGAGCCGTCGTAGCTGTCCGGTGATCACCGACAGGTGCTCGGTCGCTTCGCGTGAGCCGCCGATCTCGGTGCGCAGCAACTCGAGATGGATCGACATGGCGTTGAGCGGATTCTTGATCTCGTGCGCGATGCCCGCCGAGAGACGGCTGAGCGCGACCAGACGTTTGGCGTCACGTTGCGTGGCGTCGCCGCCGCCGGCCGCGAGCCTTACGCCGATGGCCTTCATCGACTCGCTCACGTCCCGCAGTTCGGCGTCGTCGGGCAGATCCACCGCCGCGTCAAACTCGCCGCGCCCGAGCCGCGCCACGCCGCTGCTGATCACGGAGATGGGACGGAGCACGACGTTGGCGAGGAGCATGGCGATGAAGACCGTGCCAATGAGCACCCAGAGGACGGGCGCGAGCAGTTTGCCGAGCAGTTCGTCGATCTGGCCGCGAATGAGCAAGGTCGACACGCCGATGTGAATCCAGCCAAAGGTGGCGTTGCCGACGAGGATTTCCTTCTTTACGTCGTACGTGCCGCCGCCGGGCGTGTAGATCGAGCGTAGTTGCTTCACCGGCCCGCCGTTGATGAGGTCGGTGAGCGGCTCGTCCGAGGCCAGCACCGTGCCGATCAGGCTGGGGTCGTTGTGCGCGATGATGCCGCCCTGCGCGTTCGTGATCGCGGCAAACGTCACGCTGTTGGAGTAGAGCGACGCTTCGAGAATGGACTGGAGACCGGGATCGTTACGCAGCGCGCCGGCCAGATCGCCGGTGGTGTCGCCCGCGGCCACGGCGAACGCGCGCTGGTAGGCGGTGTTGGCGATGAGTTCGCCCGGCGCCTGGGTGCCTTTGAGCCACTCGCGCAGCATGACGCCAAGATAGATCGTGGTCAGCGACGCGATCGCCAGGGCGACGATCAGCGTGACGCCGATGACCTGTTTGGCTTTCATGCCGAGCCGGAACGGCATCAGCCGCCGTGCTCCGCATCCGCCGCTTCAAGGCCCGCGGCTTTGAGCTTGTTGTGCAGTGTCTTCACGCTCATGCCGAGCATGCCGGCGGCCCTCGTCTTGTTGCCGCCCGTGTGCGCCAGCGTGAGATCAATCAGCTGGCGCTCCATGTCGTCCACCGTCATGCCGGGGGCGAGCGCGCTCGGCGCCATCAAGGGCGCGGCGGCCGGCACCTCGGCGAGGCCGGGCAGATCGGCCGGGGTGAGGAGCGGGCCGCGCGCGATGATGACGCCGCGTTCGATGACGTTGCGCAGTTCGCGCACGTTACCCGGCCAGCGATAGCGCATCAGCCGGTCCATGGCCGCCGCATCGGTCCCCGCGACCGGCTTCTGATTGGCGGACGCGAACTCGCGGATGAACGCATCGACGAGCAGCGGAATGTCGTCCGTGCGCTCGCGCAGCGGCGGCAGCAGAATACCGATCACGTTCAGCCGATAGAACAGATCCTCACGGAGCTTGCCCTCGTCGATCGCTTTCTTC
>CAYHEX010000054.1:0-17126 GCA_964355365.1 uncultured Solibacteraceae bacterium | reverse complement strand
GCCCACGGCGGCGTTGTTGATCAACACGTCGATGCCGCTGCCGGCCAGCTGCCCGCGATCCGCGTCGTTCGTGATGTCGAGCTTCACGATCCTGAGCGTCACGCCCGCCGCCGCCGCATCGACGGCCAGCGCGTCAGCCTGGGGCTGGTTGTGCGTGGCGGCGATGACGTGATGCCCGCGCCGCGCCAGCGCGAACGCGGTCTGCTTCCCGAAGCCGGTGCCGGCCCCGGTGATCATGATCGTCTTGGGCATGGGGCATTGTAGGACCCGCAGCCGCGCCAGCCCTTTTCCACAGGCTTTCGCCACCCGCGGGGACAGAGGTCCAAGTCAAGTGGAACGGCTGACCGCGCCGCCGGCCAGATTTGCTGCTACGATGCGCGCGATCGAGAGAGGTATCCATGACACGTCAGATTCCTGTAGCCCTCGTCCTGGCCATCACCGTTGTCGCGTCCATGCCGCTCGTCCAGGCGCAGAATCCACCCGCCCAGAGTGCACCCGCGCAGGCGCCGCCGGCCGGCGCGCGGGGCGGCCGCCCACCCGTGGCGATCGACCCGGCGCGCGCCGCGCAGCTGTATGTCAGCAAACTGCCGGCGGACCTGCCAGGCTGTGGCAGCAACTGCGACACGCAGATCGCCAACAAGGCAAAGACCGAGGCGACCTACACGGAACGCAGCAACGGTGTGATGTCGTTCACGAAAGTCCGCTACAAGAGCGCCATCGACGGGCTCGAGATTCCCGCGTATCTGTTCGCACCGCTCAACGTCACCGGCCGTCACGCGGCGATGGTCTGGGTGCACGGCGGCGTGCACGGAGACTGGAATACATCGCTCTTCGCGTTTGTCCGCGAAGCGACCCAGCGCGGCTACGTGATCATCACGCCGGACTATCGCGGCAGCACCGGGTACGGCGAGGAGTACTACAAGAAGATCGACTACGGCGGCAAGGAGATCGACGATGTGATCTCAGCCTACGACTATCTCAAGACGCTGCCGTACGTCGATCCGGACCGCGTCGGCATCATGGGCTGGAGCCACGGCGGGTTCATCACCGCCCATGCGCTCTTCCGGCTGCAGCACCCGTTCAAAGCCGGCGCCGCCATGGTACCGGTGACCAACCTGGTGTTTCGCCTGTCGTACAAAGGGCCGGGCTATCAGCGCGACTACGCGGCCGAAGAGGGCATTCAGGGCCTGCCGTTCGAGAATCGCGACGAGTACATCAAGCGGTCGCCGGTGTTCCACGCCGCCAACCTGAAGGTGCCGATCCTCGTGCACGTCGCGACCAACGACACCGACGTAAATTTCGTGGAAGACCAGCAGATGGTCTACACGCTGATGGCGCTCAAGCCGCAGCTGGCCGAGACAAAGATCTATGTGGACCCGGTCCCGGGCCCGGCCTCGGGTGGCCACACGTTCAACCGCCGCACGAACCCACAGACGCTCGAGCGCGACGATTCGCCCGACCAGATTGACAGCTGGAATCGCACGTGGGCGTTCTTCGAGCGGAATCTCAATCCGAAGAAACAGTAACGGAGCGCGCGTTGCCGTATCTCTGTTGATGGCGCGCGCGACAGAGCGCCGCTGACCGGTTCTACTCGCTGCGCAGCGCGATGACCGGATCGATGCGCGTGGCGCGAAGCGTCGGCACGGCCGCGGCCAGACCGCCCGCCACCGCGAGCACCAGCACCGAGGGCAGCGCGCTCCACCCGTCGCCGACGACCGCAAGCACCAGGCCGAGCGCAGCGAACGCGAGCAGCAGGACGCTGCGGAATCGCCCGGGGCCGAGCGAGCTGGCGAGATATTCCTCGAGCGTGGTGACGCCCGACAGCGCCAACCCCCGGGTCCACACGGTGCACGGCTTGCGTGATCGCGCGACGATACGTGCCCGGGTCACCGGCCGTGCGCGCCAGCCGATGGCCGATCGCATCCTCGCCCGGCCAGAACTCATTCGCCAGTTGTTGACTGATGACGATGACCGGCTGTGACTCGGTGACGTCGGAGTCCGCAAATGTCCGGCCGCGAAGCTCGCGGATCTTCATCGTCTCGAAGTAGCCGGGGCTGGCCCTCCGGAATTGCACCGTGCGCGGCTGGCCGTCAGCGGTCGGCCGGCCGTCGGCCACGACCGACGTCAGGAATGCCCGACCCTGGCGGCAACGAGTAAATCGACACGAGGCGGCTCTCGTCAGCGAACGGCAACGGTCGGATGAACGTGGCGTTGACCACCGCGAGCACCGCGCTGCCGGCGCCGACCACGAGACTGATGGTGATGATCGCAATCAGCGCATACGCGGCATCGCCCACTCAGCGAGGCTACGACCCGCCGTTCTTCTTGAGGATCTGCAGGATTCCGTCGGTCTTCATCAGCGCCTCGATCTCGGCCACCGTGCGGGGCAGGCCGGCAGACAGGATCTCGTGCCCGGTCTGGGTGATCGCTACGGTGTCTTCGATGCGGATCCCGATCTGCTCGTCGCGCCTGAACAGCTGGATGTCGCACGCGAACACGAATCCGGGTTGCAGCACTTCGTCGGCGCCGGCGAACGTGCCCATCACGTCGTGCGTGGCCAGGCCGATCGAATGGTTGTAGCCGCCGAGGCGGATGATGCCGCGGAAGTCCTGCGCGAAGCGATCGAGCCCTTTGGCTTTCAGGAAGGCGTCCACCTTCAGGCCGACCTCTTTGAACGTGGTGCCGGGGCGGTAGTTCTCCATGGCGACGCCATGCACGGCGAGCGCGGCTTCGTACAGTTCCTTCTGCCGTGGCGAGAACTTGCCCGACGCCGGGAATGTCGTCGAGATGTCCACGTGATAGTTGAGGTAGTCCGGCGCGGCGTCGAGGATGATGAAGTCACCGTCGTTCAGCACGCGATCGTGCTCGTGGTAATGCCCGTACGCGTGGTTCTTGCCCGACATGATGATCGTGCTGTACGCCAGGTCCTGCGCGCCCGCCTTCATGGTCACGAAGCTGAAGACCGCGGCGAGCGCCTTCTCGGCCACACCTACGCGCGTTGACGCGATGAGGGCCTTGTGGCCCTCGACGCCGATGCGCGCCGTTTCGCGCATGACGGCGAGTTCCGCCGCCGTCTTGTACTTGCGCAGGTTCCACACGATCGGCGAGCTGTCGCGCACGTCGGCCTGCGGGTACCGCTCGCGTAGTTGTTTGACGAACTGCAGCTCGCGCGTGAGCCGGCCGTCCCACGGATTCTGCGTCATGGATTTCTGCAGCGCGTTGAACGTCTCGTTGCTGTTCATGCGCCCGAGTTCCTCGGGCTTGAACATCGTGTAGATCACGCGGTTGCGGTTGACGAAGCCGGTGAGCTGCGCGCCGAACTGGTCGGCCGGCATGGCGCGTTCGATGCCGGAGTAGTCGACCGGCTTGCGGACGAGATCGAGCGGAATGGCGTAGCCGTCGGCGGTGGCTTCGTCCATCGTGAAGAACAGCACGCTCTCTTTTCTGAGGCCGTCAACGACCAGCACGGCGTCGTGCAGTTCGAGGCCGGTGAGGTAGAAGAAGTCGTGCCCCTGACGGAAGTCGTTGTCGTCCGCGCGCGTCTGCGCGCCCATGATGACGGCGGCGCCGTCGCCGATTATCTCCATCAGACGGCTGCGCCGCGCGGCAAATTCCTTCTTGTCGAACGCGTCGGCCGAGAACGTTGGCGTCACACACAACGCCACGCCCAACAACACACCGAGAGCCAGTATTCGTCGTCGCATCAGTTGTCTCCGCTCGCGTGATGATAGTCGGGAACGCGGGCCGCTGGTGGTCGCCGGGAACGGACGACATTGACGCCCGGTTCCGGTCCGCGTAGCATGCCCCGAATTGGGTCGCACCCAGCCGGTGCAGACCGAGCCGAAGGAGTGCAGATGAGAAGGCTTGTCGGAGTCGTCGTGATGGCGGGCGTCGTCCTGGCCGCTGCGGTCGGTGCATACGCGCAGGAAGTCACCGCCACGCTCGCGGGTACGGTCTCGGACCAGACCGGCGCTGCGTTGCCCGGTGTGACCGTCACTGCGCGTGACATTGGCAAAGGCATCGCCACCGAGGCGATCACATCCACCAGCGGCCGGTACGCGTTTCCATACCTGCCGACTGGCGATTACGAGGTCACGTTCACGTTGAGCGGCTTCAAGCCATTCGTCGCTAAGGGCATCACGCTGCACGTGAACGACCGCCGCGAGGTCAACGCGACACTCGGGCTGGCGGGCATGGCCGAGGCCGTGGAGGTCAGCGCCGCGGCGCAGCTCATTCAAGCCACGCCGGCGGTGCAGACGCTGATGGGCGCGACGCAGATTCAGGAACTGCCGCTCAACAACCGCAACTTCGTGCAACTGGCCACCCTCGTGCCGGGCGTGTCGAGTTCGCTCAGCGACGAGGTCGGCATCGGTCTGACGAGCACGGTCAGCCTGTCGATCGCCGGCGCCCGACGCAATGCCGTGAACTGGTTCGTCGACGGCGCGAGCAACGTTGATGTGGGCTCCAACATCACGCTCCTCAGCACGCCCACCCTCGAATCGATTGAGGAGTTCAAGATCATCACCTCGTCCTACGCGGCCGAGTGGCCGCGCAGCGGCGGCGGCATCATCAACGTGGTGACCCGGTCAGGCAGCAACAAGTTCCGGGCCTTGGCGTACGAGTACTACCGGAACGACCGGTTCAACGAGAACTCCTACTTCCGCAAGCAGAGCACCAACCCCGACATCGCCAACAATGCCCCGAAGCTCGACTACCACAATTTTGGCGCCACGTTGGGCGGGCCGGTGCGTCAGGACAAGATCTTCTTCTTCGGGTCCTACGAGCGGCGCAAGATCGATCGTGCGCCGTCGTCGCTCACGGCCAACACCCTCGATCCGGCGTGGCTCATTGATCCGGCCAACGCCAACTACGTTGCGCCGGCGCTTCGAGACGCGAACGCGCTCAAGCTGCTCTCGGCATGGCCGTCGGTGAACACGGGCACGAACCAGTACATCTCCACGGCCGCCAATCGGCAGGACACGACGCAATTCGTCGGTCGGCTCGACTGGTACGTCAACTCGAAGTGGCGCGTCATGGCGCGCTACACGTACGACCTGTCGGAAACGACGGAACCCGGCGGTCTGTTCTTCGGCACGGCGATTCCGGATATCGCCACGACGCTCACGAAAGTGCCTGGACAGGTCGGGGTGGCGCAGGTCACGACGACCATCAACAGCCGGACGCTGAATGAGTTCTCGCTCCAGTTTTCCGGCAACGCGATCTCGTCGGTGTACGGCAGCAACGCCAAGAACAAGCGCACGGCGTTCGGACTGGCCATCCCGGAGCTGTACCCGGAGAACCGCGAGGGGCTCATCCCGACGGTCGCCATCACCGGGCTGTCGAGCATCGGCGCGCCGCAGTTGTTCGACAACGCCTATCGGAACTACACGCTGTCGGACAACCTGTCGCAACAGCGCGGCAACCACCAGATCAAGGGCGGTTTCCTGCTGGCGTGGGAGCAGAAGAACGAGCTCTCGGGAAGCGGCACGCAGGGCAGCTTCAGCTTCGGCACGGGCGGCGGTCGCACCGGATTCCAGAACTTCATGCTGGGCAACCGCGACGGGCTCTGCGGATCGGCGTGTATTTACACCGAGCCCACGATCGAGGTCGCGTCGAAATTCCGGTTCCCGCGCTACGAGTTCTACGTGCAGGATTCGTGGAAGGTAAAGCCAACGCTCACCATTGACCTCGGCGTTCGGTATTCCCTGCAGCCCCCGGTGGTCGACGTGAACAACGTGCTGACCAACTTCGTGCCGTCGACCTACAGCCGGGCGTCGGCTCCGGCGTTCTCGAGCGCGGCCGCCACGGCGCTGACGATCGGTTCGGGCAGCTTCACGAACGGCATTGTCGTGGCCAACGCGAATACAGGCCACGGGCGCGGTATCTACCAACTCGACAAGAACAACTTCATGCCGCGTGTCGGGTTCACCTGGGATGCTGACGGCACGGGCGCGACGATCGTGCGCGGCGGCTACGGCGTGTACTTCGATCAGGCGCTCGTCGGCATCTTTCTGCAGAACGCCTTCGTCAACCCGCCGTTCGTGGCCAACCCGCAGGTGCTCAACGCGCAGCTGTCCAATCCGGGCGCCGGCACGTCGGCAACCACGCAGGCGCCGTTCGCGTTGATCGCGTCGAGCGACCCGTTCGAGACGCCGCGCACCCAGCAGTGGAACATCGGCGTGCAGCGCAAGCTCTACGCGCGCGGCATGATCGACGTGAGCTACGCCGGATCCGCGGGCGACAACCTGATCCAACCGGTGGACATCAACGCGGCGTTGCCGGCCGACGTGGTGGCGACCAACGCCGTGATCAACACCGCGCGCCCGTACGTGGGCTACGCCGGCATCACGATGCGCCAGACGACGGCGAAGGCGCGATATCACGGCTTGCTCGTGAACTTCCGGCACGACGCCGGCCGGAACGGCCTGTTGAACATCGCCTACACACTCAGCCGGTCAAAGACCGACGCGACCAACGACCGTGACGCGGTCGACGTGCCACAGGATCGCCGAGACCTCGCGGCCGAGTACGCGCTCGCTCGAACCGATCGCACGCACGTGTTTACCGCGAACTACGTGTACGAACTGCCGTTCTTCCGAGGCGGGAAGAACCTCGCCGCGCAGGTGCTGGGTGGCTGGCAAGTGAGCGGCATCACGCAGTTCTGGTCCGGGCCGCCGATCTCACGCGTGGTCAACGGCACCACAAACGGTGGACGTCGCGGCATTCGCGTGAACCAGGTGAGCGACCCGTTCTCGAACCTGCCAGTGGACACAGCCGGCGGCGTCTATTTCTTCAATCCGGCGGCGTTCGCGCCCCCGGCCGACGGTCAGTTCGGCAAGACGGGCCGCGCGATCTTCCGGCTGCCCGGCGTCAAGCAAACGGACCTCACGCTGTCGAAGAACTGGTATCCGAGCGGCCGCACGCGGCTGCAGTTGCGCGCGGACTTCATCAACGCGTTTAACACCACGCAGTTCGATCCGGGGTCGATACAGAACGTGTGCACCGTGGCGGTCACCGCCACCGATTGCGCCGCTTCGTCGGGCAACTTCGGCAAGTTGACCGGCACGCGCGCGCCGCGTGAGATTCAGTTCGGCGTCAAGTTGTTCTGGAATTAGTTCCGGCGGGGAAGACCTGACGGCCGGCCGCGCGCGAACCGCGCAGCCGGCCGTCTGCGCGTATACGGCCACCGACTATTTCGCGCTGAAGAACATCACGTTCGGCGCGTCGCTGCGCGCGGTGGCGATGTCGGGAAATCCGTCACCGTTCAGGTCGCCGACGGCCAGTCCATAGACCGCACCTTTGCCGTCGCCGAATCGCACCGGCGTGAAGTCGCGGCCGTTCCCGCTGTTGAACCACAGCGTGCCCGGCGCGTCCGCGTGGCCGATGATGATGTCGGCACGGCCGTCGCGGTTCATGTCGGCAATCACGATCGCGCCTGGCGCCAGTGACGCTTCCCCGAGAGCGACGCCGGACACGAGCTGCCCGTGGCCGTCGTTGAGGTAGACACGCGTGCCGGTGCGCTCGTCGCCGACGACGAGGTCGAGCCAGCCGTCGCCATTCAGATCGCCCGCGGCCGAGGCGCGCGCGTTGGTCACCGTGGGGCCGAACGCCTGTGTCTTGGCGAAACCCGCTTTCCCATCATTGAAGAAGATGGAACTCTGTCCGCCGTCGCGATGCGGGATGGCCAGGTCGATCGCGCCGTCCTTGTTGAAGTCGCCGGTGACGATGCTCGTGGCCGACTGCGCGTCGATGACCGGACAGGGCGTGGCGTCGAACCGACCCTTGCCGTCGTTGAGACAGATGTTGCTTCTGCCGCCGCGATTGGCCGCGATGACGTCGGGCCATCCGTCGCCGTTCAGATCCGCCACCGTCGCGTTGCGCGTCGTCCACTCCGGCGACCCCCAGGTGCTGTCCTTGCGGAAGTGCGCCTTGCCGTCGTTGAGATACACGAGCTTGGCGTCGGGTCGGTCGTTGCTGATCACGAGGTCGAGCGAGCCGTCGCGGTTCACGTCAGAGAGGAGCGCGGAGTAGCTGCGATCCGAGACGGGGCCGAGATCGGAGATCGCGAAGTGTCCCTTGCCGTCGTTGATGAGCACGCGATCGACCAGCGGCCAGTGCCGGCCTTTGGCCAGCACCATGTCGAGGTCGCCGTCGCCGTCGAGGTCGCCCATGCTGACGTTGGCCGAGGTCTCGGACGTGTCTTCGAGGTTGATGGCCGTGGGGAAGTGCCGCAGCGCCGTCGTCGACTGCGCGTGGCCGGCCGGAGCAGGGAGCGTGATGACGAGGGCGGCCGCCAGCGATCCGCCGAGAAGAGTTCGCAAGGTCATGCGCGCATGATAGCCGGGGTTGCAGCTGTAGAATCACCACGCATGCTCCTGGCCACTTATTTCATCCGCGCGCCGTTCGCCGAGGCCGACGCGCGCGCGGCAGCACTCGCCGTTGAACAAAGCGTCGAGGTGCCGCTCGAGGCCATCAGGGACGACCGCATCCGGCGCGAGATCGTGGGCCGCGTCGAAGCCGTTCGCCCCGCGGCCGGCGGCTTCGACGTGGTGCTCAGCCTGGCCGAGGAGACCACCGGATACGAAACTGCGCAGTTGCTCAACATGCTCTACGGCAACTGCTCGATGCACAACGACGTCGAGTTGGTGGATGTGGAGTTCACGGACGACTTCGCCCGGCGCTTCCCCGGGCCGCGATGTGGCATCGACGGCATTCGCGAAATGACCGGGGCCCACGGCCGCGCGTTGACGTGCACGGCGATCAAACCACAGGGCTCGACCATCGCGCACCTGTCGGAACTGGCGCGCACATTCGCGCTCGCCGGCATCGACATCATCAAGGACGATCACGGTCTGGCCGATCAGGCGTTCTCGCCATTTGCGCAGCGTGTGCCCGCAGTGCAGCGTGCGGTCGAGCAGGCCAATCGCGATAGCGGCGGCCACACCCGATACGCGCCGACGTTCTCCGGCAGCCCGAAGGCCATTGCGGAACAACTCCGCATCGCCCGCGACTGCGGCGTGACCATGGCGATGGTGGTGCCCATGCTGGTCGGCTTGCCGGTGTTCCGCGAGATGCGCGACGACTTCGGCATGGCGCTGCTGGCACATCCGTCGTTTACGCTCGCACGCTGTCTGTCGCCGGCGCTGTTGATCGGAAAGATTTACCGAATGCTGGGCGCGGATGCGGTCATCTTTCCGAATCACGGATCGCGTTTCGCTTACAGCCGCGACACGTGCGCGTCGCTCGTCCGCAACGCGCGGCAGCCGTGGGCGTCGTATCTGCCGTCGCTGCCCGTGCCGGGCGGCGGCATGACGCCCGAGCGTGTGGACGAGGCGGTCCATGAGTACGGCATCGACACGATGTTGCTTGTGGGCGGCGGCCTGCTGATTGCGGCAGACCCCGCCGATCCGAACGCGCTGCTCGCGCACTGCCGCGCGTTTGTGGATCGCGTGGCGTCGTGCCCGAGGCTCGTGTGAGCGACACCGTCGTTCGCCGGCACCACGGCCACTTCCGGTGGGACGACGTCGAGGTGCTGGAATACAAGGACGCGGCCGGTGAGGCGCACTTCAAGGATGTGACCCGGCAGGTGCTGTTCGATGGCGCGGGCATTCCCGGGCAGGTGCGCTACTTCGAAGTGGCGCCCGGTGGTTACACCACGCTCGAGCGCCACGAGCACGTGCACGCCGTCATGGTGATTCGCGGGAGGGGCCGGTGTCTAGTGGGCGGCGACGTGTACGACATCGGCGCGCAGGACCTGGTCACGGTGCCGTCGATGACGTGGCACCAGTTCCTCGCATCGGCCGATGCACCCCTGGGCTTCATCTGCATCGTCCCCTCCGACCGCGATCGCCCTCAGTTGCCTGACGCGTCGGAGGTCGCCGCGATCCAGGCGCTCCTGAGCCGGCCGGAGTCCGACTAAGAGCCTTCAACATGGGGGGCCATGGGGAACCATGGGGAAGATCAACACCAACACCAGCCCCAACACCGACAGCTTTTCGAAGAGCTCTTTGAAAGCCTGTTGGGGTGGTGTTGGTTTTCCCCATGGCCCCCCATGGCCCCCCATGTTGAGAGCCCTGCTTCTCGTGGGTTGGATGGCTAGCGCTTCGAGGGCGTTGTGATGCCGATGTGCTCGATGATCACGGTGCCGGCGGTGGTCTTGTCGAAGACGAGCCGCACGGTGGCGAGATGGCGCGGATCGAAGGGCGTGGAGTTGGCGAAGTCCGCGAGCGGTAGCACGAACGTCTGCGGAATCAGCTCGTAGTTGTTCGTGAAGCGCGCTGCGTCGCGACCCTTGCGGATGTAGACGTTGGACTCGAGCGGATGGCGCGCGATGCCATAACGGCTGAGCGGAAGGCGCGCCACGTTTCCGGACGTGTCGACGACCTCGATCGTGAGATCGACGGGCGTCTCGTCCGGCTTCTCTTTCTTCGGCGCGGGCTTCTTCGGCTCTTTCGGCTTCTTGGGCGCCGGCGTCTTCTTGGCGGGCGTCTTGGGCTTGTCGTCCTCGACGACCTTCGGCTTGTCTTCGGCGCGCGGGCCTGGTTTTGTGTTTGTGGCGGCGAGCGAGACCGTCAGCGTGCTGTCACCGCCGATCGCCCACGTGCCCGGCAACGACTCGGGCAGCGTCACCGTGTAGGACGCAGGCGGTCCCATCACCTTTGGCGCGTCGGGCTTGGCGTCGGGCTTGGCGGCCATCTCGTTGTTCCAGCCGATCCACGCGGCGTTGTGATTCTGGTTGTCGGTGCCGCGGCCGCGGAAGGGCACCGCCTTCTCCTGCCAGCTCGACAGATGTTCGCCCGCGATGGTCACGCCGCGCGTCGCGCCGGTGGTGAGGTCCACATCCTCACTGAAGGCGACGAGCGGCCGATACCCGCTCTCCTGAAACCGCGTGGTGTACATCGCCTTCGGCAACCAACCACCCATATTGCGGTGATCGCGGAACATGGGCACGTATTCGCGCTTCTCGTGGAGTGTGGCTTCAAGAAACCCGGAGATGACGACCTTGGCGAATTGCCGCTGCGCCTCAGGATCGATGAGGCCGCGCAGGTCGAGGGAGCGCGCGCTGCGCGGGCCGCTGTCCTTGTTGCCCCACGTGGTGTTCCACTGGCCGTGATTCGCGCGGTACATGAACAGCACCGCCTTGAAATGCGGCGTGTCGTCGGTGAACTGCAGCCGCTCGTACTGGCGCAGACCCACGGCGGTGGAGACGTCGCCGTCGTGCGAGCCGTGAATGAGGAGATAGTTCACGTTCTCGAGCGGCGTGAACTGCCCGGTGGGTTTGTACTGGCCGTCCACGGGCGCGATGGCGACCACGGACTTGATCGCGAAATTGAAGTTGAACTTCTGCTTGAAGTCGTCCGGGTAGTACTTGAGCGTGTTGAACGATGCCGCCACCGCCGCGGCTTCGCCGCCGCGCGAGTGGCCCATCAGCGCGATGTTCGTCATGTCCACGCGTCCGTAGAACGGGCCGTCTGTGGTCTCGTTGAATTGCTTCCAGACCTCGAGGTGTTTGAGCAGCATCCACGCGCGGGCGTCGTTCTCTTCGCTGATGCCGTTGATGAAGTTCTCGTCGATCGACGCGAGGATGAAGCCGCGGGACGCGAGCAACTCGCCGAGATAGCCGTAGCCCGGGTCCGAGAACTTCTCCGGATCGTGATTGCCGTGCACGATGAGCACAAGCGGAAACGGGCCCGGGCCGTCCGGGTGCCAGACGCGCGCATTGAGCGGCGCCTTCTTCAAGTCGAAACCCCAAAACGCCTTGCGGTGTTTCTGCTGCGTGGCCGGAATCGACGCGAACGGCGACACGTCCACCGTCTTCGTCTTGATCGTGACGCCTTTGGCGTACTCGGGCCGCTGCAGGTCTGTGCCGGCTCCATAGGTGAGTTGCTTGACCGCGAACGTGCCGGCCTCAGCAGGATTCGGCGCGGAGATCGTCTGGTTCGCGAGCACTTCGGCCGAGTCGTCCTTGGCCAACTTGAGCGCCGCGGTGCAGTTGGTCAGCGACGTAAGCGAGATAAAGAGGGCGAGCGCGAAGCCCGCGCGTCGAGGAGTTATCGCCATCGGATGGTCACCATGTGGGCGCGGCGGCTGTTGTCGAACATGCGGAGCGCGTACTCGAGCGTGAGCCGATCGCCGGTGAACGCCGCCCCAAGCGAGAGCGGGCGTTCGGTGGTCGAGTCTGGCCGTCGCATGCCGGCGCGCATCGCGACGGAATAGCCCTCGATCCAGCTGTAGCCGGCTTCGAGGCCCGCGGCCGGTGATGCCCATCCGCTGCGAGCGGTGATTTGTGTGAAGAGCGCCAGATCGAGTGGGCCCGCGGGCTTTGTCGTGGACCAGCCCAGCGCCGCCTGGCGCCGCAGGCGCGCACTCGGTGTCTGGTCCGCTGTTGAGGGGCCGATGTTCTGGACGACGAGTCCCGCGACGCCGCCGAACAGATTGCGCGCGAGTCCCAGATCCAGCAGCAGCGCGTGCCGATCGGCCGCCGTGGCGTCGCCGATGTACTTGCCGGCGGCGCCGATGCGGAATCCCTTGTAGGTCACCGCGGCGTTCACCGCCGCGAGCGACGTCTGTTCAGTTGCGGTGTTGATCACCTGCGCGCCGAAGCCGAGCGTGAACGACATCTTGCCGCCCGCGTAGATCGACGCGAACGCGCCGCTGTTCTCGCCGGGGCCGAGACGCGCCATCGACAGCGCGAAGTCGGCGCGCGCGCCGATCAGTTGCGCGGGGTTGCTGAACACGACGTCCTGATCGCGGCCGGTGACCCACGCGCTGCCGAGCGCGATCGCGCGGGCGCCGGCCGGCGCGCCCAGAACGAGCGGTGCCGCGGTCGGCGTTTGCGCACTGGCGACGGCGGGCCAGAGGCACAGGAGCGAAAGGAGAATTGAGCGAGCGCGTCTCATTGGATGCGGGCCATTCTCTCAGGAAAAGATCAACTTTGCGCCGGCGATGACGAGCACAACGCCGAGCAATCTGCGGAACGTCGTGGTGCCGATGCGACGACTGCCGAGTTCCGCACCGATAAGTCCGCCGGCGACCGCCGCGGCCGACCACAGCGGCATCTCGGCGGGCAGGTGTCCGATACTGGACGGATTCGCGGCGAGGCCGGCCGCCGACGTCACCAGAATGAAGGCCGCAGACACCCCGCCGGTTTCGCGCGTGTCGGCCCAACCCATGAACAGCAGCAGCGGACTCAGGAAGATGCCGCCGCCGGTCCCTGTGATGCCCGCCAGGAATCCGATCCCGCCTCCGCACAGCACGGCGGCCGGGGTCGGTGGATGACGCGGCGTCTTCCGCTGCAGGTCGAGCCACAGTCTGATTGCGGCGGCCCAGAGCACGAGGCCGACGAGCGTGCGATACCAGTGCCCCGGCAGTGTGATGGCGCCGCCGACGAATGCCAGCGGGATGGAGCCGAGCGCGAACGGCCAGAAGAGCCGCCACGAGAAGAACCCCGCACGGCTGAAACGCACGACCGCGATCGACGCCACGAGCAGATTCAACACGAGCGCGGTCGGCCGCATCACCGGCGCCGGCGTGCCCGCAAACGCCATCACGGCCAGGTATCCGGATCCACCCGCGTGACCGACCGATGCGTAGAGAACCGCAGCGACGAAGAACGCAATTATCAGCACGCCAGATTCTACCAACGCGCCGGTCCGTGCCCGCACGACGCATAGAATGCGCAGGTGACGTTTGTCCACATTCCCGCCGGGTGTTTTGCCATGGGCAGCGATGCCGGGCACGACGACGAGCGGCCGGTGCACGACGTCGAACTCGACGCCTTTGATTGCGCGATCTATCCCGTCACCGAGGAGGACTATGCCGAGTTCCTCGCGGCGACCGGAAATGCACTGCCGCGCGACTGGCCGTGCGTAGGCCGGCCTGCTCTCCCATGCCGGCATCTCCCCGTCACGGGTGTCAGCTGGCTCGACGCGACCGCGTTCTGCGAATGGCGCACGGCCGCGGGCGACCCCATGCGGTTACCCACGGAAGCCGAGTGGGAGTACGCGGCGCGCGGCGGGTTGGAGGGCACGCTCTATTCCTGGGGCAACGATATTCCGACGTGGCTGCCTGATGGTGGTCGCGGTCCACTTGACGGGCCGTGGCCGGTCACGTGTGGCGAACCGAACGGTTTCGGCATTTACGGCATCGGCGCGAACATCCACGAATGGTGCGCGGATTGGCATGCGGCGGACTACTACGCGCACTCACCGCGTCGGAATCCCGCGGGTCCCCCGTCGGGCACCCGCCGCGCGTCGCGCGGCGGCGCCTGGCGCCACGCGATGACGCTGAGCCGTTGCGCGCAGCGCAGCAAGATCGATCCCGCGTTTCGGTACACCGACTACGGGTTTCGCGCAGTGCGAAACGGCGTATGATCCGCGCATGAGAACACCGCGTCGCTCATTCCTTCGGACCACGATCGCGGCATCCGCGGCGCCGTTTCTCGCGCCGCGATTCCTGGATGCGCTCGCGCCGCGACTCGAGGCCTACGGCGGTCTCACAACGGCGTCGGCCGCCGCGCAGCAAGACCTCTGGGCTGAGGTTCGCAAGGCGTATCCCGCCTACGACTACATCAACCTCGAGAACGGTTACTCGAGCCCGCAACCGGCGCCCACCATCGAGGCCTTCCAGCGGCATCAGCGAGACATCAACAACGGCCTGTCGTTCTACATGCGCCGCACGCGCGCGGCCGATGTGCTCAGGGTGAAGGCGGAACTGGCCGAACTCGCAGGCATCCCGGTCGAGGAACTCGCCATTACGCGCAACACGACCGAATCACTCGGCGTTGTGACCCACGGCCTCGATTTCGCGCCCGGCGATGAAGCGGTGATGTGCAACCACGACTACGGCTCGATGCTCGAACAGTTTCGCCAGCAGGAAAAGCGCCGCGGGCTGAAGTGCGTCGAGATCGCCATCCCGCTCCATCCAAAAGACGATGCGGAGATCGTGGAGCTGTACGCGCGGGCGATGACGCCGCGGACGAAGGTGATGCTCGTGTCGCACATGGTCAACATCACCGGCCAGATCCTGCCGGTGAAGAAGATCGCCGACATGGCGCACGCGCGCGGCGTGCAGGTGATCGTGGACGCGGCGCATTCGTTCGCGCACGTCAACTTCAAGGTGCCGGACCTCGGCGGGGACTACCTCGGCAGCAGCCTGCACAAGTGGCTGTGCACGCCGCTCGGCGCCGGCCTGTTGCACGTGCGGAAGGATCGGATTCGCGGCGTGTGGCCGCTCTTCGGCGACGTGTCGTTGCCCGAGGACGACATCCGCAAGTTCGAGCACATCGGGACGCAGCCGGCGTGGACGTTGCTCGGGATCTCCGACGCGATTCGCTTCCACAAGATGATCGGCTCGGAGCGCAAGGAGGCGCGGCTGCGGTACCTGCAGCAGTACTGGACCGATAGAGTGCGCGGCGTTCCGAAGGTCCACGTCAACACACCCGGGGGCAACCGCGCGTGCGGCATCGCGAATGTCGGCATTGCGGGCATGACGCCCAAGGCGCTCGCGGAATCGCTCTTCGATAAATACAAGATCTTCACGGTGGCCATCGACAATGCGGTGGTCCAGGGCGTGCGCGTCACCCCGCATCTCTACACGACCACGGCCGAGCTCGACGCGTTCGTCAAGGCCCTGACCGAGTTGGCGCGAGCGTAGGTTCATCGGGACGAAATGGAACGGGCGCCCCGGCATGGCCGGGGCGCCCGTTTGTGTGTGAAGTGAACGGTGCGGCTATCTGCGGTCGCGGCGTTCGTGATCGCAGCCGTCGTTCTTCTTGTGTCCGTTCTTGCCGAGTTCGTGATCGCACTTGTCGCCGTCGCGGTGGTCCGGTCGGCCGTACTCGTGGTCATCGTCTTTGCAGCCGTCGCCCTTGCGGTGCCCACTCGGCGTCGTGTCCTTCGTGGAGTCGTAGAGCGGCCCGTCGTCGATCGCGGCGTTGTGCTGTCCCTGATCGTGCGGCACGCCGACGGTCACGTCACCGTTGCAGCTGAGTAGGCCGTCCGTCGCGGTGAAGCGAATGTGGTACACGCGGCCGTTGCCGTCGTCTTTATCGCGCTCGTGTTCGCAGCGGTCGCCGTTTTTGTGACCGTTCTTCCGGCGGTCGTGGTCGCACTTGTCGCCGTCGTAGTGGCCCTTGTCGCGGCCGCGGTTCTCTCCGCTCCGGTCACCCATTCGCTCGGCGCGCACCCAGGCAGACGACGTCCCGACACCCTTGCCGTCGATGTCGGTCTCTCCGTCGCCCTTCGTGTTGGTGGGCTCATCCTGGAAGATGCTCGTGATCTTGATCGTGACCGGGTTGCCGTCCGGGTCTGTCACGTTCGGGATCTTGATCTCGACCCACTTGTGGTTCGGCGGCCAGAGTGAGGATGGACTGGCCTTGGCGGCCGTGCACACGGGTGACGCGTTGGTGATCGTCAGCGTGCCGTTGGTGATCGTCACGCTGTAGTTGCCGAGCCTGTTGCCCAGGTCCGCCAGCGCCGGCGTGATCGGGTAGTTGCCGGGCAGGCTGGCGAGGACCGCCGTGGTCGAGTAGCTGGCGGTGATGGTGTCTCCAGTCACGACCCCGGTCACCGTGCCGGTGAGCACCGGGTTCGGGTTCAGGTACGGTCGCGTCTTGTCGGCGGCCGTCACCAACAGGTTGGCCTTCGTGATCACCAGCGAGCCGTCGAGGTACGTGACGTCGTAGTTCGACAGCGTGTCGCCGGATGCCGTCGCGTGCGTCGCGTAGGCTCCGACAGTCTCACCGGCATCCCTCGGGGTCTCGGTCACGGTGATGTCAGTGACAAAGCCGAGTGACGCTGGCGTCAGCGTCGGGTCCAACGTCCCGTAGATCTTCGTCCCGCTGCCGGCGGTGACGATCGCTGCCGCCTTCGTGATCGCAAACGTCGCGTTGCCCGTGCTGGCGGTGTGGTTGTCGTCGCCGACATAGGTCGCGGTCGCCGCGGCCGTGCCGACGTTGATGTTGTTCGTGTACGTAACCGGCGTCACGGCTTCGTTGAGCCCGCCCGCGCCGGTGACGTTCGCCGCGCACACCTCAAACGCCGTGCCCGTGTAGGTCACGCTCGGCGTGCAACTCACGACCGTGGCGGTGCTCGCCTTCGTGATCGCAAACGTCGCGTTGCCGGTGC
>CAYHEX010000053.1:0-17221 GCA_964355365.1 uncultured Solibacteraceae bacterium | reverse complement strand
ATCACGCCCACCGCGCCCTTGGCCAGCGCCTGCGTGTAGATGCCACCCAGGCCGCCCACCGCCTGTGCGGACAACACGAACTTGCCGGTCAGATCACCCTTGGCCGCGAAGTCTGCCGCGGTGCCCGCGCCGATGTCGACGAGTTCACCGCTCACGTCACCGTTCGAATTGAGCGAAGCCAGCGACAGCGCGACGTCGTGAATGTCATACAGCTTCACCGACTTGGGCGTCGTCATCCACAATTCGCCCTGCGTCGGCTGCCATGCCTGCCCCGCCGCGAAGCTCTCGACCGTGACGTTATCGAAACCGTAGTCCTTGGCGTACTGCGCCATCACTTCGCTTTCCTGGAAGTGGACGTTGTACTCCGAGGGCTTGCGCACACGCTGGTACGGCACCAGCTCGAGCAGATGGTGCATGGCGCGTTCGCCAGACACCTCGTTGATGATCGCGGTCATCTGCTCCTGTGAGAGCAGCGTCCGGTCCTCCCGTTCCTGAGCGGGCACCACGGCCACGAGGGCCGCCAAGCTGAATAAGGCTGTGAGGGTGATGCGTTTCATTCCGACCTCCTGAAGATTTCCCAAGACGTGCGGGGAGAGTTTACGGCATAATCAGAGCTTCCGGCGTAAGCCGGATGACCTGCCGTAAGACCCTTCGTGCGGAAGTGGCGGAATTGGCAGACGCGCCAGCCTCAGGAGCTGGTTCGAGCAATCGAGTGAAGGTTCGAGTCCTTTCTTCCGCACCAATATTCAACCGACAGCACTTGACGGCGCGTGGTTTGGCGCGCGCCCCCCGGGCGCGAACGTACCACACGCCGTCAAGCGCTGTCGGGCTGTCTCAGAGGACTTCGTCCCCGGACCCCTTACACGCTCTCTCGCTAGAGCGTCCTCACCGGCCCATGGCCGGGGTACACCGTTTTCGCGCCGCGGTCGCGGAGCGTCTGCCAGCTGCGCGCCACGACGTCTGCGTCCTTCTCTTCCACCAACGAGGGGTGCGTCAGATCACCGGTGAACACGCTGCCGTCATCGAGCAGCAGTGACACGCTGTCGTCGGAGTGGCCAGGGGTGTGGAGGAGTTCGCCGTCGATCCCGATGTGCTGGAGAAACGTCCGACTCTCGTTGAGCGGCAGCACACGCGTCCTGGCATCGTCGAGGACAACATCGACGAAGTGATCCTGGGGCTTCGCGTGCTGCTTCATCACACGCGCGCCGGCGAGTTGTTCGGGCGTAATGACCAGCACCATGCCGAACGCCTTCAGTTCCTGCGCGAGACCGGCATGATCGAGATGGTAGTGCGTCGCGAAACCGTGCGTGATCTCTGTCGGTGCGATGCCTTTGCGCTGGAGCTCGGCGCGCATGGCTCCGAGCATCCCCATCCATCCGAGATCGACGAGTAACCGGGTACGGCCGGCCGTGATGACCCAGAAATTGGTCGAGCGGTACCCGACGTTGACGATGGTGTACGCCGCCATGCTCGTCAATTCGTTAATTCGTTAACTCGCTAATTCGCTAATTGCCGAGTTCGTGTCGCGTGATGACGCCATCGATCACGTCGTCGCCAATGGCCACGTACAGATGCCGTTCCGTAATGGTCAGACTGAACGCCATGCGGCGTTCGAGCCGGGCCACGACGGCCGCGAGCATCTCGCGATTGAGCGCCAGCACCTCGATCGCCTCCGCCTTGTGAATGCGCTCGCCGGCCCACAGCGCCAGCATCTGCTTCGGATCCTTGTGGGTATAGACCACCACGCGATCAACGGCTTTGCTGGCGCGATGAATGCGCGCGGCGTCGGGGGCGCCAATGTCGATCCACACACGCAATCGACCCGTGAGGTCGCGGACGAAGACGGCCGGATCGTCCGGTTCGGAGATGCCCTTCGAGAAGCCGATGCCCTCGGTGTATTCGCAGCAGTACGCGAGCACACGAGTCACGAGCGAGTCTTCCGTTTCAGACGGATGCTGCGCCGCACGGACGTCAAGCGTCTCGTAGACGCCCCGATCCATGTCGGAGAGTTGGATATCGAAGTTGTAGATCGTTGAGGTGAGCGCCACGGTTAGTGCTTGATTATCCTCAATGCCACGGTCTTCGTGTCGCCTTCATTGATCGAAGAGCCGTTTGGCTGCGAACACTTCCGCGCTCCTTCCGTAAGGACTACTGAGGAGACATCACAATGGCGCGCACCGTGTGGGAAACAATTCAGGTCACCGGCAATCAACTGGCGGATGCCGTGCAGAAACTCATCGAAGCCGGCAACGTCCGCCGCATTCGGATTCGTCAGGGCACCAGAACGATCGCGGAGTTCCCGCTCACCATCGGCGTGGTCGGCGCCATGTTCGCGCCCATGCTGGCCGCGGTTGGCGCCCTGGCCGCACTCGTCACGGAGTGCACCATCGACATCGAACGCGAAGTCGATGAGTCCAGAGTGGACGAGTCCAGGGTCCAGAGTCCTGGGTCCAGGGTTCAAGAGCCAGCGTCCAGCGTCCCCGATCCGCCTACCAACAGCGGACTCTGAACTCTGGACGGACTCAGGACTCCGGACTCTGGACTGACCCTGGACTCAGGACTCTGGACCCTGGACTCATCTCGCCCTGTCGGCGAGATGCTTGATCACCGCCGCCACCCGCTTGTCGCCGACAAACGGGCGACACCATGGTTCGGCCGGCAGCGTGGCGAGCGCCATGTTGATGGGCACAGTGGCCAGATAGTCGTTCGCGAGCGCGCACGCGTCGTTGATGTCGCCGTCGAGCAGACAGCCCAGCACGCCGGCCATGACGGCCTCGCCCTCGCGGCCATGCGCCACCAGATCCCGACGTGCCTGCTCGCCGCGAGCGCGCGCGTCGTTCTCAGCGGCTTCGTCGCCCATGCGCCGACGCGCCTGCGCGAGGCCGATCCAGGCGCGCGCGTGATCCGGCACCCGCTGCAGGGCCTTCTCGAAGTACGGCACGGCGTCCGCGGGCGCCTTCTCTTCCAAACACACAAAGCCATGCGCCGTCAACGCATCCACCGCAAACTCGTCGGCGAACAGGTCCTGACCACCCGCTGACAACTCGGCATCGAACTCCGCGCGCGCGGTCTTCACGTCACCGCGCCCGTACGCGATCAGACCGCGCAGCCAATGCAGTCCCCGTCCGGGCAACCGATCCGTCGGCGTCTTCTTCTGCACGGCGAGGCCTTCGAGCAGCATGGCGTCTGCGGCGTCGAAATCACCACGCGCCACGAGCACATACGCCGCCGCGAAATGCGCGTGCGTCAGCGCGGGGTACTGCGCCATCACGATCGCCAGGCACTTCAGCCGCTCGCTGCCCCACGCGGCAATGCCGAGTTGAAACTGATGGCGCCAGTTGCCGGGCTCCATCGACACGGCGAGGCGTCCGTGCTTCAGCGCGTCGGCCACACGCGGCGTCACCGAGAGGAAGAACGCGAGCGCCGCGTGCGCCTCGGCCTGACTCGGATCCACCGCCACGGCGCGCTCGGCGTGCGCGATCGCGGCGTCGAGTTCCGCCTTGTCCGGGCGGCTCCGGACGCGCGTGGCCTGATACAGCCAGAAGTGCGCGTGCGCGAGGCCGATGTGCGCCGGCGCGTACGCCGGATCGAGCGCGATCGCTTTGGTGAAGTCCACCACCGCGCTCTGAATCGCCTTCGGATCGAGCGTCTCGAGCTTCAGCCGCCCGTCGGTGGCGAGCCGATACGCTTCAAGACTCGGCGTCTCTCTGGTGCCGGCCGGGTGCGAGGGTGCGGCCGTGATCGTCACCTTCAAGCCGGCCATGAGCGCGGTGATGATCGCGCTCTGCAACTCCGCAGCGTTCGCGGTCTGCGATTGCAGTTCAACGCCCGCATCAGTCGCCACGCCGGTCGCCGTCTGGTCGAGGACCTCCACGGGCGACAACCAGCGATACCCTCGGCGCGAAACGGTCTCGATGTAGACGGGCGCGTTGGGCTTGTCGCCCATCGCAAAACGCAATTCGGAAATCACCTGCGTCAGCGCGTTGTCGGTCACCGTGACGTCCGGCCACAGTGTGTCGAAGATCTCGTCCTTCGTGAAGAGGACGCCCGGCTGGTTCACCAGCAGCAGCAGGAGGTCGGTCGCTTTCGGCGACAACGCAATCGGCGCGCCGTCAGCGGTCAACTGATACGCGCGACGATCGAGCGTGAATGGCCCGAACCGGAATCTAGAAGACATTCTTGATCATCCCTCCGTCCACTTGCAGCGAGGCCCCCGTGATGTAGCGTGCAGCGTCCGAGAACAGAAACACCGCGGCGCTGCCAAATTCCTGCGGCGCACCGTATCGGCCCAGCGGAATTGTCTTTGCCCACGACGCCTTGACCTCGTCGGTCGACGCGCCGATCGCCTTGCCCCGCATGGTGTCCAATTCGCGCACACGATCCGTGTCGATTCGGCCCGGCAACAGATGATTGACGCGGATGTTGTCGGGCGCCAACTCATTGGCCAGCGTCTTTGACAGGGCCGACACCGACGACCGGATGACGTTCGACAGCGCCAGATTCGGAATGGGTTCCTTGACCGCCGACGACGTGGACACCACGATGGCGCCGCCGCCGCGCGCCTTCATCGACGGAACCGCGAGCCGTACCATCCGAACCGCACTCAGCACCAGCAACTCAAACGCGCCCTGCCATGCCGCATCGTCAAACGACAGGACCGTGCCGGCGGGTGGACCGCCGGCGTTGACGAACAAGAGGTCGACGCCGCCGAACGTGTCGATCGTCTTCGCGTACCACGCGGCGAGCGACTCGGCAGAACGCACGTCCACGGACATCGCCAGCACCTCGGCCTGCGTCTCCGCCGTGATGCGGCTTGCGGCGTCGGCGATCTTCGCGTCATCGCGCGAGCTCATCGACACTCGGACACCCTCAGCGGCCAACCCGCGCGCCACCGCATATCCGAGCCCACGACTGGCGCCGGCCACCATTGCGACTTTGCCCGTGAGTCCGAGTTCCATGGCCGATCTCCTTGAGAAACGCCGCCGTGCCGTATCGCGACGAAGACTATCAGAACCGACTCTATAATCCTCGCCATGCGCGCACGGATTGTTGCCACGACCACCCTCGTCACCGCGGTCCTCACACTCACAGCCGTTGCGGCTCAGCGGGGCGGACGCGCCGGTGGCCCACCGGCGGCGGCCACGCCGTCAGGCCCCACGGTCAACTGGAACAGCTACGGCGGCAACCTCGCCAACTGGCGCTACTCGCCGCTCGACCTGTTGACGAAGGACAACATCGCCAGCGTCAAGCCCGCGTGGCGCTGGAAGTCGGACAACTACGGGCCCTCGCCGGAGTATCGCAACGAGAGCACGCCGATCATGATCAACGGCACGCTCTACTTCACGGCCGGGACGCAACGGTGGGTCATTGCCGTCGACGGCGTCACCGGCGCCAACAAGTGGAGCTGGCATCTCGAAGAGGGCGATCGCGGCCGCAACGCGCCGCGCCGGAACTCGGGCCGCGGCGTGGGGTACTGGACCGACGGCACGAGCGAGCGCATCTTCACGATCACGCCGGGGTTCATGCTGGCGGCGCTCGACGCGAAGACCGGCTTGCCCGCGCCGGGCTTCGGCACCAACGGACTGGTCGACCTCAAGGCGAATCTCGGCATCGTCGACATCGATCTGGTGACGACGGCGATCGGCAACACGTCTCCCCCCTTCGTCATCGACAACGTCGTTGTCGTCCCGCCCGCGCTGCTCGAAGGCACCCGGCCGTCGTCGATGAAGAATGTGCCGGGCCGCATCATGGCGTTCGACACGCGCACCGGCACGCTCGCGTGGCGGTTCAACACGATTCCGGTGAAGGGCGAGGTCGGGTACGACACGTGGGAGAAGGGCTCCGCGGAATACACCGGCAATGCGGGATCGTGGGCACCTCTGGCCGCCGATGAAAAGCGCGGCCTGATCTACGTGCCCGTCGAGGATGCGACCGGGGATTACTACGGCGGACATCGACCCGGTGACAATCTTTTCTCCTCGTCGCTCGTCTGCCTTGACGCAAAGACGGGCAAGCGCGTGTGGCATCAGCAGTTGATCCATCACGACATCTGGGACCGCGACAACCCCACACACCCGATCCTTGCGGACATCACGGTGGGCGGCAAGAAGATCGAGGCCGTCGTGCAGCTGACGAAGCAGGCGTACGCGTTCGTGTTCGATCGCGTCACCGGGGCGCCGGTGTGGCCGATCAACGAAGTGCCTGTGGAGCAGACCGATGTGCCCGGCGAGCAGACGTCGCCAACACAGCCGGTGCCCACCAAGCCTGCGGCGTTCGACCGCGTCGGCGTCACCGTAGACGACCTCATCGACTTCACACCGGAACTGCGCGCAGAGGCCGTGAAGCAGCTCGCCAAGACGCGCCTCGGTAAGACGCCGTTCACTCCACCGTCGCTGTCCAATGCGCCGGACGGCACCACCGGCACGCTCACGGTGCCGGGCAACCTCGGCGGCGCGAACTGGGAAGGCGGCGCGCTCGATCCGGAGACCGGCATGCTGTACGTCGGTTCGTGGACCAACCCCTCGATCCTGGCGCTCACGAAAGACCCGCAGCGCTCCGACATGGACTACGTCGGCGGCGCCGGCGGCAGCGCGCGGGTGAAGGGACTGCCGATCCTGAAGCCGCCCTACAGCCGCGTCACCGCGATCGACCTCAACACCGGTGACACCCGATGGATGGTCGCGAACGGCGACACGCCGCCCGAGATCAAGAACAACGCCGCACTCGCCGGCGTCACGCTTCCGAAGACCGGCGCGATGACGCGACCCGAGATCCTCGTCACCAAGACACTGCTGCTCGTGGCCGAGGGCAATGGCGCGCAGCCGATCATCCACGTGCTCGACAAGGCGACTGGTGCGGAACTGGCGTCCATCACTGTGCCGGGCGCCGTCAACAGCCTGCCCATGACCTACGCCATTAACGGCCGACAGTATCTGTCGTTCTGGACGTCCAACCGGCAATCGCAGCAGCCGTCAGAACTCGTGACGCTCGCACTTCCCGCCGCGTCCGGTGCCGGCCGCGGGGGACAATAGCGGTATGGCACTCCATCAGGCTCCCGTCATCATTGGCGTCGCGGGCGGCTCCGGCTCGGGCAAGACCACCGTCGTTCGCAAGATCGTTGAAGCGCTCGGCGACGACCAGGTCAGCGTTCTCGAACACGACCGTTACTACCGCGATCATCCGGAACTGCGCCTCGAAGAACGCGCGGCGCTCAACTACGACCACCCCGCATCACTCGAAACGGACCTGATGGTCCGACACGTCGAAGCGCTGCGCGAGGGCCGTACGGTCGAGGTCCCTGTCTACGACTTCGCGCGTCACGCACGCGTCTCGGCCACCTCGCCCGTCCCCGCTCGGACCGCGATCATCGTGGAAGGCATCCTCATCTTCTCGGACGCCGCCCTGCGCAATCTGATGGACGTCAAAGTCTTCGTCGACGCCGACGATGACACCAGGTTTATTCGGCGCTTGCAGCGCGACGTGGCCGAACGCGGCCGCACGGTGGACTCGGTCATCGATCAGTACATGGGCACGGTCAAGCCGATGCACCTCGAGTTTGTCGAGCCCACGAAGCGCTACGCGGACGTCATCGTTCCGCAGGGAGGACATAACAGCGTCGCTATCGGCATGTTGCTGTCCTTAATCCGCAGTCTCGCGATCCGATAGCGACGGGCGTTAATCGGCAATATCGCAATCGCGAATCGCCAATCTGGCATCGCGAATCGGGAAATCGGGAATCGTCGATCGGGGAATCTCGGAATCTTGAATCGCCGATCGGGAATCGGGGAATCGGGGAATCGGGGAATCGGGGAATCGGGGAATCGGGGAATCGCGCAATCGCGCAATCGCGCAATCGCGCGCTTTATCAAGTCACCCACCACAAACAACGAGGGGCTCGCGAGCAGCGGACGAACCGCCCTCACGAACCCCTCCGAACCTTACGAACCTTACGAACAGAACCTCACGAACCTACCGAACCATCCGAACCCACCGAACGACAGGGTTCGTGGCCACCCTTGTTCTATTTGACGATGGGCGGCAGGGGTGTGACCTGGAAGCTCTGTGCCTTGCCAATCGGCGTGACCGTCTCCCCGACCTGCTTGCCGAGCGTCGCGGTGTAGCGACCGGCCGCAACAGCGGGGCCGCCGCGAGCGCCGAAGCCACCGCCACCCTGCCGACCTGCGGCTGGCGCGCCGGCAGCGACGTCACCCTTGAGGTCCCAGTTCACGCGGTGCAGACCGGCCGTCTGGTCCACATCGATCGTGCGCACCTTCTTGCCGGTGTTGTCGGCAATCGTGATCACGTACTTCGCACCAGCCGCCGGAGCGGCCGCGACACTGTAGGTCAGCATCGCGCCCACCGCCGGGTTCGGCGTCGCTTCGTTGCCCGCCGCTGCCTGCTCGTAGCCGGCGGGGGTGAACTGGAAGGCGGTCTCACGGGTCGGATAGAGCTGGCCTTCCGACGCGAGCGATTCCGCTGTCAATTCACGCAGCGCGCTGTAGTCGTCGAACACGTAGAAGCTGCGGCCGAACGTGCCGAGCACGAGATCGCTCTCGCGCTTCTGCACCGCGAGGTCACGGATCTGCGCCGTCGGCAGACCGGTCTTGAGCTGCGCCCAGTGCTTGCCGGCGTCGACCGACGTCCACAGCGCGAACTCCGTGCCGGCAAACAGCAGGTTGCTGTTCACGTGATCCTGCACCACCGCCCACACGTTATTGCGCGTCTTCGGCAGGTCGCCCACGATCGAGGTGAACGTCTTGCCCTTGTCGTCGCTGCGGTAGAGATACGGCGTGTAGTTGCCGCGCTGCCAGTCGCTCAGCGCCACAAACACGACATTCGAATCACGCGGGGACGCGAACACGTCGGTGACGTAGGTGTTCGCGGGCGCGCCCGGGAACGACTCGCTCTTGCGCCACGTCTTGCCGCCGTCTTCCGTCACCTGCACCAGGCCGTCGTCGGTGCCGACGTAGAGCAAGCCTTCCATGAGCGGCGATTCGTCGAGGGTCACCGCGTTGGACAACACGGTCGTCGCGTTGCCCCACGACACGGTCGTCGCCGGATCCCACTTCTTGCCCATGATCGGAATGTCCGCGGGATTCAGGCTGCGGCTGAGGTCACCGCTGATGCGCGTCCAGTTGTCGCCGCGATCGTCGCTGCGGTACACGAACTGCGTCGCCCAGTAGAGACGCGTCGGCGAATGCGGGCTCACGATGTACGGCGCGTCCCAGTTCGGACGATCCGCATTCGGGTTGGCCGCGCCCGCGCCACGTCCGCCGCCGCCCTGCGACTGCGGCGGCCGGATGGACTTGCTCACGCCCGTGCGCAGGTCGATGCGCTCGATCGCGCCCTGCTGCCACTGCGCGTAGATGATGTTCGGGTCGTTCGGATCCACGCGCGACTGCATGCCGTCGCCGCCGCCGGTGAGGAACCAGTCGCTCGTGCGAATGCCCGCCTCGTGCGCCGTGCGCGACGGTCCGCACATCGAGTTGTTGTCCTGCGCGCCGCCGCACACACGGTAGAACGGATACGAGTTGTCCACGGCCACGCGGTAGAACTGCGTCACCGGCAGATTCGCGAAGTGGCGGAAGTACTTGCCCTCGTCGTACGTCTCGTACACGCCGCCGTCGTTCGAGAAGATCATGTGGCGCTTGTCCTTCGGATCCACCCACACGTCATGGAAGTCGACGTGCACGTCGGGCGTGCGCATGTTCATGACCGAGTTGACGGCTTTCCAGGTCTTGCCGCCGTCGCCGCTGCACTCGAGGTTCGTGTTCACCGACCAGATCGTGTCGGCGCGCAGCGGGTCCACAAAGATCTCGTGGTAGTAACCCGGATCACCACCGACATAGGGGCCGCGTCCGCCGCCACGTCCAGCACCAGCGCCTGGCGCTGCCCCGGCCGCCGGTTCGGCCGCCGGTGCGCCACCGCAGAACGCCGCGATCGGCTCAGCCGGCTTCGCCAGCGTCGCCTTTGTCGCAGCCGGCTTGCCCGCCGAAGCCGCGGCGCCAGCCGCGTTGGCAGCGGCGGGAGCCGCCGGCGCAGGATCTGGCTCCATCCGCTTGAACGTGAGCCCCGCATCATCGGACCGATAGAAACCCGACTCGTCCTTGCCGGCCGTGCGCGCGGCCTGCGTGACCGCGTTGGCGAGCAGATACACGCGCGAGGGCTTCACTTTGCCGTCGAGCGCGATCGCGATGCGGCCCATGTCGCCCGAGGGCAGGCCCTTGGTCAGCTTCGTCCACTTCGCGCCGCCATCGATCGACTTGTAGACGCCGCTTTCCGGACCGCCGCCGACGAACTGGCCAACCGCGCGACGCCGCTGCCAGGTCGTGGCATACAGCACGTCCGGATTCGCCGGATCCATCACGAGGCCGTTCGCGCCCGTGTTCTCGCTGATCGCGAGCACGTTCTTCCACGTCTTGCCGCCGTCGGTCGTCTTGAACACGCCGCGGTCGCCGCCCGCGGACCACAGCGGTCCCTGCGACGCCACATAGACGGTGTTGGAGTTGCGCGGGTCCACGATGATCTCGGCGATGTGCTCCGAGGTCTCGAGGCCCGCCTTCGTCCACGTCTCACCCGCGTCGGTGCTCTTGTAGAGACCGTCGCCATACATCGCCGCGCGCGGGTTCGAGTTCTCACCCGTGCCGAGCCACAGCACATTCGAATCCTTCGGGTCGACGACAACGCAGCACATGTTGAAGGAGCCGCCGTTGTCGAAGATGGACTTGAAGCTGTAGCCGTGGTTGATGCTCTTCCACACACCGCCCGCGGCGGTCGCCACGTAGATCACCGAGTTGTCCTTCGGATCGATCGTGGTTTTCTGCACGCGGCCCGTGGTGATGCCGACGGGGCCGATGCTGCGGATCTTGAAATCCTTGAGCGTGTCAGCCGTGAGCTGACGGTTGCTCTGCGCGAACGTCGAGGCCAACGAGGCCCCGACGATCGCAACGAGCACGATTACAAATCCCTTTGCCCTCATAGCTATCTCCTTTGCCTCTGCCCTTTGCCCTATGCCCTTTGCCCTAACAGAGGCCTTAGCGCTCAATGGCCTTGACCAAGAACGACACGCCCGCGCCATACGGCGTCACGGTGTCGCCCACCTGCTTGCCGAGCGTCGCGGTGTAACGACCTGCCGTTACGACCGCGCCGCCGCCACCACCACGTCCACCGCCACCACCGGGCGCGCCCTGCGCACCAGCCGCGCCGGCCGCACCGCCGCGCCCGCCCTGCGGCGCGCCCGCGGCGCCACCCTGACGACCCGCCGGAGGCGGCGTCTGCACCTGCTGCTCGTCATCGTCCTTCGAACCTTCCGCGAGTTCCGGCAGTCCCGGACCGCCCGCCTGCGTCACGCCGATGTCCGCGCGCAGATCCCACTGCCACCGATGCAGGCCCAGATCCTTCGGCACGTCCATGCGGCGGATCTGACGACCCGCGTTGTCCGTGATCGTGATCACGAGCTTCGCGTCGGCGGCGAGCGCCGAGGCGACGTTGTAGGTCAGCGTGGCGCCGAACGCCGGATTCGGCGCGGACCACACCGGCTCCGACTGCTGGCCTTCGCCACCGACCTGGTAGAGCGGCACGATCTCGCGTGTCGGGAACATCTTCGCTTCTTCCGTGAGCGCCTGCGACGTCATGCCGCGCAGCGCGCTGTAGTCGTCGAGCACCCAGAAGCCGCGGCCGAACGTGCCGAGGATGAGGTCGCTGTACTGCTTCTGCACCTGCATGTCGCGCACCTGCGCCATCGGCATGTTGCCCTTGAGCTGGGTCCACGCCTTGCCGCCGTCGAAGCTGGCGAACACGCCGAACTCCGTGCCCGCGAACAGCAGATCGCCCGCGATGTGGTCCTGAATCACCGACCACACGTCATGCTTGGCCGGCAGATTCGAGGCGATCGACGTGAACGTCTTACCGCGATCCGTGCTCTTCAGCAGGTACGGCGTGTAGTTGCCGCGCTGCCAGTCGTTGAACGCGACGAACACGGTGTTGGCATCGCGCGGCGAGGCGAAGATATCAGTGACGTAGGTCCACTTCGGTACGCCCGGGAAGTCTTCGACCTTGCGCCAGTTCTTGCCGCCGTCTTCCGTAATCTGCAGCAGGCCGTCGTCGGTGCCCGCGTAGATCAGGCCCTCGAGCAGCGGCGATTCCTCGATCGCGACCACGTTCGACAGCGCGGTCGTTGACTCGTGCAGCGAAATCGGATCGCGCAGCGACGTCGGCGCTCCGGCCGGCGGCGGATCCCACACTCGGCCCATGATCGGCAGGACCCTCCAGTCGAGGTTGCGCGTGAGGTCCGGGCTGATCTTCGTCCAGGAATCGCCGCGATCGTCCGTGCGCCACACGTACTGGCTCGCCCAGTAGAGACGCGTCGGCGAATGGGGGCTGATGATGTACGGCGCGTCCCAGTTCGGCCGATCCGCGGTGGGATCCGGAGTGCCGGCTCCGCGACCCTGACCGCCCGCCGCGCCACCGCGACCAGCACCCACCGCACCAGGTCCACCGGCGCGCGGCCGCACGTTGCGCGCGGTGTTCGTGCGCAGATCGTTACGCGAGATGTTCCCGTCCTGCGACTGCCCGTAGATGATGTTCTGGTCCGACGGATCCACGCGCGGCTGGAAGCCGTCGCCGCTGCTCACGTAGAACCAGTCGGTCACCTGAATGCCCCAGCGCCGATCCGTCCGCGACGGTCCGCACACCGAGAAGTTATCCTGCGCGCCGCCGCACACGCGGTAGAACGGCTTCGCGTTGTCGACTTCGATCTTGTAGAACTGCTGAATCGGCAGGTTCATGAACGCGCGCCAGTGCAGGCCGCCGTCATACGACTCGTGCACGCCGCCGTCGCTCGACGCGAGGATGTGATCCGCGTTGGTCGGATCGAAGGTCACGTCGTGGAAGTCCACGTGCACGTACTGGTGCTGGTCCATTTGAATCGGACCATTGGGCTGGCCCGAGAACAGCACCTTGTTCATATTCGGCGCCGGCACCCAGGTCTTGCCGCCGTCGCGCGTCCAGGTCAGCGGCGTATCGGCCGACCAGATCGTGTCGGCGCGATACGGATCCACAAAGAGCTCGCAGTAGTACGCGGCACCGCCGCCCACGTAGGTGCTCAGCTTCTCCCACTTCAGCCCGCCGTCCACGCTGCGATAGAAGCCGCGCTCGGTCGCCGTCGCGTGCACGAGTGCATAGACGACCGTCCCGCGCTTCTCCGCCACGGCCTTGGTGGCCGGCTGGGCCGGCACCGCTTTCGTGTCCCCCTGCGCGGGCACGGCCTTGGTCGCTTCTTTCGCCGGCGCCGCCGCCGTGATCAGGCCTTTCGGATCAATCGCGAGCCCGATGCGCCCGACGTCGCCCTTCGGCAATCCCTCGGTCAGCTTCGTGAACTTCTTGCCGCCGTCCATCGACTTCCAGATACCGCCCTCGGGCCCGCCGCCGATCATCTGGCCGACGTGACGACGACGCTGATACGAGCCGGCGTAGATGATGTCGGGATTGACCGGGTCGAGCACGATGTCGCTGATGCCCGTGTCCTTGCTGATCGTCAGCGCGGCGCTCCATGTGGCGCCGCCGTCGGTCGTCTTGTACAAGCTGCGCTCGCCGCCCTCGCTGAAGAGCGGTCCCTGCGACGCCACCCACACCGTGTTCGAGTTGCGCGGGTCGACGATGATCTTGCCGATGTGCTCGGACGTCTTGAGCCCCATGTTCTTGAACGTCTTGCCGGCGTCGGTGCTCTTGTAGACGCCGTCGCCCCAGTGCGCGCTGCGCTGGCTGGCGTTCTCGCCGCTGCCGACCCAGACGATGTTCGAGTCTTTCGGGTCGACCACCACGCAGCACGTTGTGAAGTGGTAATCGCCGAAGATCGGCTCGAACGTGATGCCGCGATTGATCGTCTTCCACACACCGCCGAACGCCGACGCCACGTACCAGACGTTGGAGTTCTTCGGGTCGATCTCGACGTCAACGACGCGGCCGTTGTTCAACGTCGGACCGAGGTTGCGGAAGGTCAGGGCCTTGAGCGTGTCAGCGTTGAGCTTGTCAGCATTCTGACCAGACACGAGTGCGCCACCGAACGAGGCGAGCGCCGCGACGGCAATGAGAGTTCTCAGCATCAATTTCACAGGGGGGCTCCGATGGGACAAGGTGGAGAGGATCAAACCTGCAAATTGTGGCACCCGGCGAGAAACGGCGCAATACTACGGTGGCTAGAATCACCGTCGGCCCGGCTAGTGACGGGATTCCGGCGTCAGACCGGCAGGAGGAACACCGCTATGCGCAAGACCATTGCCGCCCAGGCCCAGCAGGCCCCTTTCGATAGAGCGTGAGCAGGGCAAAGGGCAGAGGGCAAAGGGCAAAGGCGAGGGGAAAGGCAGAAGGTCAGAGGTCGCGCCTCTTCCCTTAAACCTAATTTCCTCGCCTTTGCCCTTTGCCCTCTGCCCTTTGCCCTTCTCCCGTTCCCCCTCGGTAGTCTCTGCTCAGAGCCGCGCCTCGACCCATTGCGCCGCACGCGCCAGGCGGGGTGACTCCGCGTAGTCCGTGCGGATGCGCGCCAGGTCCGCGCGCGCCGCCTCGGGGCCCTCCATCGACAGAATCATCAACGTGCGCGCCGCTTCCAGTTCCACGAGATCGGCCGACGCAAGCACAGACGCGGACCGCGCGATGGCGCGATCCATCAGCGCGCGCTTGTCGTCATCAGACAGCGAAGAGATCACATCAGTGGCCACGAGTTCGCGCGGCACCTCGCGGATCGCGCGATAGACGAGCGAGTTGGCCGGCGCATAGTCGATCAGCTCGAAGTAGTCCGACAGATACTCCATCGTCACGGCGAGCCAGGGGCACGTGGGATGCACGTAGTCCTGCTGGACGACGATCGACCGCCCCGGAATCAGTGCCGAAAAGAACTCGCGCACGATGAAATCGTTGAGCGACCAGGTCTTCGACACGTCGATGAACAACACTTCGATCGGCGCACCGTCGGCCCAGGGAAACTCGCGCAGGTCGCCCTCGTGCACCGTCAGGATCGGCGTGACGTCACGGGTCTGGCGATCGAAGATGGGCCGCACCGTGTCGCCGGGTGCAAACTCACCGAACTTTTTCAGATAGCCGCGGACCTGATGCGCGTCGGCGACGAACAGGTCGTAGGAGTGAATCGCGCCGTCCTTGGGAATGCCGCGCGGGTTCGCCAGCACGCCCATCCCGAGCGCCAGCGTCGAGCCGCCGAGAAAGCACCCCGCGTCAACGATCGCGCCCTCCCCCGTCCACACGTCGCGTCCCAGCGCGTAGAGGAGCTGACGCTCCTCCATCGACAGCATCGTCACGACCGTGCGCACTGAGGCGGGCAGCTCAACCGATCGCCAATTCCACATCGAGGCCATTGGGCGCTAGGGTATCTGGTTTTGGTAGGCTCTGGGGCATGCAGCGTTCTGTGCCCTTTGCTCTGGTCTCCGTCCTGGCCCTTCTGACGGTCTCTTCGCTTGTCGCGCGGCAAACACCGACGATCGACGTCGGCATCGTGAGTCCCGCGATGCAGTGGCGCAACATCGGGCCCACACGCGGCGGGAGGACGAAAGCCGCCGCGGGCATTCCGTCGCAGCCGAACGTGTTCCTGATCGGCGCGGTCAACGGCGGCGTGTGGAAGACCACCGACTACGGCCGCACGTGGAAGCCGATCTTCGACGGACAGCCCACCGGATCGATCGGCGCCATCGCGATCGCGCCGTCGAATCCCGACATCATCTACGTCGGCAGTGGCGAGGGCCTGCATCGCCCCGACCTCTCCACCGGTATGGGCATGTTCAAGTCCATCGACGGCGGCACGACGTGGACGCACCTCGGCCTCCGCGATTCGCAGCAGATTCCGCAGGTCATCGTCGATCCGGCAAATCCGAATCGCCTCTTTGTTGCGGCCCTCGGACATCCGTACGGCCCCAACGAAGAGCGCGGCATCTTCCGATCGCTCGACGGCGGCACGTCGTTTCAGAAGGTTCTCTACAAAGATGAAAACACCGGCGGCGTCGACCTCGCGTTCGATCCGTCGAATGCGAACACGGTCTATGCGGTGCTGTGGGAAGAACGCCAGGCGCCGTGGGAAAACGGCGTGTTCACGGGGCCAGGCAGCGCCGTCTACAAGTCGACGGATGGTGGCACCACGTGGCGCCAGATCATGACGGGCCTGCCCAACTACGCGCAGGACGGCGTCATGCGCATCGGCATCACCGTGGCGCCGTCGATGCCGTCGCGGCTGTTCGCCACTGTGGACTCGCGCGAGAAAGGCGGACTCTATCGTTCCGACGACGCCGGCGAGCACTGGCACATGGTGGGCACCGACGCGCGCGTGACGACGCGCGAACAGGACTTTGCCGAAGTGAAAGTGGATCCGAAGAACCCCGACATCGTCTACACGGCGAGCGTCGTGGCGTGGAAGTCGATCGACGGCGGCAACACCTTCAGTGCCTGGAAGGGCGCGCCCGGGGGAGACGACTATCACCGCCTGTGGATCAACCCGAACGACCCGAGGATCATTCTGCTCGCCGGCGATCAGGGCGCGGTCGTGACCGTGAACGGCGGCACGACGTGGAGTTCCTGGTACAACCAGCCAACAGCCGCGATGTATCACGTGATCGCCGACAACGCGTTTCCGTATCGCGTCTGCAGCGGACAGCAGGACAGCGGCTCCGTGTGCGTGTCGAGCCGCGGCGACGACGGCGCCATCACGATCCGCGACTGGCATCCAGTCGGCGTTGAGGAGTGGGGCTACGTCGCGCCCGATCCCAACGATCCGGACGTGGTCTTTGGCGGCAAGCTGACACGTTACGACCGCAGAACGGCGCAGAGCCACGACGTGTTGCCGCCGCAGGGTCCCTTGACTGCGCTCGGGGGAGCCGACGGATCGCGCACGCTGCGCACGGCGCCAGTGCTGTTCTCTCCGATTGAGCGGAGCGCGCTGTTCTTCGGCGCGAATGTCGTGTGGAAGTCGTTGACGTCCGGACAGAACTGGGCGGCCATCAGCGGCGACCTCTCGCGCGCAACCTGGGACGCTCCCGCGAATGTCGGCACCTATCGCGGCACCGCCGATGCGAAGAGCTCGCGCCGCGGCGTCGTCTACACGATCGCGCCGTCGCCGGTGGACGCGAAAGCGATCTGGGCCGGAACGGATGACGGACTGATTCACGTGACGCGCGATGCGGGCGCCACGTGGGCCGACGTCACGCCGGCGCAACTCGCGCCATGG
>CAYHEX010000052.1:0-17585 GCA_964355365.1 uncultured Solibacteraceae bacterium | reverse complement strand
CTCCCCATCCGGCCTGATGACGGCTGGTTCGATCGTCTGGAGCGACACCGTGCGGCAGGCGCGACATTCGTGTCGGTCAACCTCGGTGACGCCGAGGTGCCGCTCGAAACGATGCTGACGATGGCCGCGCATTTTCGCAGAGCGATCGCGGCGCGACCGGATCGATTCGTGCTGGCCGCAACCGTCGCTGATGTGCGGCAGGCAAAGACAGACGGCCGGCTGGCCGTGGCGTTCGACATCGAAGGCGCACGCGCGCTGGGCGACGATCTCAGCCTGATCGAGCGGTTCTACGCGCTCGGCGTGCGCTGGCTCCTGATCGCGTACAACCGCGGCAACCTCGTCGGCGCGGGCTGCCACGACGAACACGACGGTGGGCTGACGCCGTTCGGTCGGACATTTCTCGACGAGATGGATCGCGTCGGCATGGTGATCTGCTGCAGTCACACGGGATACAGGACGTCGCGTGACGTGCTCGAGCGCGCGACGAAGCCGGCGATCTTCTCGCATTCGAACGCGCGCGCCCTGTGCGACCACCCGCGCAACATCCCGGACGATCTGATCGCGCTCTGCGCGCGGACCGGCGGCGTGGTCGGCATCAACGGTCTCTCGGTGTTTCTCGGCGGCACGGATCGGATGCTCGAACGGTTCGCCGATCACATCGATCACGTCGCGAGTATTGCGGGGCCGTCGCACGTGGGCGTGTCGCTGGACTACGTCTACGACCAGGAGGAACTTCTCCAGCAGTTGGAAGCCTCGCGCAATGTCTGGCCCGCGGGGTTCGGATACGACACCGGCATCCGGTTCGTGGAACCCGAGGCGCTGCCGGCCCTGACTGACCTACTGCTGACCCGTGGCTACTCGGACGACGACGTGCGAGGCATCATGGGCGGGAACTTCATGCGGGTGGCTGAGGCGGTGTGGAAGTAGAGGCCTCCGGTCGGCGGCCGAGATCTGCGTCCTCCTGGGAATCGCACCGCTCCCTGACGGCTCGCTCCCGTCGCAAGTCCGCAACATCTCACGCGGAGAGCGCGGAGGAACGCGGAGAACCCCATTTGATTCGAAAGACGTTCGTGACAGTCTGTCACGAGGATCTTCAAGGAAAATCCGATGGTCTTCTCCGCGTCCCTCCGCGCTCACCGCGTGAGATTGTCTGTCGATGATCTTCTTCGGCCGGTCGATGCGCGCGACGGGGTCACAGGGCACCTCGCGCACCATCCGAGTCCGCGACTGCCTCGGTGGCACGCACGCACAGTCGAAACAGAGGGCCGCGCCGGTCTTCGTCGCGGCTAGACCTTCAACGTCTCCGGCCAGACGCGCATCCCGACTTGTTGTCCAGCGTCCCAGAGCTGGCGGTCGAATGTCGCCAGTGTGACTTCTGCGCCGACCGACTCCTGCCAGGTCAACGCGGACGCGAGTTGCACCGCGTCATCGCCGCGCAAGGCCGCGTCCCAGGCGAGGTCTTCCGCCCGGGCCACCAGCGCCTCGGTCACCGGCACCTTGGCGAAGTCGGGCCATTGACTCGTAAACGCGCGCTGCGCCTTCCGTCCCTTGTCCGGTTCGATGGGCGGGAATTTCATGCGGGTCGCTGAAGCGGTGTGGAAGTAGCGGCTGTTCTATTTCCCCATGTCTTTCCAAAGAGCCAACGTGTCCGTCGTGTTCGGTCGATAATCCGCACTAGTGACCTCCGGGTGACGTAATCGGCCTTATCAGACGCTGGACCCGGTCACCCGGCCCTCCGGCACAGCCGCGGATAACGGAACCGCTCGTTACACAGATTCAGTTCAGTGTCACCAAGCGGCGCACATTGTCGGCGCTGGCGCCGCTTGGCGCACGGACCACTAAGTTCTACGTCGCCCAAGAAGGCAACGCACACCCGCCGAAACACCGCCGACGCTCCTCGCCTGGCTCCCCGACGGCTGGCTGCCGGCGCAAGTCCGCATCGCCTCCCGCGCGCCGGCGGCCGAGCTCATGATGATTGCCGGGCTTGGAGACCAGCCCGGCCCACGCACGCTGCATGGATCGGAAGTGATTTGGTGGCGCGCCGTCTACTTCTGAGAACATCTCACGCGGAGAGCGCGGAGGAACGCGGAGAACCCCATTTGATTCGAAAGACGTTCTTGACAGTTTGTCACGAGGATCTTCAAAGAAAATCCGATGGTTTCTCCGCGTCCCTCCGCGCTCACCGCGTGATAGCTGCGGTCCGGCGGTTTTCTCGTAGGCGGCGAAATAGCGATTGAAACGCGCGCGATCATTTTCGACGGTATCGATCGCGTGGCCGGCGAGCGTCTCCCACCGACCGGCCAGAAGCAGGCGCGCGCCTTTCGCTTGCTCCAGACCGACGCCCGCACTACACTTCGCACTGCCTGAGGGGCTGGGTACCAGTACAACTGGTGCCCGGCCCCTTGTTGTCGGCGCCTCCGTGGGAGCGGCGGGTGCCTTGGAGACCCTGCATGCAGTGGCGTTCGATCCCCAAATCGAACGTAGCCCGCCAGATCGCGGTCTGGACTGGCTGGGCTGTGGTCGTCTATGTCGTGGCGTTCTGGCGGCTCGGGTTTCCGAGCTTCTGGGACCCCGACGAAGCCGTGTACGCCGTCGCCTCGCGTCGCATGTTGCGCACCGGAGACTGGCTCGCGCCCATCTACAACGGCGTGCCGTTCTTCGACAAGCCGATCCTCTTCTACTGGTTTCAGATCCTGTCGTTCAAGATCTTTGGCGCCACCGAATTCGCGGCGCGGCTCGTGCCTGCCCTGTCTGCCGTGGGCCTGATCGGTGTCACCGGCTGGGCCGGGCGCGTGTTCTTCAACCGGCAGGTTGGCCACCTCGCCGCGCTGATCGTGGCCGTGCTGCCGGCCACACTCGTGCTCTCGGCCTACGCGATTCTCGACATGACGTTCACGCTCTTTCTCTTTGCGGGCGTCGTCCTCGCAGCATCCGCCGTCATTCACAACCGTCCGCATCGGCAGTGGCTCGGCTACGTGTGCATCGCGCTCGCGGTGCTGACGAAGGGGCCGCTGGCCATCGCGCTCAGCGGCATTTCGTTCTTGCTCGCGCTGGCGATCGCGCCCGGTTTGCGTAAGCCGCTGCTGTCGCTGCGCTGGGGCTGGGGACTGGCGCTCGTGGTGACGGTCTCGTCACCGTGGTTCATCTACATGTGGTGGCGCTTCGGCTACGCGTTCATCGAAGGCTACTTCCTCCGCGAGAACATCTGGCTGTACGCCGCGCAGCTCTACACGACGACGCGATCGCCGGGCTTCTACTTCCGCGTGGCGGCGGTGGGATTTCTGCCCTTCACGCCCATCCTGATCGGCCGCGCCATCGACGCGTGGCGTGGCGATCGCATTGACGACGCCGAGCGGCTGTTCTGGGCGTGGTCGATCGCGATCACGGTGTTCTTCAGCCTCTCGCGCTTCAAGCTGGATCACTACATCTATCCCGTGCTGCCCGCGCTGGCCCTGATCGCCGCGCACACCTGGTGGCGGTTGCGGCAGGCGGCGTCGCTCGGTCCGCATCTGGGCGCGGCCGCGTCGGTCGGCGCGGTGGCGCTCACGTTCATCGGTGCAGGGATCTACGCATTTCTCAAGATCGACACGCTGCCGATCGACCTGTCCGGAGCGATGCGCGTCGTGCCGTACGCGATGGCCGGCGCCGGCCTGATCTTCGGCGTCATGCTGGCGCGCACCGGGTGGCGACCGCCGGCGGTGCCGCTGTTTCCTGTGGCGGCGTTGGTGCTCCTGTACGCCGTGGTGCTCAATGACGGATTGCGCGCCCTCGAAGCCGGCAAGCCGATGAAAGAACTGGGCAGTTGGGTCGCCGCCAACACGCCGGCCGACACCGTCACCAAGGCGTATCGACTCGAGCGCTGGAAGACGAGCTGGCGCTTCTACAGCGACCGGCGCAAGGTCGCGGTTGAGAGTCCGGAAGCGTTGCTCGAGATTCTCGCCACGCCGGGCACGCACTACACCGTCATGCGCGAGGATGAGCTCGATGCTCTGAAGACGCAGCCGGGTGCGCCGGCGCTGAAGATCGTCCGCGCGCGCCGTGGTCTGACCAACACGTCGGGGCGCGGTCTGCGCAGAAAGCGCCATGAGTGGCCGAACTACGTCGTCGTCACGAACACCGCAGAGCCGGCGGCCACGCCGACCGTCACACCGGCCATCGCGCCCGACGTCCCGGCGGTCGACTCGCTGCGACCGAGGCCGATGCCGACCCGACGCCCGGGCGTGAAGCCGGTGCCGGTGCCGGCGCGGAACCGAACCGGCCGGTGAACCTGACGTCGCTGTTCGCGCTGTTCCTCTCTTCGCTCGCGAGTCTGTCGGCGGCGCAGGCGCCGCCGCCCGCCAGGCCCAACATCATCCTCTTCATGGTCGATGACCTGGGGTGGCAGGACACGCAGGTGCCGCTTGCGTCACAGCCGACGCCCTTCAATCTGCGGTATCGCACACCAAACGAATTGCAGCTCGCTGCCGACGGCATGAAGTTCACCGACTACTACGCGGCCGCGCCGGTGTGTTCGCCCACGCGCGTCACGCTGATCACGGGGCAGTCACCCGCGAAGACGCGCGTCACGAACTGGACGCAGCACGAAGGCGAAGACACCTCGGCACCGTATCCGATCCTGCTGCCGCCCGATTGGAACATGAACGGCGTGAGCCCGATGTCTGCGGGACACATGTCGCATGCGTTCAGCGGACCGCTGCTGCCCGGCATTCTGCGCGACGCCGGCTATCGCACCATTCATGTGGGCAAGGCCCACTGGGGCGCGGTGGGCACCGCTTCCGCGGACCCGATGACGCTCGGCTTCGACGTCAACATCGGCGGCTCGGCTGCCGGACAGCCGGGGAGCTACCTGAGCGAGAAGCACTACAGCTCCGGTCCTGGCGACGGTCAGTTCCGCGATGTGCCCGGGCTGGAGAAGTACTGGAACACGGGGACGTTTCTCACCGAAGCGCTGACCATCGAAGCGAACACGGCGCTCGACGCGGCCGTGGCGATGAAGAAGCCGTTCTTTCTGCACTTCGCGCACTTCGCGGTGCACACGCCGATCGAGGCCGACGCGCGTTTCATGCAGAAGTATCTCGACGCCGGTCTGCCGCCGGTGGAAGCGCGCTACGCGTCGCTGATCGAAGGCGTGGACAAGAGCATCGGCGACGTGCTCGCCAACGTGGAGCGACACGGACTGACGAACAACACCTTCGTGATCTTCATGTCCGACAACGGCGGTCTCGCGGCGCACACGCGCGCGGCGCCGGTGCACGTGCAGAATGCGCCGCTCCGCAGCGGCAAGGGCTCGGGCTACGAAGGCGGCATGCGCGTGCCGTTCATCGTGAAGTGGCCGGGACGTGTTGCCCGCGGCGCCGTGAATCACACGCCGACGATCACCGATGACATCTTTCCGACGCTGCTCGACATCGCGGGCGTGGCCAACGCGAAGACAATCACGACCGGCATGATCGGCCGCGACATGCGCGCGCTCATCAGCGGCACCGGCACGCTGCCAAGTGATCGCCCGCTGCTCTGGCACTACCCGCACTTTTGGGGCGTGGCCGGCCCGGGCATCGAGCCATTCAGCGCGCTCAGATCAGGACGCTACAAGTTGTTGTTCTTCTACAGCGACCGCCGATACGAGCTCTACGACCTCGCGGCGGATCTCGGCGAGACCACCGATCTCATCAAGACTCGACCTGCCGATGCGGCACGCCTCTCCGCGATGATGCGTAAGTCGTTGCAGGACTCTGCCGCGCAGATGCCGGTTGATCCGAAGACGAAGCAACCGGTCGGGCTACCGACGTTGTTGAAGTAGATCAAAGGCTCTCAACATGGGGGGCCATGAAGGGCCATGGGGAAGACCAACACCAACAACAACACCAACCCAACAGGCTTTCAAAGAGCTCTTCGAAAAGCTGTCGGGGTTGGTGTTGGTGTTGATCTTCCCCATGGATCCCCATGGCCCCCCATGTTGAATGCTTTTGATCTACTTCCCCAACAACGCCAGCACTGACAGCGGATCGACCCGGGCGCCGGCCACGCGCGCGGTCCAGTGCAGGTGCGCACCGGTGACGCGGCCGGTGGCGCCGACGAGGCCGACGATTTGGCCCGGGACGACCACGTCGCCCACTGCGACATCGATCCTCGAGAAGTGCGCGAAGTACGTGAATACGCCGAGGCCGTGGTCGATGATCACGCAGTTGCCGGAGTAATACAGGTTCTTCGCCAGGACAACGCGGCCGGCGTTAGGCGCTTTGACGGGACGACCGGCAGGACTGAGGAAGTCCGCGCCGCTGTGCGCTCCGCGCGGCTGGCCGTTGAAGATGCTGCGCGTGCCAAACGCAGAGTTCGCCGGATCGGCCACCGGGCGCAGGAACGGCGTGCTCCATAAGCGTTCGCTCGCCGACGCGGCCCAGATCGCCTGCTGTTCCTTCTGCTCCGCCTCGATGCGCGGCATCGCGGACGCCGGCGGATTCACGAAGCCCTCATCCACCGTCAATCGTCGCGTCGGAAACTTCTTGGCCACCACTGTGAGCTGGTACGTCGCGTCGACCGGGCCGGCGGCCGAGGTGCCCGTCACCACCACGGGATGCTTGCCGAGTTTGGCGTCGAGGTCGATGCCGACGAGCACGCGCCAATGCGTGGCGTCGTCCGAGAATCCTGCGATGTCTGTGTCGAATGCGCGCGCGTGGACCGCAGTGAGCGGCGACGTCGATGTCACCGTCAACACCACGAGCTCGCCGGGTTGCTGCGCGCGCGATGCGGGGGTGATGGTGAGCGCGGCGGCCAGGACGATCGTTGCGATCATGACGACGGATGCTCCGGTCGCACGATCGCCCGCACCAGGTCGATCGCCACCGTGATGTCGCGCGCGGTGGCGGCGCGAAACTCGTCGGGCCTCAGCGCCGTGGCGCCGTGCTGCTGCCCGAAGCCGTACTCCGCGAGGCAGAAGTGCGCGCCCGCAGCGCGCGCCGTTTCCGCGTCGACCGGTGAGTCGCCGACAAACAGCGTCTGCGCCGGCTCGAAGCCGGCGGCGTTCATCATCCAGATGAGGCTGGCCGGATCGGGCTTGCGCGGGAACGCGGTGTCGCCACCGATGACCCACTGGAATGTCGACGCCATCCCGAACGCGTGCAGCAATCGATCGGTCGGCGCTTGCGGCTTGTTGGTGATGACGCCGAGCGACGCGCCCCCCCCGACCGCCGCCGCGAGCACATCGTCGACGCCATCGTAGGCGCGGGTGTGCTCGAAGAGCCTGACGCTGTAGAACTCGAGGTATCGGGCGACCGCCTCATCCAGCAACGCTGCCGGCAGCGCCGCCGCGGCCAGCGCGCGAGCCACGAGCGTGCGGGCGCCCTCGCCGACAAACGACGTCACTTGCGCCTCGGGCAGGGCCCTGGCGCCGTAGCTGATCAGCGTGTCATTCGTGCTGTTGGCCAGGTCGGCACGCGAGTCGATCAGCGTGCCGTCGAGATCAAAGACCACAAGGATCGACGTATGCGTTCTCCTGTTCGGCAAATCTACTCCTCTCGGAGCACGCGTGCGAGATCTACTCGGCCGGCGCGAAATGCCGGTCGGAGGCTGACTGCAAGCGCGAGGAGCAGCACGCCGGAGACGATCGTACCAATCGTGGCGACATCGAACAGGTCAACACGAAACAGAAAACTGCGAATCAGCCCTGCGCCGAACCACGCCAGAACGGCTCCGGTCATCACCCCAAGCACGACGAGTCGGGCGGTCTCGGCAAGAATCAGCCGGCTGAGTTGAGGCCGGGTTGCGCCCAGTGCGGCACGCACGCCCATCTCACGGCGGCGGAGCGCGGTCATCGATTCGGCGAGAACGTACACACCGAAGAGCGTCAACACCGCCGCGATGCCTGGGAGTGGATGCAGCAGCACGCCCGAGATCAGGGACCACGCCGCTACGCCGGCGCCGATAGCGCAAGCGAGCGTCATGGGCATCTCGCTCCCGCACATCTCAGCAGTGACCGGTGAATCTTGACTCAGGTTCAGGTCGCCAGTTAGTCCCCTCCGCCTCCATCGCCACCGTCGCCACCGCCCGCATCAACTCCGCCGGAATCGTCACCGAAGTCCGCGCTGGCGCCGGCGCCGCCAGACTCGCCACCGCCAAGGGCGTCGTCAAAGGCACCCGGCGAATCCTGCGCGGCATCCACAGAGCCCACCGAGTAGCCGAGCGAATCCCCGGAGGGATTGAAGCGCAGGGTTGCGTCGTTGGGATCGCCACCACGGGCTTCTGGCCGGCGTGTGGCCGGTCTGATGATCCGTTCGAGCAATGTCCCAAACCAACCTGCCATGGCTACCCTGCCTTCATCGTAATACCGCGCTGGGATCGCGGCGCGGCTCGGGCCACTCGTTGCGAGAATGGACCATAGTCCACTTTATTCATGAGTAAAATGGACTCGAGTCCACATTGTGCATGCTCGTCGCTACCTCGGGTGCTCAAGGACCGCACGCTTCGCCGAGCGCACACCGCTTCCGCATTTCTACCAGACGCATCTGGGTGAAAAGCACTTTGTCTCCGGCAAAGTCACCGTGCTCCCGTTCGGTGAGCTGTGTCGAGCACTAGAGCTGCCGTAACAGCGTAGCGGCCTGATGCCACACCATTACACCGAACCAATCACGATCACCGACCCGGTCGGCAACAACGCGTTCTCCTACGAACGTCGCGGACCTGCGCCGTCGCTCTGGGTGCCGTCGCTGATCGACGGCACGTTCGCAGACGTCACCCCCGGCGATCGCGTCGTGTTCGAAGACGTCGACGAGCACAACGTCCTGCACTCGTGCACCGGCCTCGCGCATCTGGTGCGCACCTCATGGCGCGACGTGCCCGTCATCGTCATGGACAACCACAATCACGCGTTCTACTTCTGGTGCGAGGCGCTCGAACGCGGGCACATCGCACGCGGCGCAACGCTGATCCACATCGACCAGCACAAGGACATGCGCGTGCCCGAGCGCACCTACGACGGGCAGTCGCTGGAAGACGCGTTCGACTACACCAACTTCCATCTCAACGTCGGCAACTACATCGTCCCCGCGCAGCGAGGCGGCATGGTGGGCGACACGCAGTTCGTGACGAGCGGCGACGCGCTGAATGACACGACACTGGCGGCACGCCGCAACAAGATCCTGAACATCGATCTGGATTTCTTCGCGCCGGAGATGGCCTACATCGACTTCGATCGAGCCACGCGCTTCATCGACGCGCACGTAGCGACGGCGTCGCTGATCACCATCGCCACGAGCCCGTTCTTCATCGATCAGGCCCGCGCGATCGCCGTGCTGAGGCGACTCGTCGCGTAGCGCCGCGGTCGGTTACTCGAGCCGTCGAAGGAGGCGAGGGATCTGGGCAAACCCGGCGAACAGCAGCCCCATCCCCATCAGGCCCACCCCCAACCCGAATGTCGCCCACCAGCTATCGAGACTGAAGCGAATGATGTTCGGGTCGCCAGGACGATACCGAATGGTGTGGCTGGTACCGGGCGCGAACGCCTCGAGTCGCGCACGCAGCGCGCCGACGTCTGACGAGGCCACACCGTAGGTGGTGACGTTCTCATACGTCTTGCCGTCGACGACGTACCGAAACGCGATGCGCGAATCCAGCAACTGACCGCGCTGTTGACGACCACTTGACAGGCCCACCGACGACGACACCGCGTCGGTCGACATGACGGTCGCAGTCACCGAACCCCAGTCGCGCCGCACAGCCGCTTGTGAACCACACATCAACCCGCCGACGACGAACGCGACCACGCCAATTGAGCGAAACACCCAGGCGACATGGCGAAACGGGTCGGCCGGTGGAGCGTGACGACTGGACGTCCGCCCGACGACCAACCCAATTCCGACAAACAGCACGCCAAGCCCACCAACGATCAGCGGGCCCATGAGGTTGTTGAACGACCACTGCAAGTCGTAGGCGATGTCATCAGGATCGGCAGGATTCACGCCGACAACCAGGCGACGCCCGGCCGGATACTCGGCGACGAATCGCTGCACGATGTCGTAGCTACCAGAACTCCATGACGACTTGAACGTCCGTTCACGAGTCTGCCCGGCTGCGTCATATCGGAACACCAGTTCGGGTTCATGCTTGCTGGGTCCGCCAGGGTTAATGACGCGGCTGGACACCACCTCGGCATCGGCTCTGGGCCACGTCATCGGTACGTAGGCGCTCGCATACGCCCACCACCCACCGCACACCGCCAGCACTACGCCAACGAGTGGAAACAGCCAGATCGCGCCCGGACGAAGACTCCTTGCCACGCATCACCCTCCTTGCCCACTTGGCGGCAGAGCCTACCACGGCAGGCCAGTGGCGGCAGGTTGTCAGGGGCCCGGTCGAACTCCACCAACAGACTCTAGAATGTTCAGCGGAGGTTCTCGCTATGCGTTCGTCGATCATTCGTCTGTGTGCTGTGTCCTGCGCCCTTCTCGCGCTGTCCGGCGGCCTTGCGGCCCAGGGCGGCCGAGGCGGCACTCAATCGGAGAACATGCGCGCCGCGCAGGCGGCGCTTCGCGAAGGTCGCACCGCCGATGCGTTGACGGCGGTTCGCAAGGAAGCGCAGGCCAACCCGACATCAACGTCGGCGGCGAACCTGCTCGACACGCTCGGCGCGACCACCGAAGCGCGCGCCATCTTCCAGCGCATCGCCGACACCGCCGATCCGGCCGGTAAGGCCGCGGCGCAGCGGAGCATCGCGATGTCGTACGCGTTCGACGGCGACTGCGCCAACACGATCAAGTACGAAGACATGGTGATCGCGTACTGGAAAACGCGCGAGCAGGCCGAGCCGCAGAACGCGTTCTACCAGCAAGGCGAAATGGCCAATGAGGGCGCGCGCGTGTGCATCGACCTCGGCCAACTGGACGTCGCCGAGAAGTACTACCGCCTCGGGCGGGAACTCGGACAGAAGGAGCCGGCGCCGAAGACGCATCCGGCGAGCCTGTGGGACTACCGCACGGCCCACGCCCTCGCGCGGCTCGCGGCGCGACGCGGCAACGCGGCGGAAGCGGCGCGGCAGGTGGCCGACGCCCGGCGCCTCCTCGATGCCGACAAAGCGATGGCCGAGGCGCAGGAGCGCTTCTTCCCGTATCTGACCGGCTACGTGGCGCTCTACGTCAACGATCTGAAGACGGCCGATGCCGACCTGACCAACGCCATCGCGATTCAGGGCAACACCACCGACCCGTTCATGCACTGGCTGCTCGGCACGGTGAGCGAGAAGCTGGGACAGGCCGACAGGGCCAAGGCGCTGTTTGCGAAGGCGTACAGCCTTGCCACGGCCCACAACCCGCCGGCAGCATTCGTGCGGGCGGCCCTCCGAAAGACCCACGAACGATAAGCGCCACGCGCAGCCCAGAGCTCTCAACATGGGGGGCCATGGGGGGCCATGGGGAAAACCAACACCAACACCACCCCAACAGGCTTTCAAAGAGCTATTTGAAAAGCTGTTGGGTTGGTGTTGGTCTTCCCCATGGCCCTCCATGGCCCCCCATGTTGAAGGCTCTTGAACTCGCGAGCACCTCGCCTATCGCAGGATCGACCCCAGATACGTCTTCGTCGCGTCGCGCTGGCGCTTCTGCCGATCGGCCGGGCTTTCGTCGACGATGATCTCGTCCGGCGTGACGGCGAAGAGCGGCTGTCCCTTGTGCACGATGCCGCCTTCGCCGCCTTCGATCAGCACTTTGTTGATCGTGCCGGCGAACGGCGCGTAGATCTTGTTGAACATCTTCATCACTTCGATGATGTAGAGCGGCTGACCGGCTTCGAAGTGGCTGCCCTGCGTGACGAATGGCGGCAGATGCGGCGCTTCCTGCGCGTAGAACATGCCGCCTGAGAACGCCACGATCTCGTTGGCCTTGGTCGCCGGTGGCGGCGCCAGCACCTTCTTCATCCGCGCCTGCAGCGCCGGATCGGTGAGCCGCGACGGGATGGTAATGCCGAGATCTTCCTCCACGGCGAGTTCGAAGAAGTGCGTGCGGTCGCCGATGAGCGGCAGCAGATCGAGCAACTCCAGCCCGCACTGGAACCCGGCATGCGACGCGCGGACCTTCGCCCACATCGCGTCGTCAAATCCGGCGGGCGGCGCGTCGCTTGCGAGCACCTTCGAGAGCTCCGGCCACGGCATCCGGCCATCGGCGCCGGCCAGACGCTCCTCGAGACGTCGATAGAACGTCAGGCCCGTCTGCAGCAGATCGTTGTCGTGATCCCAGATGATCTGGGCCGCCGGCACGCCCGCGCGATGGTCCATGTTGAGGATCCAATACGTGTCGGCCAGCACCTCGAGCGGGTTCTTGTGCCAGACGACGCGCTGATCCTGAATGGCGAAGCTGTTGATGTTGCGCGAGAGCCACGCGGAGAAGATGTGCGCCTCTTCGAAGATCGCGTCGAGCGGACGCTTGAAGAGCGTTTCCTTGAGCTGCATTGCGCGACGCGTGGCCGCGATCGCTTTCTGCACCTCTTCACCGTCGCCGTGGGCGCGAAGCGCTTTTTCGCGAGCGGCGCCGATCTGCGTCCAGGCGAACACCAGATCCATCTCCATCGTGGCTTCGTGCAGAAGACCCACCTGCGTCAAATACGGCACGACAAATCGCGTGGTCGGCTTGGCCCAGACGCCGCGCGCCAGGAACCAGTGCACGAGGCCGTAGTGGAACTCGAGATTGGTGTGGAGGTCGTAGCCGCGCAACTTGGCGAGGCGCAGGATCTCGCAGAGCCGCTCGTAGGACTCCTGCCGGCCGTCGCCGTAGGTCACCAGCAACGCGATGTTGCTGTCGTAGGCGCCCGCGAGGCGGTAGTGCACGAACAGGTTCGTGTCGGGATTCGTCGTGCAGATGCCCTGATCGTCACGAATCTCGTGATCCGCCGGATCGCTCCAGGAAATGATCGCGCCGAAGGCGTGCGGCGACAGCGACGCGTCGGTGGCGTTGAGGCGCGCTTCCACAGCGGCGCCCTCGCGCGGAATCCGGAAGGGACGCGGCAGCCGGTCGCCGTGGCGGGCCGTCAGCACCATCGCCTCCACCAGCGACGTGACGTCGAAGAACTCGCTGGCGTCCGACGGGTTGCGGAAGCGCAGCGCGTAGCAGAGCTCGGAGACGCGATGTTCCACCTGAATGCGGGTGTTCATCTCCATGAAGAAGTGATGCTCGCCGGAGACGATGCACTCGAAGGTGGCCGCCGAGTCGAGGCCGACCGCGACGCCGAAGCGCTCGGCCTCCGCTTCCATCTTGCGGAGGGTCTCGAGGTCGTACTCGAGCGCGGTGGCCTCGACGATGCGGCCCGCGCGGCGCGCGCGGGCGGCGGCCTCGGCCAGACGCTCTTCGCTCACCGAGACCTCGAGCAGTTTCTGCTCGTGCATCTGCAGCGAGCAGTCGCGACCGCCCATGGCGATGCACCACGTGCCGTTGCCGATGAGCTGGATCTCGTTGTGCCGCGTTTCTTCGATGTTGAGCTCGAGCAGGATGTTCTTGTTGTCGCCGACGCCGGCGGCCTTCACTTCCGCCAGGATCTCGAGCACCATCTCGGGCGCCTTCGCGGCAGCAGCCGCGGCGTCCGCCGCAGAACCGCCGCGCGGAATGCCCGTCAGGAGTTGCTGGCCGTTGCCGCCGCCGCCGCCGATCGCCTTCAGGCGCAGTCGACGGCCGGGCTGATCGATGAACAACTGCGCGGCGCAGCGCTCGACCTCCGCAGAGAGTTCGGCGATCGTGTAGAGGTCGAGGCCGCGGGCGTAGCCGGCGTTGAGCACCGCTTCGACCGCCGGCGCGAGCGGGGCCGTGTCGCGGAGAAGCGCGGGGTCGACGTCCAGGCCGTGCGCCTCGACCAGCGCGCGCAGTGCCGCCTGATCCGGGTACTTGCGCAGCAGCACACGCGACGTGACGTCGTCGATACCGGGCGTGATGCTGACGTTCTCGGAGAGCGCCGTCCGCTTGGCTTCGTCCTTGCGTCCGGCCGCACGCTGCACCGACGAACGCGGACCGATGAAGCCCAGACCGGCCTCCTCGACGACGCGCACGAACTGCTCGTCCTCGGCCATGAAGCCGTAGCCCGCGAACACGTGCGTGTAGTCGTGGGTCCGGGCGATCGTGACGATTTCCTGCATCCGGAGGACGCGCTCTTCGCCGGTGGCGCCGGTGTAGTCGCGCACCCGGTGCACGTGTTCCGGCCGCATCCGCCTGAGCTCGGGCGCGAGCGCCTGCGTGTAGACGATCGAGTCCTTCTCGGACAGGAGCATCCCGTAGTGCGTGATGCCCATCTCTTCGAACACGTCCATCGCTTCCTTGCGGATGGGGCCGCGGCACACGATGAGCGGCCGCACGTCCTCGCAGGCGAAGCCGCGCGCCCAGGCGCTCGGTGAATTGGCGAGTCGGCGATCCCGCGTGGTCAGGGGGTGAGCGGTGTACCAGTCGATGTCAGTCATGGGGGCGACTTCAGTGGAACTCGCGTTGCACGCTCTGGAACGGCGACGGCGTGTAGGTGCGCATCAGCAATGCGAGGTTTTCGCCGAGCACCTGGCGAAGCTCCGACGGCATCACCATGCGCGAAATGGAGCCGAGGCTGAGGGCCTCGCGTGGATTCATCAACTCGCGCTCGTACCGGGCGTTGAACTCCGCTTCGCGGGCGCGAATGAACGCCGCAGCCGCGGCCGGCTCGAGGGCCTTGGCCTCCGCACGCATCTTGCGCAATTCGTCTTTGTAGACGAACTCCTTGCCGGCCGGGCCCATCACGGCCACGCGTGTGGATGGCAGGGCCAGCACCAGATCGGCGCCCGTCGAGTAGTTGTTGAACGACGCGTAAGCGCCGCCGTACGCATTGCGCACCAGCAACAGGATGCGCGGTGTCCGCACGTCCACGATGGCGTCGAGCATGGCGCGGCCGGCTTGCACGATGCCCAGCGACTCCTGCTCCTTGCCCGGGAGGAAGCCGGTGGTGTCCTCCATGAAGATGATCGGGATGTTGTAGAGGTTGCAGAAGCGGATGAAGCGCGCGTTCTTGTACGCGGCAGCGACGTCGATCTGGCCGGACGCCACCGCGCTGTTGTTGGCGACGAAGCCGACGACCTGTCCGCCGATGCGACCGAACGCCGTAATGGTGTTGCGCGCGCGGCCCGGCTGGAGCTCGAAGTAGTCGCCGTGATCGCAGATCTGCTGAATGATGAGGCTGACGTCGAACGGCGTATTGAAGCCCGTGGGGCTGTCGAAGGTCTTGCGCAGGAGCGTGTCGATCTCGGGAGTGCCGCGCGTGATCGCATCGCTCGTCGGTTGCTGCGGCGCGAGCGAGCGATTGTTGCTGGGCAGGTAGTTGAGCAACCGCACGGCCGTGCGCAGCGCGCCGACCTCATCGGGTGTGGTCAGATCCGCCACGCCCGAGCCGCCATGCACTTTGGGACCGCCCAATTCCTCGGGCGTCACGTCCTCGCCGAGTACAGACTTGACCACGCCGGGGCCGGTCAGACCGAAGAACGTGTCGTTGGGCTGGATAAGAAACGATCCCTGACGCGGCAGATACGATCCGCCGCCCGCGTTGAAGCCGAACATGCACATGATGCTCGGCACCACGCCGCTGATCTTGCGCAGCGCCGTGAACGCATCGGCGTAGCCGTCGAGACCGCCGACGCCGGCCGGCACGAACGCACCGGCCGAGTCGTTGAGCCCGATGAGCGGCATGCCGCGCTCGCCGGCCAGATGGAAATGCCGAGCCAGCTTCTTGCCGTTGGTCGCGTCCATCGAACCGGCGCGCACGGTGAAGTCGTGGCCGTACACCGCGACGTCACGGCCGCCGATACGCAGGACGGCGGTGACCAGCGACGCGCCGTCGAGGTTGGGCCCCCAGTTTTCGAGCAGCACGATCGGCGGTTCGGGCGAGAGCACGCTGATGCGCTCCCACACCGTCATGCGGCCTTTGAGGTGCTGTCGGGCGATCTGCTCGACGCCTGCCGCCGTGTAGGGACGTCGGCGCAACCGCGCGGCTTCATCGAGCGTCTGCTCGTACGGCGTCCGTGGCGCCGACGCCACCGGTGGCGCCTCGCGAAGCGGATCGTCAAGCGTGGGAATGAGGGGGTGGCCTGACTTCGGGTCAGTGGGCAAGAGAATCCTCTATGACGAGCATACCGCCGCACGTCGCGATGCAGGGTGCATGTAAACTAACTGATCCGCACACCGATGCGCCCACTGGTCATCGCGACCGTCGTCGCGCGACCGCGAGCCGCGCGTCACGACCGGGTGGGATGACGCCGGCAGGGGCATGCCCCGCCGGCGTCGGGTCGAACGCTGAGCGCTTAGAACGTGAAGCGAACCGCCAGCTGCATGATGCGCTGCCCGGCCGTGCCCAGCGCCTGACCGAAGCTCGTGTTCGTCGTCAACACGTTGGTGCTGGTGTTCACGCTGTAGAGCGTGGCGTTCACGTTGTTGATGTTGTCGGCGTTGAGCAGGTTGAACGCCTCGAAGATCGGCTGCACGGCCATCTTGCCGCGGATCGGAATCGTGCGCGACAGGCGCAGATCGAGCGCGTAGTAGTTCGGCAGGCGGTACTGATTGCGCGTGGTGCCCGGGGCGTAGTCGTTGCGGGCGTTACCGTCGCTGTTCAGGTCCACCGCGCCGACGCGGGCCGAGTAGGGCTGACCCGACGCGAGCGTGAGGATCGTGCTGATCGTCCAGTCCCGCGCCAGCATCGGCACCAGGCCGCTGCCGGTCACGCCGGTCGAGTCGAACGCGCCGCTGAACACGAACCGGTGCCGCTGGTCGTTGTTGCCCACCGTGCGATCGGCTTCAAAGTTTGCCGGATTCGACGCGTACTTCGCGTCGTCGCTCGAACTGCCCGGCACGACGGCCGTGGCGTCCGGCACCGTGTCCGTGACCTTGCCGAGTGTGTAGGCCGCGCGCGCCGACACGTGACGGGCGAAGCGGCGATTGAGTTCCACCGTCACGCCGTTGTAGGTCGAGGCGGCGGTGCTCTGAAATGAGATGACGCGCGCGAAGTTCGAGAAGGGACCCGCGGCGAACTTGTAGTAGGTCAGCGCCTGCCCCGACGCCACCGTGTAGTTCGTGGCGCTGCTCGCGCCGATGTTCAGGTCAGTCGATCGCGGCAACTGGCTGCCCGACACGTGCAGATAGGTCACGGTCAGCGCCGTGCCCGGCATGATCTCGTACTCCACACCGAGGCTCGACTGCTGCACCTTCGGGTTCTCGTAGGTGCGCGAGAAATTGAAGATGGACGGCTTCGGCAGCGACGCACCGGTCGGGAGCGCCGAGAAGATCGCCGGGTAGGTCGGCATCGACGCGCCGGTGAACGTGATCGTCTGGACGTTGATGCCGTTGTTGGAGTGCGCGGTCCCCACCATGATCGACGGCGTGCGGCCGTAGAAGACGCCGTAGCCGGCGCGCACGACGAGCGGCTGCGCTTTGGGCGCCCAGGCGACACCGAGGCGCGGGCCCCAGTTGTTCTTGTCGGTCGGCAGGACGCTCGTATCGATGCCGGCCGTCGCGAGTTGCGCGTCGGGGTTCTTCACCGTCGGCTGCGCGAATTGCTGCACGTCATAGCGCAAGCCCAGGTTGAGGGTGAGTTCCGGCGTCATGCGCCACTCG
>CAYHEX010000051.1:0-17761 GCA_964355365.1 uncultured Solibacteraceae bacterium | reverse complement strand
CCGCGGCAAGGGCTGGCGCATTTTCGGCATGCGCATCGCCGACGCCGTGTTGTTCCGGCCGCTGCCCTATCAGGACGCCGATCAGCTGCATGTGATGCGGATGATGGACCGCAAGACGTCGCAGCGGTTCACGCTGGTGTCATTCGATTTCCTGCGCGCCGTCAACGGTATCCACGCGCAGGGTGGCGGACTCAGCGAAGTGGGTCTGCTCGATTCCGCGCCGTCTGTGCTCGTCTCCGGTCGGGACGGCACCGAGAGCGTCACAATGCTCGCCGCGACGACGAACTACTTTCAGGTGCTCGGCGTCCGCGCCGCGCGCGGCCGTGTCTTTGATGCGAGCGACGAAGGTGGTGTCGCACGCACGGCGGTGTTGTCCTGGACGGCCTGGCGGCAGCGATTCGGCGGGGACGAGCACGTGGTTGGCCGCGCAGTGACCCTGGGCGACAAGACCTTCGACATTGTCGGCGTGCTGCCTCAGGGATTGATGTTCCCGACGGTGTTCGGCACCAGACCCGAGTTGGTCGTCGTGACGGCCTGGCCGGCGGTCGGCGAACAGGGCGGCGCGTTCTTACCCGTGATTCGCCGTGATCCGGGCGTGACGCGCGAGATCGCCCAGGCGCGCATCGACGCCGCCACAGCGCTCTCCGCTTCGGATCCGCGGATGACGAATGTCGGTCCCGTCCTCGAAGACATGCGCGCGGTGTTATACCCGACCGGACGACCGATCATGCGATGGCTGCTCACCGCGTCTGCGCTTGTGTGGCTGATTGGCTGCGCCAACCTCGCGAACATGCTGCTCGCGCGGAGCCAGCGGCGCGAGCGCGAAACGGCACTCCGCGCCGCGCTCGGGGCGAGCCGCCTTCGGCTGCTGCGCCCGATCCTCTTCGAGTCGGTGATCATCGGCCTCGCCGGCGCCGCGCTGGCAGTGGTCGTGACCGCCGCGGTCTTTGATGCCCTCCTGCGGCAGGTGCCGCGTGTGGCCTACGGCAATGCGCCCGTCGGCGTCGACGCGCGCGTGATCGCGATCACGATCGCGATGGGCCTCGTCGGTGGACTGTTCTTCTCCGTCGTGCCGGCGTGGCGATCGTCGCGCCTCGATGTGCAGACGCTCATGCAGGCGCGCCACGTTCGGGGCGGCAAGCGAAGCGGCCGGTTCGGCCGCCCGATGGTTGCCCTACAGGTGGCCGTGGCCATCGTCCTTGTGTTTGGCGCCGTGCTGACTGGCCGCGCCTTCATGTCGGTGCTGCGCGTGCCGCTCGGCTTCGACAGCGACAATGTCGCGACCGTCTCTGTGTGGCCCCGCGATGTGAAGGGCGCGGCGTTGCAGGACGCGTACGTGCGCGCCATCGAGGTCCTGTCGCGCCGCCAAAATGTCGTCGCCGCGGGCGCGGCGGGCTCGATGCCCTTCAGCGCGCAGGCGCCCGACGAAAGCGTGAAGGCCCTGGCCTCGGGCGTCCGCCCTGCCGGAATCGTGCATGTGCTGCCGGGCTACTTCGAGGCGATTGACGTCCCCATCACGCGCGGCCGGTCACTGACGTGGGACGACGTGCGCGGTGGCGGTGGCGCGGCGGTGGTGTCGGAGGCAGCAGCCCGCGCCATGTTCGCAGACCGTGAGCCGTTGGGCGCCATATTCGAGAACAGCCGCGGTCGTCAGTTCACGGTCGTGGGTGTTGCCTCGAACGTGCAGCGGTCGCTGCCGGTTGCTGCGCGCGATCTGGCGGTGGCGTATGTTATTCCGAATGACAGCACGCGGTCGCTGACTCTCGTGCTGCGTGCGCGTCAACGGCAGGACGTGCTGCTGAGTGACATCAAGCGCGACATTGCGGCGCTGGCGCCGGGCGCGCCGATCACGGTCGAATGGTGGTCCGATCAGATCCGCGCCGTGACTGCGTACCGGAACCCGCGGTTTCAGACGATCGTGTTGGGCTCGCTCGCCGTGTTGGCGCTCGGCCTGACGGCCCTTGGAATCTTCGGTGTTGTGGCGTTCCTTGTTGCGACCAGAACGCGCGAGATGGGAGTGCGTCTGGCCATTGGCGCGACGCCGCAGTCGCTCGTCGCGATGATGGTGCGTCAGTCGCTCGGTCCGGTCGTGGTTGGCGCCATTCTTGGTGTCTTCGCGACTCGCGCGTTGAGCCAGTTCGCCGAATCGCAGTTGTTCGAGGTGAAGGCCCACGACCCGATCACCCTCGCCGCCGCGGTGGTGACCGTCGCCATCGCCGCACTGCTCGCAGCCTACCTTCCCGCGAGGCAGGCGAGCCGCGTGGATCCGATCGTGGTGCTGAGGGCGGAGTAGGAGAGAAGGGCAAAGGGCAGAGGGCAAAGGGCAAAGGCGAGGGAAAAAGTTAGAGGGACGAGGCATTTCGCTTCATCCCTATTCCCTTTGTCCTTCCCTCTGCCCTTTGCCCTCTGCCCTTTGCCCTTCTCGTGCCCTTTGCCCTTCTCTGAGTTTCCGCACAGACACCGTCAGCATCGCCACGAACTCCGCTGCCTCCTTCTCGAGTCGCCGTGCCTCCGTGGTGAATTCCGGGAACTCCGCGAGATGCTTCAGCCAGTAGGCCGTTTCTCGCGCTTCGCGCAGGGCGAGCGCGTACTTCGCCGCCATGTCGCGACGGCTGTTGGCGACCTGGCCTTCCTCAATGGATGCGCCAATCGCCGAACCGGCGCGGAACATCTGCATGCCGATGTGCGCCATCGCGTCCGAGGTGCGGGTTTGTTGTTGGAGATGCAGCAGGTCGATCGACAACCGAAGTGCGCGAGCGGGGAGGTCCTGACGAGGTTTCGCGGTCATGCCCCAGATAAAGCAAGCTCCACGCCAACGCGCGTGCTCTATGAACGTGAGACCCAAGGCGATCTGTCGTCGCAATTCTTGCCAGTCCGGAGTGGCTGGAAGTACGCAGTTTCTGCCAGGGCCGCCTTCGAGGTCTTGATCTTCCCTTTGCCTTTCCCTCTGACCTTTCGCCTTTCCCCTCGCCTGTGCCCTTTGCCCTCTGCCCTTTGCCCTTAACGGGGCGCCACCAGTTCCGCGCCAGTCAGTGTCATATGCCGATCCGTCGACCAGCACGATGAGATGCGCCGATCGGCCATCACCGTGAGGCCATGCGCGTCCGCCAGCGTCAGCTTCTGATCCGCGAACTTCTTGAGTTGCTTGCCTGAGCGCGCCACGGCGTCGGCGTCGAAGCCGTCAATCGTCAAGTCGGGGAGCGCGTCCACGAAATTCAGGAACTCGAGCGCGCGGCGCTGATCGTACCGGCGCAGAAACCACCCGTGACCTTCGGCCAGCACGAGCGCGGAGGTCACGAGTGGCGGCGGATCGGCAAATAGCCGGCGGAAGATCGGGTGATGACTGTCTGACCTGTCGAGAAACGCAATGAACGCGGCCGTGTCGACGTAGCACTCAGTCTTTCGAGCCATACACGACCTCGTCCACCGTCTGGCTCGAGTCCGGATTGCCCGATTCGACGAGGCCGGCGTAACGCATCCACGGTGCCGTGCTGCGCTGGGGCAGCCCGTGCCGGATCGCGCGCCGGACAAATTCGGCGACAGAAATTCCCATCAACTTGGCCTCCCGCTTCACCAGTGCGTAGTCTTTGGCGTCGAGACTGACTTGAGTGCGGATCATAGTGTTATCACCTGTTGGAAAAATGATAACACTTTGGTCTCTTGGCAGCATGCTGGAAATTGCAGCGGTCTCGGTCATAGGCACCAACAGTGCAATCGTCGGGCCAACACGCCTGCTCTATGACCAACGTCGGGGACCCGCCGAACCGTCGCAATATCTGCGACCTGCGAGTACGCAGTTCTTGCCACTGCCCGGTCGGAGAGTCGGCACTACGGCGAGGGACGCAGTTGCCTGAACTGCCTGGCGGACGTCGCGATGACTCTCTCGCCGCTCCTGAGTTCGAACGTCACGACGTACGTTCCCGCCGGCAACGTCGCTGTGTTGAGCGCCGCCGTGGCCTGATAGCGCGTGCCATCGGCCGTGAGCCGGAGCGCTACTTCGCTGCGTATCAGCGGAGCGGTGCCGGTGCCGAGAATCGAGATGAACGCGTGCGCCCCTTCGAGTTCGGTCGCTGATGTGGGCAGCACATCCACGCGCGCGCTGAACGCGGCGGATATCTTCGGCGTCGGCACGAACACGCCGGACGACTCGTCGCCGAACGCGATGTCGCCAATACGGAGCGCGCCGGAGGGCGTTGCCTTGACCGTGAAGCGCCGCTCGACCGAGCCGCGACGATGGTTGCCGTCGATGGCCGCAAACTTCAGCGCGTAACTCCCGGGCGGCAGCGCCATGACGGCGAAGTAGAGTCGGCCACCGTCCGGCCGCGCCAGCGTTTTCGGCTGCGGCGAGAACTCATCCGCCACAATCTTTCCGGCGTTGTCGGTGACTTCGAATCCCAAGGCGTCGATGGTCGCGCCGGCCGCCCCGATGTCGACAGCGAGCAGCACCTGCCCGTCTGATGACGCCGCATCGCGATACGTCACCGACACGTCAACCTCCAGCGACAACTCCGCCACCGGCACCGGCCATCGCATCAGCGTCCCCAACATCGTCTTTGCGTCACCCGACGCCGGCGGAGTCGTTGAGGCGGCGGTTGGCTTCGGCGTGACCTCACTGCGCGCACGCACGTCAAAACCGGGACGATTCACGCGCACCACGATCGGCACGCGTGCGTTGTCGCTGTCAGACGCGTCGCGCTCGAACGCGAGCAGGTAGTAGCCCGACGTCTCGCGATTGATCTGTTGCAGCGCCGCATCTGCCGTGCCCGAGATGTGAAGCGCCGAGCCTCGCGCCGCCGCAGCTGTGGAGGCCAGGCCGTCGAGTCCCATTTCGTCGTCGAGTCTCTGGCCGGCGGCGACTGAGCCACCACCACGTGACGCTTCCGCGAGCGTGGTCGGCGGCTGGAGCGCATACAGCGACACGCGCGCGGCCTCGGCCGCCCGCGCAAACGTCTTGAGGTCGTCGCGGTTGTGCGTATCCACCGAGAGGCCGCCCGAGACGAATACCAGGGTCTTCGGTCCGGCGATCGGCGCCATCGCCGTGGCCACGGCCGCCAGCGATTCCAGCACCGCGCGGCTCCGCTGACGATAGCGGCCCATCATGCGGCCGGCCTCCACGATGCAGTCGCGCACGTCGGCATTGATCTGAAACGAACGCTGCTTTGAGGAACCCCCAGAGACGATCGCACCGACGGCGCCCAATCGGCAGGCCGCGTTCGGCGTGCTGGGGTCGCCGCCGATGCGGTCGATGTAGTCCTCGATGGCCCGCCCATCACCGCGCTCGATGTACGCGGCTTCGCCCGGCGACATCTCGCTCGTCGCTTGATGCGACACACCGCTGATCGTACGCGCCGCCTCGCGCACACGCGCATGGTCGGTCGTCAGATCCACGCGCGGCGAGCCGCCGGGCAGCACCGCGAGGCCCACGAGGTCCTCAGGCGCAAGCTGATCGACGAACGCGCCGATCCGATCAAAGATCAGCCGGCCGTTTCCGGGCGTGATGGTGCTGAGGTCGGCAACGATGACGAAGCTGCGGCCGGTGTGCGGCGTCTGGTTTGATGTGGCCGGAGGCAGGGGAGTCGGCCCGACGGGATTCGTGACGATCACCCGCGCAGCCGACGCTGCGACGCGAATGTACTGCGCGGACACAATCTTTCGCAGTCGCCCGGCCGCCGTCACCACAAAGTCCGACGCCGCCAGCGATGTCGCCGGCTCTCCCTTCGCATCGAGGACCACGGCATCGACAACAACGAGATCGACCGAGGACCGGAACTGCGGCGTCTGCGCGAACCCGCTCGAGGAGCCGACCGCAAGGGCCGATCCGACAAGCAGAAGGGCTGTGTTCTTGATCAGCACCAGAGGCAGTCTACAGCGGTCCTTTCACCTCTGACCTCTTCCCTCGCCTTTGCCCTCTGCCCTCTGCCCTTTGCCCTAACATGTTGTTCGTGCCCCACTCGCGCCCTCCCTTTTCGATCTCGCTCCCCGGAGGGCGTGAACTGTCCCTGGGTGACCGCACCCTCATCATGGCCATCGTCAACGTCACGCCCGATTCGTTCGCCGATGGTGGCGAGCGATTCGATCCCGACAGGGCCATCGCTGACGCGATTCGGATGGTGGAGCAGGGCGCCGACATCCTTGACGTGGGCGGCGAGTCGACCCGCCCTGGCGCGCCGCCCGTCAGCGAAGCCGAGGAACTGCGGCGCGTGCTGCCTGTCCTTGAGGGCCTCAGAGGTCGCGTGGACGTGCCGATCTCCATCGACACCTACAAAGCGGAGGTGGCAGAACAGGCCGTCGCGCTTGGCGCAACGATCGTCAACGACATCAGCGCCTTTGCCAACGAGCCTGCGATCGCCGGCGTAGTGGCCCGCACCGGCGCAGCGGCGGTGCTCATGCACAATCGCGGGCGCTCGGCGGCGATCTATGAGTTTGCGCAATACCGAGACGTGATCGGAGAGATTCGCTCCGAGTTGGCCGACCGCGTCGCGGCCGCGGAGCAGGCGGGTGTGAGGCGCGGGCAACTGATCCTCGACCCGGGCTTCGGATTCGCCAAGAAGGCCGAGCACTCGCTGATTGCGCTGGCTCGCCTGGGCGAACTGCATGATCTCGGCCTCCCCATTCTTTCGGGACCTTCACGGAAGTCGTTCCTGCGGCTCGGGCTCGGTGACGTGCCTCCGCCCGAGCGTGTGTGGGGCACCGCCGCGGCGGTGACGGCCTCGATCATGGCCGGCGCGCACATCATCCGGGTCCACGATGTGAGCCCGATGGCACAAGTCGCGCGGGTCGCAGACTCGATTCGCGCCTCCGCAAGATAGAATCTCTTCTGCATGGATTGGCTGCTTGCCCTGCTCCATCGTCCGCCGATCACGTGGTGGGATGTCCTCGACATCCTGATTGTCTCCATCCTGATCTACGAGGCGCTGAAACTGATCCGCGGAACACGCGCGGTGCAGATGGCCATTGGGTCGGTGCTCGTGCTGATTCTGTTCTCGGTCTCGAACCTGTTTCCGCTGCAGACGGTGAACTGGCTGATCCGCAGCGCGCTGTTCTACGTGGGTTTCGCGGTCATCGTGCTGTTCCAGTCCGACATCCGCCGCGGACTGGCGAACCTGGGCCGCGCGCCCGGCCTGCGTTCGCTCGGCCGGTCGGAGCGGATGGCCGACACGATCGAGGAAGTCGTCACGGCGGCCGATCTGCTGGCGAAAGACAAGAAGGGCGCCCTGATCGTGATCGAGCGCGAGATCGGACTGCGGAACTACGTGGAAAGCGGCATTCCGCTCGATGCCGCCGTCAGCTACGACCTGCTGTCCACGATCTTCGAGCCCACGACGCGCCTGCATGACGGCGCCGTCATCATTCAGGATGACTGCCTTGCCGCGGCCGCGTGCTTTCTGCCGCTGACGGTCAATCCGAAACTCGACAAAGATCTTGGTACCCGGCACCGTGCGGCGATCGGCCTCACGGAAGAATGCGACGCCGTGGCCGTTGTCGTGTCCGAAGAGCGCGGCGAGATTTCGCTCGCGACCAATGGCAGCCTCGAGCGCCGTCTGTCGGCCGATGCGCTGCGCCAGCGGCTGCGGTCGATGGTGCTCATGAGAAAGGCCCGGCACGACTGATGGCGTGGCATCCCTTCCGCAATCTTGGCTGGAAGTTCCTGGCGCTGTTGATGGGGACCGCGCTGTGGTTCACCGTCAGCGGCGATCTGGCGATCGAGCGCACGATCGACGACCGGCCGGTGATCATGAAGAACACGGGAACGGGCGTGCAGGCGATCGTGATGCCGTCGCGCGTCACGGTCACCGCGCGCGGTTCGCGCGAGGAACTGGGGACGTTGCAGGATAACCAGGTGTCAGTGATCGTGGACCTTGCGGGCCTCGGTCCTGGGCAGTACAAGCTGCCGGTTCATGTCGACACTCCGGCCGCCGTGGCCGTCAGCAAGGTCGTGCCGGCGACTGTGGAGGTTCGAATCCGTTGAAATTTGGCACAGACGGCGTGCGCGGAGTTGCCGGGCAATCGCCACTCGACGTTCCCACCATCACTCGTTTGGGCGCGGCTCTGGTCCGATCGTTCGCGTCGGCCCACGAACGGGCTCATCACGACCGGCATCCGATCTCGATCGTCGTCGGTCGCGACACGCGCGAATCCGGCGCGTGGATCGAGGACGCTCTGGCGCGCGGCGTTGCGGCGGCGGGTGGTCGCCTCACCAGTCTCGGTGTCATGCCGACGCCCGGCGTCGCGTACGTGACGCGGAGCGGGACGTTCGATTTGGGTGTGGTGATTTCAGCGTCGCACAATCCCTTCGAAGACAACGGCATCAAGGTGTTCTCCGGCAGCGGTGAGAAGTTCGGCGAAGCCGAAGAGCGCGAAGTCGAAGACATCGTCAACGACGCGTCGTGGCAGGTGTCGGCCGCCGAGCCGCATATCGAGACGTCGCATCTGATCGATGACTACCTGGCGCACACGCGGCTGCTGTTGCCGAGTGCCGGGCCCCTGACGGGCGCGCGCATTGCCATCGACATGGGCCACGGCGCCACAACGGCGACCGCGCCGCAGTTGTTTCGCGCGCTGGGCTTTGACGTCGTCGAGATTGGCAACGCGCCTGACGGTCGGAACATCAATCTCGGCTGCGGGTCGACCCAGCCCGAACCGCTTGTCCGAGCGGTGCTCGAGCACACATGCCGGCTCGGCGTGGCGTTTGACGGGGACGGCGACCGCGCGATCTTCGTCGACCATCTCGGCCGCGTCGTCAACGGCGACGCGGTGCTGTTGATTTGCGGCACCCGCCTCAAGGCGCTCGGCCAGCTATCGGGCGACACGGTCGTCGCCACCGTCATGAGCAATCTCGGCCTCGAGTTGGCGTTCAAGGCGCGCGGGATCACGCTCGTGCGGACTGCGGTCGGTGACAAGTACGTGATGGAGGAGATGCTCAAGAACGGCTACGCGATCGGCGGCGAGCAGTCCGGTCACGTGATCTGCGCGGAGCATCTCTTTACCGGTGACGGCGTCGCCACGGCATTGCTCGTGCTGCGCGCCATGGTCGAATCGGGCCGCGAGCTCGCCGATCTGGCCGGCGAGTTGACGATGTATCCGCAGGTGCTTGTGAATGTGCGGGTGCGCGAGCGTCGCGACGTGTCGACGGTGCCGGAGATCGCCGCGGCGATCGCGGCGGTGAACGCCGCCATGGCGGGGCAGGGCCGCGTGCTGATTCGGTACTCGGGCACCGAGCCGCTCCTCCGCATCATGATTGAAGGATCCGACGATGCGGTGATCCGTGGGTGGGCCGAGGAGATCGCGGCCGCGGTGAGACGTCAGCTGGCATGATCAAACTCTCCGTCAACGTGAACAAGGTCGCCACCTTGCGCAACTCGCGCGGCGGCGACGTGCCGAGCGTGCTCGACGCGGTGGATGTGTGCCTCGGGGCCGGCGCGCCCGGCATCACCGTGCATCCGCGCGCCGACGAGCGACACATCACGGCGCGCGACACGCGTGAGATCGCGGCGCATCTGGCGCAGTTAAAAGGCCGTGTTGAATACAACATCGAAGGCGACCCGCGGCCCGGCCTCATCGATCTGGTGCTCGAGACGAAACCGGACCAGTGCACGCTCGTGCCGGTGACGCCCGGTGAAGTCACGAGTCAGGCCGGGTGGTCCGCCGAGACGTCGCCCGAACGCCTGACCGCGATCGTCAAGCGCCTGCAGATGGACGGCATTCGCGTCAGCATCTTCGTGGATCCGCTCGAGGCGCCGATTCGGTGGGCGAAGCGCATTGGCGCCGACCGCATCGAACTCTACACGGAGCCGTTTGCGAAGGATTTCGCGAAAGGTGGTGCGTCTGCTCGCGCGGCGTTCGATCTCTACGCCGCGGCGTCGGCACTGGCGCATTCACTGGGGCTCGGCATCAACGCCGGCCACGATCTCGACCTCGACAACCTCGTCCTTTTTCGCACGCTGCCTTATTTGGATGAAGTGTCGATTGGTCATGCCCTCATGAGCCGGGCCCTCTTTCAGGGGCTTGGGAGCGTCGTCAGGGAGTACTTGGACGTGTTGGACGACAGGCAGCGATAATAGGAAGGTCATGAAACGCGATAACTTCGTATTCCTCCTCTCTGGTGTGTTCTTCGGGGTCCTGGTCGGCTGGATGCTCGGCAGTCAGCAGGGCGGACGCTTCGTTCCTGGGGCCGCGGTCGCGACCAGCGCGCCGGCGCCGGGACAGATGACGGGCTCCGCCACAGGAGGGCAGCAGCAGGCCACCGCGCCGGCTCCGCCTCCGATCAATGAACAGCGCGTCGCGGATCTCACGAGGATCGCGAACGACGACCCGAAGAACGCGGGATCGCGCACGGAACTCGGGAACCTCTACTTCGACTCCGAGCGATTCGACCTCGCGATTCCGTGGTACGAAGCGGCGTTCAAGCTGACGCCGAGCGACCCGAACCTCAGCACAGACCTGGGCGTCTGCTACCTCTACACCGACAAGGTGGATCAGGCGATTGCACAGTTCGAGAAGTCTATTGCCGCCGATCCCAAGCACCTCAAGACGTGGCTGAATCTCGGCATCGCCAAGGCGATGGTCAAGGGCGACGCTCCGGGCGGCGAAGCGGCGTGGTTGAAGGTCATCGAGCTCGCACCGGGTTCGGACGAGGCCAAGCGGGCGCAGCAGGGCATCGACGCGATCAAGGGTGGCCACAAGAATGCGGGTGGGGGGCTGTAAGTGTTTGCACTGATCGGCTGGATCGGACGATTCCTGCTGATCTTGTTCGTGGTGCGCCTGGTGCTGCGCCTCTTCACGCCGTCCGCGGCGCGTCGGGGGCCGGCCCCGGGCGGCGCAAGTCCCGGGGGGCCGTTTGGCGGACGACCGCCGCAGCCTGAGCGCATAGGCGGCCAGCTCGTGCGGTGCGCACAGTGCGGAACTTACGTCCCTGAGACCGCCGTCATTCCTGTGTCGCAGGGTGGCGACATCCAGCATCTCTGTTCCGACACCTGCCGCCAGGAATACGCCGCCGTGCATCCATGAACGACCGCGGATCCCGCTACCTGCGTGGCCGGAATCCCTGTAGGTACTGACGACGAGATTCAGCTAACATACGACCCATTGACGGCCCTGATGGAAGCCGCCGTCGCACAGATTACGCAATAGGCCGTCGGCAGACGTCGGCGATGGGAGTTGTCCAAATGGGCGAAGCACTCGGAATGGTCGAAACCAAGGGTCTGGTCGCGATGATTGAAGCGGCGGACGCCATGGTGAAGGCCGCAAAGGTGACGCTGGTCGGTTGGGAAAAGATTGGCGCCGGCTACGTGACCGCGATCGTGCGCGGCGACGTGGCGGCCGTCAAAGCGGCGACCGACGCCGGCGCTGCCGCAGCGCGTCGCGTCGGCGAGCTGGTGTCGGTGCATGTGATCCCGCGGCCGCACGCCAACTTGGAGGATATTCTTCCGATTGGAAAGGCCTCCAAGTAAGGCAGAAGGCACAAGGCAGAAGGCAGAAACAAGTTTTCAAACCAAGCGCCAAACAAAGTTTCGACCTTTGTTTCTGACTTCGTTTCAAACTTGTTTCTGCCTTCTGCCTTCTGCCTTTTGCCTTTACAGGCATCCGCCATGATCCTCGCCAAGGTTGTCGGGACCGTCGTCGCGACGAGAAAGGACGAGCGTCTTGTGAGCTCGAAGCTCCTCGTCGCGAGGCCGCTCGATCCGTCTGGTAAGCCCGACGGCAACTACCTCGTTGCCATCGACACGGTTGACGCCGGATTCGGCGAGACCGTGCTCATCGTCAGCGGCAGTTCCGCGCGCATGGCCTCAGGGTTGAAAGACTGTCCCATCGACGCCGCGATCGTCGGCATCGTCGACACGATCGACATTCCGCAAGACACTCCTAAGAAGTAGCGATGCAGACGGCGCGTGTGGTCGGCAACGTTGTGGCGACGATCAAGGACGCCGGTCTCGCCTCGCACAAGTTGCTCGTGCTGCAGCCCGTGACCCTCGACAAGATGCCGGTTGGCCGCACGCTGGTCGCGCTCGACGCGATGGGCGCCGGCGTCGGCGAGTACGTGTTCTTCGTCCGCGGCCGCGAAGCATCGTTCCCATTTCTGCCAGCCGAGCCGCCGACGGATGCCTGCGTTGTCGGTATCGTCGATCGTTGGGATGTCGAGGCGTAGATGCTGATCGGGCGCATCGTCGGCACGCTGGTTGCCACCCACAAGCACCACACGCTCGAAGGCACGAAGTTGTTGCTCGTGCAGCCCCTGACGTTGGATGATCAGCCGAAGGGCGTGCCGGTGCTGGCTATCGACCGGATGGGCGCGGGCGTGGGTGACAAGGTGTTGTATCTGATCGAGGGCAAAGCCGCGCAGGAAGCACTCGGTCGCAAGGCCGCGCCGGTGGATGCGGCGATCATGGGCATCATTGATTCGGTCGACCTCGGTCGCGAGGCGGCGCCGGTGTCGGCATGAACGATCAGGAACTCAGACAGATCGTGAGACAGGCATTGGCCAGGAACGGCGTGGTCCCGGGTTCCGGGACCCGGGTGCCAGGTCCGGTCCCGAGTCCCGCGTTCGTGCCAGAGTCCGTGCCGTTCGGCAGCCATGTGAGTCACGCGATGTATCTGCAACTGGTGAACTCCGGCGGGTCGTGCGTGATTGAAGAGCACGTGTCGTGCGATCACTGCGGCTACTGCAAGAGTCACGGGCACTAGTTTCAGACCGGCGGATCGCAGCATGAGCGACGTTCTGCGACTGCCGAAGCTGAGCCGCGATGAATTTGCGGCCCGGTTTCTTCGGAGCGGGCCTCCGGTGATCGTCACCGACGATCTGGCCTCGTGGGCCGGCACCACACACTGGACATTCGATGAATTGCGCGGCCGCTGGGGTGAGCGCGCCGTCTCGGCCTTCGTCACGCCGGACGGCGAGTGGGATCACGCGTGCGAGCGGCAGACCGTCACCTTCGCGCAGCTCATCGACGCCACACTGACGACGGGCCCGGGCGGACCGCGCATCAGCGGGCCGCAGCTGGATCTCACACGCAACGTGCCGTGGGCGGCCGAGAGCGTCACGTTGCCGGCGTTCGTGCCGGCGGAGCGGGTCGTGGCCTCCAACCTCTGGCTGCAGGCGGCCGGAGACAAGACGCACCTGCACTGGGATGAAGACCCGGGCGTGCTCGGGCTGCTGCAGGGCGAGAAGGAGATTGTGCTCTACGCGCCGTCGGAGTGGCGCTCCCTGTATCCGAACGCCGGCGGCAGCAGCACGAACTGGAGCCGCGTCGATGTCTGGCACTGCGACGACGCGGTGTTTCCGCGCTTCCGCGACGCGCGGGCGATTCGCCTCACCCTCCACGCGGGCGAGATGCTGTTCGTGCCGCAGACCTGGTGGCACTGCGTCCACACGACGAAACCGTCGATCGCGTTGAACTGCTGGTGGGCCGAGCCGGCGGCCGAGGTTGGCGACGTGTATCAGCGCTTCGTTGCGTTTGGCAGTCTGTAGAATTGCCCCATGCTCTCCTCCATCGACAAGCTCATGCCCATCCTCGGTCGCGCGGTCTCGAAGATGGAGGAGCCCGCGGTCGAGAAGATCAGTGAAGACAGCAAGCACGACGCCTTCCAGATCCTGATCTCGACGATGCTGTCGGCGCAGACGAAGGACGCCGTCACGCACGCCGCGTCGATGCGGCTCTTCGCGGCAGCGAAGACGCCGAAGGCCGTCGCCGCGCTCACGATTCCCCGCATCGAGAAGCTCATCTATCCGGTCAGTTTCTACAGAAACAAGGCCGTGCACGTGAAAGAGACCTGCAAGCAGCTCACTGCCCGCTTCGCGGGGCAGGTGCCATCGACGATGGCGGAGCTGCTCACGCTGCCCGGGGTGGGCCGCAAGACGGCCAACCTGGTGCTGCTCCTGGCCCATCAGAGCGAAGACAACATCTGCGTTGATACCCACGTTCACCGCATCTGTAATCGGCTAGGCTGGGTGAAGACCCGGACGCCGGAGCAGACCGAGCTGGCGCTGTATCGGGTCGCGAAGAAGAAATGGTGGCCCATCATCAATCTGTATCTGGTGACGTGGGGCCAGAACGTGTGCAAGCCGGTCTATCCCCGATGCCGGGCGTGTGCGATCAGTTCGTATTGCCCACGACTCGGCGTCACGAAGGAAGGTCGCGTATGAAGCGCATCTGCTCGTTGCTGGTGTTGTTCGTTCTGACCGCTACGCTCTCCGCCCAGAAGACCCCCAACCCTGTCATCGTCGTCGAGACCGACAAGGGCGCTATTGAGATCGAGCTCTTTCCGAAGATGGCACCGAAGGGCGTCGAGCACATCCTCGCGCTCGTCGAGAAGAACTTCTATCGCGGCCATCGCGTGCATCGCGTGACGCCGAATCTGGTGCAGTGGGGCGACCCGGGGTCGCGCAACGTGCGGAACCAGAACAGCTGGGGCTCCGGCGGCAGCGGCGCACGCGTGGGCGTGGCGGAGATCACGCCCGCGATGAAACATGTGCGCGGCGCCGTGGGTTTGGCGTACGCCGGCGAAGCGAAGAACGCCGACAGTCAGCTGTACATCATGAAGAATCTGATGACCGGCCTTGACGGCGATTACTCGATCATCGGGCGCGTCACCAGCGGCATCACCGTGGCCGACAAGCTGCAGATCACCGATGTAATCAAGAACATCACGCTGAAAGCCGCGGTCAGTAAGTAACGTCCGTCTGGAGGCCATGAAGCCCGCGCGTCACTCGATATGGTGGCTTCATGGCCTGCTGCTCCTGCTGATGTCGGCAGGCCTCGCGGCGGCGATGGCGTGGATTCACGCCGGGTTCGTTGAGACGCTATCGCAGTACACCCGGGACGTCGTCGCGGGGCACGCCCCGCACGTGGCATTCCAGAATCGCCTGCTCGGCCCCGCGCTCGTGTCGTTGATTGCGGGCGCCGACGTGTCCGACGTCGCAGCGTTTGAGATCTTCACGGCGCTCGGCCTCGCGCTCGGCAACGTCCTGATGTACGTCCTGCTCGTGCGCCGCGGCGTCTCGCCGCGCGCGGCGCTCGTCCTCGTCGCGGCCTACGTCCTCATGTTTCTCGCTGTGCAGAACACCTGGTTCTACACGTGGGACGTGATTGATGCGCTGGTCTCCACCGCCCTGGCCTTTGGCATCTTGCAGCAGAAGCCCCTCTGGTACTTTGTCGCTCTGTTCGTCGTGGCGATCGCGAACCGCGAAAGCGGACTCTTCATCAGCGCCTTCATCGCGCTGGACGCATTTCACCTGGAGCGGACCACCAGACGATGGCGGGTCGTGCTGACATCGCCGCAGCGGCTGGTACTCGGCCTCGCGCTGTCGGTGGCCGGCATGGCCTACGTGAGCGCGCTGAGGCGCTGGCTCTACCTTGGGCCGCCGCAGGCGGGGGCATTGGGTGGCGCGATTTCCAACCACACGCACTTTCTCGCGAACGTCCGTGAGTTGCTCGTGTACGACCTGTTCTCGGCGCGCGCCGGCTATTCGCTGTTTGTGCTGGGATCGGCACTCTATCTGCTTCGCTTCGTTCGCGAGTACAACGACTCGCAGCGCAAGGCGCTGGCCGTCTATCTCCTGATGTGGCTGAACATCCTGATCTTCGGGATCGTGCACGAGACGCGGCTCTTCATCGTGCTGCTGCCGTTCCTGATCTTCTTCCACGTTGAAATCCGCGGCATTGCCGCGCGGCGCACCGCTTAGCGGCCGAGCGCCTGCAGTTGCGGCAGAATCACGGCGAGCGCTTCGGCGGGCGTCGTCAGGCCGGGGTGGTCGGACGTCTTGCCCAAATTACACCACTGACCCGCATACCCCCATTGCCGCGCGTGCGCGTCTGCCGACGGGAAGTGCTCGCCGAGCAGCGCCACCGTCGGAATGGCGAACGCCGCAGCGGCGTGCATCGCCATGCTGGAGGTCACAATCGCGAAGTCGCTTTCGGCGATGACGGCAAACGTCCGGCGCAGATTCATCTCCGCGCCGGTCCAGTTCAGCGCGCCGGCCTCTGCCAGTACGCGCGCGGCTTCGTGGTCTTGCGCCGGCCCGATGACGACGAGTTCCGCCGGGTGATGCCGGCGGAGCAGCTGCACGAGTTCTCGATAGTGCGACAACGGCCAGCACTTGTCCGGTGTTCCGCCGCCCGGTGACACCACGACGCGTCGCCCACGAGGAATCGCCGCCCAGCGCAATCGTGCGTCTGCGCGTTCGGCCTCGGTCAGGAACAGCTGCGGCCGCACCGGCGGCAGCGACGTCGCGCCCAGCAGCGTGGCCACGCGCAGGGCGGATTCTCCCACGTGCCGGTCAGGCTCATACGGCACGCCGGCCTGCATGATGGAATCACCACCGGCATAGCCACGGACGCCGATGCGATACGGGATGCCGGCGCGGCAGTGCAGCCACGCACCCCACTGGCTGCCCAGCACGTCGATTCCCATGCTGCACTTCGCGTCCCGCAATCGCGACACCTCCGGAGAGCGGAAGAGATAGCGGAGGATGGCTCGCGGCGACTGGTCGCGGATGAACTTGTTGTGCCATGGCGCGTTCACCGGCATCACGCGCGAGATCCAGGGGTTGTTCTCGAGCACTGCGCGGTTCCAGTCGCCGATGCCGGCGATGATCTCGGTCTCCGGATACAGACGTCGCAGTGCTTCGAAGAGCGGGGTGACGACGATCAGATCGCCGATGTCGTTGTTGCGCAGGACGAAGACCGACGCCGGCTTCGCCGGCGGCACCGCGGACGATGGGGCGCTCCACGTCGCCAGCGGCAGTACACGCTCGAGGATGTTCCTACGCCAGCCCACGGGCCTCCGGGAGTCGGCCGGGCTTTCCACAGAGAAGATTCGCCGGGCCCGTGATGGCCGTGCCGGGATGAATCGGCCGCACGCCCTCGTCCACGAGATAGATCGACGTGTATCCGGCATCGATCAGGGCGTCGAGCAGGTCCGCCGGCGTGTAATCGAACGCGCGAGTCCACTCGTCATGCACCTCGAGAAACAGGATCGGAGACAGGCGATCCAGCGTCTCCCTGGCGCCTCGAAGGACCAGTAGTTCTGCGCCCTCGACATCGCACTTGAGGAAGTCGAGCCTGGTCAGTTCGCGCGCGCAGTCGTCGACGGTCGAGACGACGCAGTCGAACGCTTCGACGGTGCCGCCCCGACTCCAGGACCCGGCGGACTGCGGCCGCAGCGAGGCCTGGCCGTGATCGGCGCCCGGCTGAAGCAGTTGCGCCGTGCCCGCAACGTCACTGATCGCCATATTGCGAAGCCGCACGTTCACTCGTCCCGCCGAGGCATCGGTGAGCGTGCGAAATGTCTGCGGCCCCGGTTCGAACGCAAAGACGGTGCCCTGGTCGCCCGCCAGATCCGAGAACAGGCCGGTGAAGTCGCCTTGGTTGGCGCCAATGTCAAACACCACGTCGCCAGGGTGGATGAGCTGGAGGAACAGGCGCTTCTCCACGCTCCCGCGCCCGAGCCGCCGCAGCAGCGACGCGTACCGCTTCGGGTGGCGCATCAACCACTTATGAAGAACGTTGTGGATTCTCTTGGAGCCCGGCAATCCCGTCAGTTATACCGCATCCCCGGCAGCGTCCGGTGCTGCATGTCGTCGACCTCGTGAAGCGCTCGCTCTGACTACAGCTGCTCCGCCTTCGCGACTTTCGGCACTTTCGCGCCTTTGAACAGCTTGAACGGGTTCAGCACGTCGCTCGGGCGCCACGCGCTCAGGCCGTCGAAGTACGAGTAGACGACCGGTGTGATGAGCAGCGTCAACAGCAGGCAGAGGATCTGACCG
>CAYHEX010000050.1:0-17839 GCA_964355365.1 uncultured Solibacteraceae bacterium | reverse complement strand
TCTCCGCCATGAGCGGCCCGGGCGGTCTCAACTACATGAACTTCCTGCCGGATTTTTCGAGCAACTGGGATCTGGCCGTGGCGATCTTCGTGATGCCGGTCGCGATCCAGTGGTGGGCCGTGTGGTACCCCGGCGGCGAACCGGGCGGCGGCAGCTACATCGCGCAGCGGATGCTGGCCTCGAAGTCCGAGAACGACGCGCTCAAGGCCGTGCTGTTCTTCAACGTCGCGCATTACGTGCTGCGCCCGTGGCCGTGGATCCTCGTGGCCCTCGCGTCGCTCGTGGTCTTCCCGAATCTCGCCGACATTCAGACGGCGTTTCCGAACCTGGACCCCAAACTGCTGGGTCACGACATCGCGTATCCCGCGATGTTGAAGTTCATGCCCGCCGGCTTCTTCGGCCTGATGATCGGCGGCCTGATCGCCGCCAACTCGTCCACGATCCTCACGCACCTCAACTGGGGCGCGTCGTATCTCGTGCACGACTTCTATCGCCGGTTCATCAGGCCGGATGCCAGCGAGAAGCACTACGTCTTCGCCGGCCGCGTGGCCACTGTCGGCCTCTTCGTCGCGTCGTCGGGCACCGTGTATCTGCTGGACTCTGCGAAGGACACGTTCGACGTGATCCTGCAGGTGGGCGCCGGCACCGGGTTGCTGTACCTCGTGCGCTGGTTCTGGTGGCGCGTCAACGCCTGGTGCGAAGTGGTGGCCATGACGAGTTCGCTTCTGGTGTCGATCGGCTTGCTGATCGCGTCGAAGAACGGCGTGCACTTCAGTCCGCATGTCGCGCTGCCGCTGACGGTGGCCGTGACCACCCTGTGCTGGGTCGCGACCGCGTACCTGGGGCCGCAGACGGACCGCAAGGTCCTGGTTGAGTTCTATCGGAAGGTGAAACCCGCCGGGCCCGGTTGGGCCGACATTCGGCGCGAAGCGAACCTCTCGGCCGCCGATGAAGCCTCGACGCATCTCAACGTGCCGATGGCCCTGCTCGGCTGGTCGGCGGGCTGCGCGATGATCTGGTCGTCGCTCTTCGCGACCGGCGCGTTCCTCTACGGACACACTACACAGGCCGTGGTGATGACCGTCGTCTTTGTCGCCAGCGCGCTGATCGTCGCAAAGGCGCTGCGGGCCACGACGCCGGATCGCGCGTGAACGGACTCGACTACGCCGTCGTCGTGATCTACCTGCTCGCGGTGACGGCGTTCGGGTCGCACTTCGCGAAGTTTCAGAAGAACACGAAGAGCTACTTCCTGACGGATCAATCGGTGCCGTGGTGGGCCATCTGCTTCACGGTGGTGGCCACGGAAACCAGCACGCTCACGTTCATCGGCGTGCCGGCGTCGGCGTACGCGGGCAACTGGACGTTTCTGCAACTGGCCGCCGGGTACGTGATCGGCCGCATGATCGTCAGCACCCTGTTCCTGCCGCGGTACTTCCGGGGCGCCATGGTGACGTCGTATCAACTGCTGCAGCAGCGGTTCGGCTCCTCGGTCAACTCGATCTCCGCCGGCCTGTTTCTGGTCACGCGCTCGCTCGCCGACGGCATTCGTCTCTACGTGACGGCGCTGGCCATCTCGATTGTCACAGGCGTGCCGGTCAATGCCTGCGTGCTGGTGCTGGGCATCGCCATGATCATCTACACGGTGCGCGGCGGATCGGCGGCCGTGATCTGGACCGACGTGGTGCAGATGTTCATCTACATCGCCGGCGCGCTGATCGTGTTCTTCGCGCTGCTCTGGCAGATTCCCGGCGGATGGGGCGAGGTGGTCCGTCTCGGCACCGCGGCGGGCAAGTTCACCGTCATCGACCTGTCGCTCAATCCGAAGACGATCTACACGCTGTGGGCCGGCGTTGCCGGCGGCATCGCGCTCACGCTGGCCACACACGGCACGGATCAGTTCCTCGTGCAGCGCCTGCTCTCAGCAGATTCACCGAAGGGCGCCGCGCGCGGTCTGGTGCTCAGCGGCTTCATTGTGTTCGCGCAGTTCACGCTCTTTCTGACGATCGGCGCGATGCTCTACGCGTACCACCAGCACTTCCCGCTCGCGACCGCGCTGCCGCGCAATGACGCGATCCTCCCCCGCTTTATCGTCGATCACCTGCCGCACGGACTGATCGGCTTCATCATCGCGGCCATTGTCGCCGCGGCGCTGTCGCCGTCGATCAACGCGATGGCCGCCACGACGGTGAACGACTTCTACCTGAAGTACTGGAAGAAGAATGCGGACGATGCGAGCCTGCTCCGGCTGTCGAAGCAACTCACGGTGTTCTGGGGCATCGTGCAGCTGGGCGTCGCACTCGGCGCGCAGTATCTTGATCGCAGCCTGCTCGACTCCGGCTTGTCCGTGCTGTCACTGACGGCGGGACCGGTGCTGGGGGCGTTCCTCGTGGGCGTGCTCAGCACGCGCGTGCGCTCGGGCGCCATGCTGACGGGCATGGCCGTCGGCACGATCACGGTCAGTTGGATCTGGTGGACCGGCGCCGCCGGCTTCACATGGTTTGCGCTCGTCGGCGCGACGGTGACGAGTGCGGTGGCCCTATCGGTCAGCCTCGTCCAAGGTCCGCACGCCGTACCTTGAACCAGGGACCAGGGACCAGGGACCAGGGACCAGGGACGACGATGTTCAGAAGATGTGCTCGACGTTGTTGCCCTTCAGATACAGCTTGTCCAGCACGATGACACCAGACGGCTGCTGCTCGTATACGGCTCGAGTCAGTTTGGCTTTCTCTTTCGTGACGCTGCCTCGGCACGGGAGCGTCAGCACTTCCGCCTTGGTGGACTTGAGTCGGAAGGTCACCAGTTCGCGATCACACGAGACTAGATACACGCCGGCCTGAAGCATGCAGTTGCCAAGGACGACATCGGTCGGCAGCGTCAATTCCGACGATGTGGCAGGTTCCAGCGCGTTGATGTGAGTGCCCGGCATTTGAAAAGCCGCAGGTGATATCGACAAGACCAACAGCATCGCTATCAAGAACCATCCTCGTCGCATTGGCCCTCCTCGGTCGTCACGATGATCTTGCAACAGATATGCCACTCGGGATGGATTATTCAGCGCGGCTCGCGCTTGACCGTGAAGTCGAAGCAGTCGGGTCGGGAGTAGTGACCGGCCACGTCGAGCGTCATGCTCTCAGCGCGGACCTGCGACAGGTCCAGTTCCGCATGGAGCGTCGTCGGCACTTCGAACACCGGACCGGCGATACACGCGCCGTCGGGGCTGTAGATGGCGCTGCCGCCGCGCATGATCCAGGCATCCGGACCAGAGACACGCTCTGGATGAGGCGGTAGTTCGGCTGGCAGGGCGCGTCCGCGCATGAGCGAGCCGGCCGCCAGGACAAAACAACGGCCTTCAAACGCGTAGTGGCGACTGGCCACCTGATGCATGTCGTGCACGGTGGGCCACGCCGCCACGTGGATGTCCTCGCCGGACTCATGCAGCGCCTGGCGCGTGAGCGGCATCCAGTGCTCCCAACAGACCAAACCGCCAATTCGCCCGCAGGGTGTGTCCACCCCGCGCAATTGTGCGGCGTCGCCCTGCCCCCACACGATCCGCTCCGTGTAGGTCGGCATCAGTTTCCGATGGTGGTTCAGGAGCGCGCCGTCAGGGCCGTAGGTGAGCAGCGAGTTGAAGAGCGTGCCGCGGCCTCGGCCCGCAGCCACGCGTTCGCTGACACCGACGACAAGAGTGATCCCGAGTGCCCTTGCGATCGCCCCGATCGCCAAACCGCTCTCGCCGTCGACGTCAACGCTGTTTTCGGCGTACCGAGTGAACACGGCCTTGACGTCCGGGGAATTCCACAGCGCCACGTCGCGGCACACGTCCAGCCAGATGGGATATCCGGGCAACCATGTTTCGGGAAAGACGACGAGCTGAGCGCCGTGCCGGGCGGCATCGGCGGCGAGCGCCGCCGTCTGTTCAAGGCCGGACGCGAGATCTTCTGCGACTTCGGCTTGAACGACGGCGACGCGCGTCATGTGCGTGCTACTTCGTGACCGCGAAACCCGTGATCATCACTTCGAGCTGATGGTTCACGCGGATGCCGGCCATGCCGTCGGTCTTCATGCCGGCCTTGGGCAGGCTGGTGACGACGGTGCCATTGACGACGAAGTCGACCTTGTCGGCGCCGACGCGCACTTCAAGGGCATTGACGGACGTGCCGTCTTCGCCCGGCTTCTTGACGGCGTCGTTCGCCGTCTTGGGGGCGACCGAAGCCGTGACGGTGTCGCCGTCGCGCTTCTTGATGAGCCACTCGCCGGTCTGCGACACGACGAAGTAGGTGTACGCCTGGGTCGGTCCTTCGAGGTTGCTGCCGCCGAACACGAGGCCGTAGTAGTTGCTGTGGCCGCTCGGCTTCATGAGCTTGAACGACGCCTTCAGTGTGTAGTTGCCCGAGGCGGTGTTGGCGGGGTTCCAGTAGACCGCTGCCGTCGGGTTGATGGCGTGGAAGCCGCCGCCCATTTCCATGAACTTGATGGCGCCGGCGCCGTCCGGATCCGACGCGTTCGTGCTGCGGTCCGCGCGGACCATCCAGCCCTTCTGGGCATGCGTGGTGATCGGAGCCAGAGCGAACACTGCAATTGCTGCCGCGAGTACAAAACGCTTCATTGGTGAGGTCCCTCCCAGGACTTGGTGTGATACCAAAGCCATCATAGCGCGGAGATTTGGCCCGGCGCGATCCGCGGAAGATTCAACGCCGGTGAGCGGAAAAACCCAGGTTTTGCTGGGGTTTTCTGGCGCAGGCCTGTTTCCATCAACGTACATCTGACGTGGGCATTGGCACGGCAATTTCTTTACATGTATGACGGAAGACCCCGCCGTACGTCCGGCCCGGCCTCCTTTGAGGAGGACTGCCATGAAGTCACTGTTGAGGATCGTTGCTATCGGGTTCGCTATAGCTCTGTTCACGTCACCTGTCCTGGCCCAGACACCGCCAGACCCACAGGCCAAACCGCCGGTGCCCCTCACCGGCGCCTACGACAACGGCTATCTGGTCGCTCAGAGCGCGGATGGCGCATTCAAGTACTGGCTCGACGGCCGCATCAATCTGGACTGGGCGATGTATTCGGGCGCCTCGAATCGGCTGGCCGCCGGCTTCGAAGTGCGGCGCGCGCGCATCGGCATCAAGTCCACGCTGTTCACCAACTACCTCGCCGAAATGGATGTCGATTTTGCCGACAACAAAGTCGAGATGAAAGACATGTGGGTGGGCTATGCCGGCATGCGCAACACGCTGTTCAAGGCCGGCAACCACAAGGCGCCGTTCGGCTTTGACACGCTGACGTCGTCGAAATACATCATGTTCATCGAGCGCAGCTACCTCGACTCCTGGGCGCCCGATCGCCTGATGGGCCTGAATGTGAGCCACTGGGAGAGGAACATGCAGTTCTCCGTCGGCGTGTACACCCAGGCTGCAGGCATGTTCAATGACAAGGACACGCTGACGGGTGGCGGCGCGGGCACGAGCCAGCGTCCGAGCTACGTCGGGCGCGTCACGTTTGTCCCGATCAACACCGAGAAGGCGACGTTTCACATCGGCGGCGGGGCTGCCTGGCGGCAACCCGACGTCGCGAAGATGGCGACGAGCGGCGCGGATCTGCCCGATCGCCTCAACGCGTCGCGCATTGTGAAGCTCGACTCGCGCGCGGAAACGCACGTCAGCCGCGCGAAGTTCATCAGCACCGGCGACATGAAGTACGTCGATCACCTCCTGCAACTCGGCGCTGAAATGGCTGCGACGTACGGGCCCGTGACGTTCCAGAGCGAATACCAGAAGACCGACGTCGTCCGGAAAGCCACCGCCGTGGCCACGTACTCAGACCACACGTTCAACGGCTACTACGGTCAGGTGATGATGTTCCTCACCAAGGGCGACCATCGGCCGTACGCGATCGACGAAGGTGAGTTCGACCGTGTGGTGCCGAAGCACAAGAACGGCGCGCTGGAAGTGGGGATCCGCTACAGCATGATGGACCTCGACGACGCCACGGCGATCGACCCGATCCTTGGCGGCATCGCGAAGAATGTGATGCTCGGCGCCACGTACTTCATGAACCCCAACCACAAGCTCGTGCTGAACGTCGGCTGGGTGAACAACAACGACAACGCGAAGCCCAATAAGGAGTTCTCGCCGATCGCGGCGGGCACCAGCGCGGCGCAGACCGTGGTCGTCGGCGACAAGTTCCGCATCTTGTCGCTGCGATACCAGCTCGCCTTCTGAACCTATCCACGCGCATTTGCGCAGAGGTCGTCATGGCTACAGAGATCGAACGCAAGTTCCGCGTGAACACCGATGCCTGGGTCCCGCAGGACCCAGGCATGCACTTCAAGCAGGGCTATCTGAACTCACAGAAAGAGCGTGTGGTGCGCGTGCGCATTGAGGGGGCGCGGGCCAAGCTCACGATCAAGGGCATCACCACCGGCGTGACTCGCGCGGAATTCGAGTACACGATTCCGATAGACGACGCCACAGCGCTGCTCGACCACCTCTGTGAACAGCCGCTGATCGACAAGCATCGCCACGTGGAGATGCACGCAGGCCGCAAGTGGGAGATCGATGTCTTCCACGGCGAGAACGAGGGACTGGTGGTCGCGGAGGTCGAGCTGCCGTCCGAGGACGCCAAGCTCGCACTGCCACCATGGGCCGGAGATGAGGTCTCCGGCGATCCCCGGTACTTCAACTCAAACCTTCTCAAGCAGCCGTACAGGACCTGGCACAGGAGCTGACCCGTGACCCCGGATCGAGCGTCCAGCGATCAGTCGCTGCTGGCGCTGCTCGAGATGGACAAGATGACGCTGTCCTCCGCCGGGAGGGCCGCGCAAAGCCGTTCTGAACTGTGGATGCGGTATCTGGGGTTTCCCGGCGGCATCGTCGTGTTCCTGTTCTTCCTGTCGTGGCCGTTCGGTCCGGGGCTGAGCGCTGCCGCGCAGGCCGGCATCGCGTGTTTCCTGCTGGCGCTCGTGTGGTGGGTCACCGAGCCCTTCCCCACCTACGTGACGTCGCTGGCGCTGATGTTTCTGCTGCTCACCACACATGTGGCGGCCGCCAAAGCGATCATGGACGTGCTGGGCCTGGAGGTGATCTGGCTCAATCTGCTCGCCTTCATCCTGAGCGCGATGCTCGTGAAGACGCGGCTGGCCCGGCGCATGGCGTTGTGGCTCGTCGTGCGCTTCGGCAGCACCGCCAAGTGGGCGCTGTTTGCGTTTCTGCTCGTGCAACTCGTGCTCGCGCCGCTGATTCCCGCCACCGCGGCGCGCGCGGTGATGACGCTGCCGCTGATGATCGTTGTGGCTGCCATCTACGGGTCGACCGACGAGCATCCCAATGCGTTCGGCAAGAACCTGATGCTGCTGAATCTGATCGGCATCTCCGTCCTGTCGTCGGTGTCGATGACCGGGAGTTCCGCCAACCTCATCGCCGTCGGTCTGATCGAGACCATGGGCGGCCATCGCGTTTACTACATGGACTGGATGCGGCTCGGCACGCCGGTGGCCATCCTCACGGTTGTGCTCATGTGGCTCATCGGCCAGAAGTGGATCTTCCCGATCGGCTTCGAAGACCGCCTGCCGAAACTGCCGGGTGGCCTCGCGGTCGTTCGCGAGAAGTACACGTCGATGGGTCCGCTGTCGGCGAGCGAAAAGAAGGCCATCGCAATTTTCGGTCTCGTGTTGTTTCTCTGGATGACGGATATCTTCCACCTCCGATGGTTTGGGGTGGAGATCACCGCTCCATTCGCGGCGCTCCTCGGCGTGCTCCTCGTCCTCTTCCCACGCTGGGGAGTGCTGCAATGGGCGGAGGCCGACATTCCCTGGCATCTGCTGATCTTCAGCGCGGGCGCCTACGCCGGCGGGCTCGCGCTCGATGATACCGGCGCGGCGGAGTGGGCCGTGCGGATGCTGTTCGGCCGCTTCGATCTGGGGTCGCTGCCGTTCGGCGTGGCCTACACACTGATCGTGGGCGTGATGATGTACAGCCATCTGCTCACGACGTCGAAGACCGTGCGGACGATGATCATGATTCCGATCGTGATCACGCTCACGCGATCGCTGGGCTGGGATCCGGTGAGCTTCGCGCTGCCCGCGGCACTGACGATCGACTGGGTCGTCGGCCTGCCCATCAGCGGCAAGCCCAACGTGATTCTGTTCTCGACGAATCAGTATTCGGTGACCGACAACTTCAAATACGGCATGGTGACGTGCACGATCGGCCTCGTGGTCCTCGTCGGCTCGGCCGCGACGTGGTTTCACTGGCTGGGCGTCACGCCGGAGTTCTGGAGCCGGCCGGCGATCGCGCAGCAGGCGGGCATCGCACAGCAGGGGCCGGGCGGGCGCGACGTCACAACCGTGCGCATCGACGTGCCTGCGAGCGCGGGCCCGATCTTCAAATATTCCGAGTTGCACAAGGACCCGGTAACCACGCCGAGCCTTGAGGTCGCGGTGACGTTCCCGGACGGTATGCGCGCACTTGCCGTCCGCGAGGCGCTGCCCAAGCTGCGCAAAGGCGAGATCACGCCGCGCGCGCGGCTGGAGTCGGTTGATGGCCGTGACGGCGCGCGGTTGCGCGTGGACAACGTGCAGCAAGGCGAGACGGTCTCGCTGCAGATCGAACTGGTGCGCGCCCGCGCCCCGTGGGCATGGCTCATCGCAGGCGCGCTGCTCTCGGCGATGTACCTGTATTCATTCAGGGATCTTGTGAGGAAACCGCTATGACGAATGTGTTCGACAAGAACGCCGCCACGTCGGCAGCCGACGCCGCCAGAATCACGCCGCGCGCGGAGTTCCGCGTCTTCGGCCAGGGCATCATCAGCGAGATCCAGCCCCGGCTCTGGAACGGCAAGACCGTGATGTATCAGGCGCGCCGCATGCCGGCAGAAACCTACTTCCTCTCGCGACACACGCGCGCAGCCAACGTGAAAGTGCGTGACGGGCTGCTCGACGTCAAGCTGAAGGTCGGCGACACACCGGACGGCTACGAGATCTTTCAACCCAGCGGCAAGTTCCAGTTCCCCGTGACCGCAGACCAACTGGCGTCGATCGCGGCCAAACTCCACGTGCGGCTTCCGGAGTCCATCGTGTTCGCGCCATCGACGACGCTCGATGAGTTCCTGGCGATGGCGCGCGCCCATCCCGACCTCGTGCCGGTTTTCGTAGAAAAGATGCGCTGGGGGTTCACCATCGACGGCATCATCTGCGAATACGCGCAGGTGTACTTCAACGGCGCCATGGTCGAATCGGCGTGCGTGGAGAGCGAGAACTACGAGGGCATGCGGGCCGTCATCGAAGGCCTGGGTCTGGCGTCGCGGCCCAACGTGAACTACCTCACCGCCGCCGCACGCGTGGTCGGCATGGACTGACGGCTGATGACGCCAACCCAGATCCTCTCGCCGTTCCTGCTCACGCTGGCCGTCAGCTTCCTGATCGGCATCGGCCTGCGTGAGTACTACGAAGGCGAGCAGAAGTTCGACACGTTCGGCACCGTCCGCACGTTCGTCTTCATCGGCATGCTGGGCTTTGTCCTGTTCCAACTTCCCGAGATCGGCCACTACGCGTACCTCGCCGGCTTTGCCGCGCTCGTCGTCTTTCTGGCGCTCTACTACGCCAACAAGATGGAACAGAAGAAGAGCCCCGGCATGATCGGCATCCTGATCGGCCTGCTCACCTATGCGGCCGGACCGATCACGCTGCTGCAACCGCCGTGGTTCCTCGTGCTGATCGCGATCTCGATCCTGTTCGTGCTCCACTCGAAAGGCCGTATCCGCCGCTTCACGGACCGGCTCGAAACCGGCGAGGTCGTGACGGTCTGCAAATTCCTCGCGATCGCCGGCGTGGCGCTGCCGCTGATTCCCGCGCAGCCGGACCTGATCGGCGGGTGGGCGGGCCAGTTGCTCACGATGCTTCCCGTCACTCCGCGGCAACTCTGGCTGGCGGTGGTGATCACCACGTCGATCTCATACGCCGGCTATGTGCTGCAGACCTACCTGGTTCCCAGACGAGGCCTCCTGCTGACCGGGCTCATCGGCGGCGTGTACTCGAGCACCGCGGCTGTGCTCGTGGTGGCTCGCAAGTCCAAAGACACGCCATACGTCGCCGATCAGGCGGCCGTCGCGATCCTCTTCGCCGTCGCCATGATGTACCTGCGTCTGCTCGCCCTGGTCGCGATCTTCCGCTTCCCCGTCACCGCTGCCGCCGCACCGGCGCTCGTCACGCTTGCCGCTGCCGCGATGGCCTACGGCATCTGGCTCCTGCGAGCATCACGAACCCCGTCGGCCGACGATGAACAACATGCGGCCGCCGAACCGCTCCACAGAAACCCGCTGGAACTGACGACGGCGCTGGTCTTTGCCGTGATGTTCGCGGTCATGGCCTTCGCCACGAAATACACATTGGAGGTTTTCCGCGATGCCGGCCTGCGCGGGCTGTCTTTCGTGGTCGGCTTCTCGGACATTACACCGTTCGTGGTGTCCGTGTTGCAGGGCAACCTCGGCATCCGCGACGAACAGGTCGTGCAGGCGATCATCATCGCGAGCGCGAGCAACAACCTGTTGAAGATGGCCTACACGTGGGGCGTGGGCGCGAGGCGCACCGCCGCACTGGTCACGCCGGCGCTCGTCGGGTTGGCGGTCCTTTCGATCCTCTATGCGATCGTCTTGCTGTAGGCGCCCAGTTGCCTTGCCTGTCCGCTACGACACACCGTGGAGTAAGACCTCGCGAACCAGGGCCGGCGGCATGCTGCCGATCGCGAGCAGCCGATCGTGGAAGTCCTTGAGGCTGAAGGCGGAGCCGCGGGCGCGCTTGTACTCGTCGCGCATCTTGAGAATCTCCGACATGCCCATGAAGTAGCCGATGAAATACCCGGGACGCGCCAGCGCCGAATCCACTTCGGACTCCGCGGCCCATCGCAGGAATCCCACGCGATCGGTCATCAGCGTGATGGCCTCCGCGCGGGTCATCCGGCTCGTCTGCATCCCAGCGTCGTAGATGACGCGCGCGTTGCGCCACAGTCTGAGCTGCAGCTGGCGCAACTGGATCTTCGGATCGGGGAAGAACCCCGTCTCCTTGAAGAGTTGCTCGTTGTAGAGTCCCCAGCCTTCAGAGAACATCGACGTGCTTTGCGACTGACGCAGCCGTCGCGGGTTCTTCATCTGATACATGATCTGCACGTGATGGCCGCCGTAGGTTTCATGCGGCGCCGTGACCAGAATCACGCCCCAGTCGTGCTCGACGAGATAGTCGCGCTGCTTGTCCGCATCCCATGCCGCATCGAACGGGTTGATCTGCCACTCCCCGCGGAGCGTCCCGTCGTCGCCGGCCGGCCGAGACGCGGCGCCCGAGAAGCTGCCGTAGTACGGGTTGTTGCCCGCGGTCGGCACGCGGCGCACCACGGTGCATGTTTCTTTCCACGGCAGTGTCATCAGGTCTTTCGCCAGCAGGTGCGCTTTGGCTTTGTCCACGATCTCCTGATGCGCCTCGATCATCTTCGAGGCTTCGGGATGGTCCTGCTTCACCGCGTTGGCGATCTCGAGCCAGGTCTTCTTCGGATCGATCGTCCGGGCCAGCGCGTCGAGTTCCCGTAACGTGCCGTTGAACTCCTTCCACGCGTAGTCCCAGAGACCCGCGGCGTCGTACGGCAGCAGGTTCTGCTCCTTGAGCATGCGTGTGTAGGCGGCCTCGCCCATCGGCTGCCCTGCCGGCGCGACCACCGTCCGCCCCACAAGAATCGTCTCGGCGAATCGCCGATCAATCTGCTCGTCGAACGACAATGTCTGCGGATCGATCGCGCGCAACGTCGCCAGCAACGCGACGGGGTCGGGTCTCGTTGTTGTGGCACCGCGCGCCGGCCTCGTGACAATGGCATCGACAACGGCATCGAGGCGCTGACTCGACGACATCGGCGCGGGTTGTTGCGCCGCGGCCAGCGACACGGTGAGCGCACAGAGCACAACAGCAGCGAAACGCTTCTTCATAGACTCACTCCTCTGACGCACGTTACTGGGGCGACTTGACCACGACCGGCGCGGTCACGATCTGGGCGCCCATCGTGAGGCGCGCGGTGTATGTGCCCGGCGCCGCGAGTGGTCCGGCGCCGCCTCCCCGCCCGCCACCACCGGCACCAGCGGCGGCTCCGCCCGCCGCGGCCGCGGGCACTGCGGCCGCGCGGAGATCCCACACCACGCGCTGCAGGCCGTTGCGATTTGGCGGCACGGCAAGCGTACGAATCACGGCGCCCGATGCGTTGAGGATCTCCATCGTCGGCGCGGCGCTGCCGGCCGCCACGAAGTAGTCGATCAGCGCGCCGTCCGGAGGATTGGGGGCGGCGTAATAGGACTGGCCCTGACTGTCGCGGCCGCGGTTGAAGCGCTGCAGGGACGCGGCAGGGCGCGGCGCGAAGATCGCCACACTGTTCGGCGAGCTGGGCAACGCGGCCAACTGCTCGAGTCCGGCGAGTGAGTCCAGGATCCAGAAGCCTCGGCCATGCGATGCGATCACGAGATCGTGTTCCCGCGGATGAATGACCATGTCGTGAATCGGCACCGTCGGCATGCTGCCGCGCAGCGACTGCCACGACGCGCCGGCGTTGATCGTGACAAACACGCCGGCGGTGTTGCCCGCGAACCACAGCCGCGGATTGACCGGATCCTCCGCGAACGAGAACACCGGGCTCGCCGCCGGCAAGTCACTGATGACGGACGTCCACGTGCGGCCCAGATCGTTGCTCCGGAACACGAACGGCCGCCGGTCGTCATCTTCATGCGCCGACGCGACGGCAAAGAGCGTGCGGTCGTCGTGCGCCGAGAACATGACGCGCAGGATCTGCGCGGTCTCGGGCACACCGGGCAGTGGCGACGCCTTCCGCCATGTCGCGCCATCGTCTTCCGTGATCTGGATCAGCCCGTCGTCGGTGCCGACGGCGAGCCAGCCGGCCTTCCGCGGCGACGCGTCGATCCATCGCAGTGTGCCGTAGTCAGAGATGCGGTATTTCGGATCGATGGCGACCTGCTTGGTGAGGTCGGGGCTGATCGTCTGCCACGTGGCGCCACGGTCCTTGCTGCGAAACACGAACTGCGCGCCGAAGTAGAGCGTCTTGCCGTCGGTCGGCGCGATACGAATCGGCGCGTTCCAGTTCCAGCGATACGTCGTGCCCTGCGGCGCCGGCGGCACGATGCGACGCCGCTCGCCGGTAAACGGATTGAAGCGGACGAGCGCACCGTACTGCGACTCGGTGTAGACCACCGACGGGTCAGCGGGCTCGATCTGAAACGAGAACCCGTCGCCGCCGGTCGTCACGTACCAATCGTCGTTGACGATGCCATCGGTGTTGCGGGTGGCGGAGGGACCGCCGAGCGAGTTGTTGTCCTGCGTGCCGCCGTAGACGTAGTAGAACGGCTCACGCATGTCGACCGCCAGCGCATAGAACTGCGTGCCGGCAAATTGCCCGTGGAATCGCCACGCGGCGCCGCGGTTGTACGACTGGTAGATGCCGCCGTCATTGCCGAGCAGCAGGTGGTCGCTGTTGGCCGGATCGATCCACAGCGCGTGATGGTCAACATGCACGCCTCGCAGCGTCTGATTGTCGAACGTCGCGCCGCCGTCGGTCGACACGGAGAACGCCGTTTGCAGCACAACGACTCTCTGCGGGTCGTTCGGATCGCAGCGGATCTGTCCGTAGTACATCGACGAGGCCGACATCGGATTGCGGCGCACCCACGTGGCGCCCGAATCGGTTGAGCGATAGACACCGCCCGCTTCGCCTTCGATCACGGCGTACACGGTCGCCGGCTGCGAGCGACAGACGCTGAGGCCGGGTCGGCCGGTGGGCGTCGTCGGCAGACCACTGGCGAGCTTTTGCCATGTCTCGCCCCCGTCGGTGCTCTTCCACAGGCCGCTGCCAGGGCCGGCGTTGATGAAGCTCCAGTCGCGGCGCTCGCGTTGCCACGACGCAGCGTAGAGCGTGTTCGGGTTCGCGGGGTCGAACGCCAGGTCCACGACGCCGGCGCGGTCGCCCGCGTCGAGCACTTTCTTCCATGTGCGGCCGCCGTCGCGCGTCTTCCATAGTCCGCGCGCTGCGTTCTTCCGCGCGTCCGTCGGCCACATGGAGCCCACCGCGCCAACCAACACCACATCGGGATTTGTCGGGTGAATCACGATCCGGCCCATATGTTGGCTGTCGGCGAGTCCCATGTGCTGCCACGTTTTGCCGGCGTCAACGGACTTGTAGACGCCGTCGCCCCACGTGGTGCTGCGGAGGTTGCGCATGTTGGGCTCGCCGCTGGCGACCCACACGATCTGCGGGTTGGACTGGGACACGGCTACGCCGCCGATCGAGACGGTGTTCTCGTTTTCGAATGTGGGCGTCCATGTCACGCCGGCGTCTGCGGTTTTCCACAAGCCGCTCGACGCCGTGGCCGCGTAGATCACGCGCGGGTCTTTCTCGACGACCGCGAAATCGATCGTGCGGGTGCCGGTGACCGCGGGTCCGATGTTGCGCCAGGGCACTGACGCGAACGGGTTGGCAGGAGCGGGTATCTGAGCAGAAATCGCAGTGGCGGTCAGCAGAAGCAGGGCGAGGGCCTTCGACATGGCCACAGGTTACGTCAAGCCGCGCACCCAGGTCTTGTCTACCCATTCGTATTTCTCGGGCACCCGGGCCTTCGCGATGCGTTCGCAGTGGGACGAGCAGACGGACGCCTGGCCGTCACAATCCGTTCCGCGTTGGCCGTAGCGAGCGACTGCCCAAGGCGCGCGAGGAGGCACCGCGCATCCTGGCGATCGACCCCCACCGCACCGAAGCGCTGGCCCAGGCGCGATAGTCCGAGATCAGGGCGTCGTCGAGATCTCCACGATCGCCACGGCGCCTTTGCCTTTCAACTCCACGCTGCCGCGCGGCGTCACGCTGAATCCCGTGAGGTGCGCCGCCATCGCTTCAGTGAGCGCAACCGTCTGCGGCGAGGCCGCGGCCGTGAGCCGGGCCGCGACGTTCACCGTGTCGCCCCAGATGTCGAACTGGTAACGCTCCTGGCCGACGATGCCGGCCATCACTGAGCCGCGATGCACGCCGGCGCGCACCTGCCATCCCTGACGAATCGCCGGTGCGGCCGCCATGATCTCCCTCGCGCACATCACGGCTGCCTGCAGCGGGTTCTCGACGGGCTTCAACAGGCCGCCCGTGGCAAGGAACGCGTCACCGACGGTCTTGATCTTCTCGAGCCCGTTCCGTTGCGCACACTCTTCGAACAGGATGAACAGGTCGCTGAGACTGCCGACGACGACTTCCGGCGTGTGCTGATCGCAGTAGCGCGTGAAGCTGACCAAGTCCACGAACAGCACCGACACGTCTTCGAAACGCCGCGGCGTCACCTTGCCGGTCGACTTGAGTTCGGTGACGGCCGAGGCCGGGAGCATGTTGTCGAGCAGGCGATCGACGAGCGACTTCTCCCGCGCGAGCTGCTCCCGCGTTTCGCGCAGATTCAGGTGCGTCTGCACGCGCGCCAGCACCACGGGCGGCGAGAAGGGCTTGTGCACGTAGTCGACCGCGCCGGCTTCGAACCCATGCGTTTCGTCTTCCGCTTCGGTCTTGGCCGTCAGGAAGATCACGGGAATGTCGCGCGTGGCCGGATCCGCCTTGAGCGTCGTGCAGACTTCGTAGCCGTCCATGCCGGGCATCATCACGTCGAGCAGGATGAGATCCGGTGGGGGAACGGCGCGCGCGAGTTCCAGCGCTTTGACGCCACTGGTCGCCACGCGCGTCTTGTACGTGTCTTTCAAAATGGCGTGCGCCACCTGGATGTTCTCAGGGGCATCGTCTACGAGCAGGATGACCTTCTTGTCTGCGTCGCTCATGTTCGTGTCACCTACTCGCTACCACTCGCGTGGAGGATCTTGTCGAGTGCGGACGCCGCCGTGTCGAAGTCGAACGCCGTGATGGCATCGCGAAGCGCCGCGATCCGCTGTTCGTCCACACGGCCGGCAAGCGCCGCGGCCACGTCGTGCACCGCGTCACCCGCGTCGCCGTCGTTGGCAGCGATGAGCTGTCGCAGCTTGGCAATCGCGGCGCTGGTGTCCGCCGCGTTCGCGCCGGAGGCGACCGTTGGTGCCGTCGCCGTGCCGAGCGCGTGTCGGATCGCGAGTACCTGCGGTGCGAGCACGGCGTCCAGTTCCGCGAGGAGCACCGGCACGGCGGCGTCCTTGTCGCGAATGGCACGCTCCACGCGTCCAGCGACTTCCTGCACATGTCCGATGCCGATGTTGCCCGACACGCCCTTGACGGTGTGGGCGAGCCGCTCGGCCGTCGCGTGATCACCCGCCGTGAGCAGTGAGGTGATCTGCGCCACCGCGAAGGCCTGCTTGTCGGCGAACTGCTCGAGCAAACTCCGGTAGAGCCGCTTGTTGCCCGCGACGCGCTTCAGGCTGCCGGCCATGTCGACGCCCTCGAGCGTCGGCAACTCGACGTCATCGCCCGCCGGCTTCGGGCGCGCAGGCGCCGCAGCTGTCGTCGCGGCGTCACGCGCATGCGGCTTCGCCCAACGCGCGATGACCGCAAAGAGCGTGTCGGGGTCGATGGGCTTGCTGACGAAGTCGTTCATGCCGGCGTCCAGGCAGCGCTGGCGTTCCTCGTGCAGTGCGTGCGCGGTCATGGCGAGAATCGGCAGGTTCGCGAAGCGCTCGTCAGATCGCAGGTGATGCGTGGCGGTGTAGCCGTCCATCTCGGGCATCTGCAGATCCATCAGGACGACGTCGAACGGTGGCGGCTGCGGTCCCTCGGTGAGGAGCTTCACGGCGATGGCGCCGTTGTCGGCCACGGTCATGATTGCGCCGGCGCTCTCGAGCAGTTCGGTCGCGACCTGTTGATTGGTCTCGTTGTCTTCCACCAACAGAATGCGCACGCCCAGCGCCTTGTCGGCGTCCGGGTCAGCTGTGGTGCGGGCCGTCTCGCGCGACTCGGTGCTGCGCGCGCCGAACAGGTCCGCGAGCGTGTCGAACAGCGTGGACCCGCTGACCGGCTTGAGCAGATAGCCGTCGAGGCCCAGCGACTCGGCCTCGGTCCGCACATCCTCGCGGCCAAATGCCGTGACGATGATGATGCGCGGCGGGTGGGTGAGGCGAATCTCCTGTTTGATGGCGCGACTGGTCTGGAGTCCGTCCATGCCGGGCATGTGCCAATCCATCAACACCAGCCGATAGGGATCTGTCGCGTCGGCCGCGGTCAGTTGGCGAATCGCGAGTTCGCCCGATGAGACGGCGTCAGTGCGCCAGCCAAATCCGCGCAGCGCGTCGCCGAGAATCTCACGCGCCTGCGCGTTGTCATCAACGATCAGCGCGCGCAGGCCGGCCATGTCGGGGACCATCCGCTTGCCCTGGTCCGCCTCGGACCCGACGCCGAACCAGGCCGTAAATGAGAAGACACTGCCGACGCCGGCCTGACTCTCGACCCAGATCGTGCCGCCCATCATTTCCGCGAGTCGTTTGCTGATGGACAGTCCGAGCCCGGTGCCGCCGTACTTGCGCGTGGTGGAGGTGTCGGCCTGGCTGAAGGCCTGGAACAGGCGCGCGGACTGTTCGGGCGTCATGCCGATGCCGGTGTCGCGCACGGCGAACTTGAGTTTGACGCGCCCGGGCGTGGTCTCTTCCTTGGTGACGCTAACCATCACTTCGCCCTGCGTCGTGAACTTCACCGCGTTGTTGACGAGGTTGATCAGAATTTGGCCGAGCCGCAGCGGGTCGCCGATCAGCGTCGGCGGAATGTCCGGCTGGGACGCAATCAGGAACTCGAGATTCTTTTCCTGCGCGGTTTGTCCGGTGATGGTCGAGAGGTTGTCCAGGACGTCTTCGAACCGGAACTCCGAC
>CAYHEX010000049.1:0-17953 GCA_964355365.1 uncultured Solibacteraceae bacterium | reverse complement strand
TCCTTGATGTCGTAGGTCTCGACGACCGTGATGCCCGGGAACTTCTTGAGCGAGTCCTGCACGCCGTCCAGCCGACGCTGGAGGTTGGTCGCGCCGAGGCTCGTGATGAGCGCGACGGTGCCCTTGCCGTTCATGAGCTTGCCGGCCTCTTCGCCCATGATCTGGCCGGCCCTGAAGTCATCGACGCCGTAAAACGCGATGCGCTTCGACGTCGGCGCATCCGAATCCCACGTCACGACTGGAATGCCGGCGTCCATCGCCTTGTCGATCGTGCTTTTCAGGAACTCGGCGTTGGTGACGGAAATGGCGATGCCGTCGACCTTTTGCGTGATGAACGACTCCATCACTTCCTTCTGCTTGAGTGCATCGGCGGTGTCGGGCCCGCGGTAGATCACTTCAACGCCGAGTTCCTTCGCCACGCGCTGCGCGCCGAGGTTGGCGTAGTTGAACACCGGGATGTCGAGCGACTTGGGCAGCAGCGCGAACTTCAGCGTCTTCTTGGCCGGCGCCGCGGCGTCCTTGGGGGCAGCGCCGCCGCAGGCGGCAACAGTGACAGCGAGGGCGGCAGCAAGCAGGGCGCGTCGATGCATGCCCCGGATAATACTTCAGACCGAAGAGGGGTATAGTGCCGATGACTGCATTGGTCCATGATCTGCGCCTCGCCCTTCGTGTCCTCCTGCGAACCAAGAGCTGGACGGCCGTCGTGCTCGTGTCGCTCGCCCTCGGCATCGGCGCCAATACCGCCCTCTTCACCGCGGTCAACGGGCTCCTGCTCCAGACGGTGCGCGTCCGCGAGCCCGAGCGTCTCGTTCGCTTCAACTGGATCGGACAGAACGACATGGTCCGCAGCTCGAGCGACTACGGATACTCGGGGGCGTCCGGTACGCGCAACGTGCGATCGACCTTTTCCTACGCGATGTTCGAGCAACTTCGGGCCTCGAACACCACGCTCACCGGCCTGACAGCCGGCTCGCCGATGGGTGGACTCAACGTCATTCTCAACGGCGACGCGCAGATCGCCACCGGGTATCAGGCGTCGGGCAACTACTTCAAGGTCATCGGCGTGTCGGCGGCGGTCGGGCGCGTGTTCGACGAGACGGATGACACCGTCAGCGCCTCGCCAGTGGCCGTGATCAGCTATCCCTACTGGCAGAAGCGCTTCGCGGGCGAGGTGTCGGTGATCAATCGCGTCGTGTCGGTCGGTGGCCAACTGGTCACGATCGTCGGCGCGACGCCACAGGGATTCGCCGGCGTTCAGAAACTCGGCAACGAGCCGCCGGACCTCACGATCCCGCTGGCGTTCGACGCGGTATTCAGTCCGCCGTCGCCTGTGCGGAATGCCCAGGTGGCCCTGCCGCGCATGACCCAGCCGACCGAGTGGTGGCTGCAGCTGATCGGCCGCCTCACGCCGGGCGCCACGCTCCAGCAGGCACACGCGAACTTCGCCACGGTCTTTCAGCACACCGCGCTGGCGGGGATGGCCGAGTTTCAGTCGTCGCTGAACTCCGAAGAGAAGGCCCTGACGACCAATCGGCCACGCGGCGCGTCGGTGCCCGACCTGCTCGTCAAGTCGGCCGCGCACGGGTACTACGAGATCGATCCACAAGCCCGGCGCTCCGCCGGCGTCCTCAGCGCCGTCGTCATCATCGTGCTGTTGATCGTCTGCGCGAATGTGGCGAACTTGCTGCTGTCGCGCGCGGCGACACGGCATCGGGAGATTGCCGTGCGGCTCTCGCTGGGCGCCACGCGAGGCCGGCTGATCCGCCAGTTGTTGACCGAGAGCCTGCTCTTGTCGAGTCTGGGCGGCGTGCTGGGTGTGCTCGTTGGGTATTGGTCGCGCGGCCTGCTGCCGTTCGGCCAAACCGCGCCGCTCGACTGGCGTGTGTTGGGATTCGTCGGCGGCGTCAGCATGCTGACCGGCGTGGTCTTCGGCCTGATCCCGGCCCTGCGCGCCACGCGTGTGGATCTGGCCGGCGCCATGAAAGAGAACAGCCGCAGTGTGACCGGTTCGCGCACGTTCCTCAGCAAAGGACTGCTCGTGCTGCAGGTGGCGATGTCGCTGGTGTTGCTCATCGGCGCCGGGCTGTTTCTGCGCACGCTCGAGAATCTCAAGCGTGTCGACGTCGGATTCGACTCGAAGAACCTGCTCATGTTCAACGTGAATCCGAGCGTGAACCGCTACGATCCAGAACGCTCGGCCGCAGTCTACCGTCAGGTGCTCGAGCGCATGAGCGCGCTGCCCGGTGTCACCTCGGCGAGCCTCACACGGACGACGCTGCTGTCGGGCAGCACGAGCACGAGTTCGATGTGGACGCAGGGCCAGGCGTCGGAGAAGGCCGCCGTCGAAGAGATGTACATGATGGACGTCTCGCCGACGTTCTTCGCGACCATGGGCATTCCGGTGCAGCGGGGCCGCGGGTTTACGGATCACGACACACTGCCGGCGCCCAAGGTCACCATGATCAACGAAGCCGCCGCGCGGACACTCTTTCCCGCCGGCGATGCGCTCGGCCAGCGGATCGGTGGGTCATTCGAGAAGTCGAACGAATACGAGATCATCGGCATCGTCCGCGACACCAAATACGCGAGCGTGCGCGATCCCGGGCCGCCGATGATGTACCGATGCGCCCTGCAGGGACCGGCGCGGAGCCTGAACGTGGTGCTGCGCACGGTCGGTGATCCGATGGCGATGACCGAGACGGTACGGGCGGCGATGCGCAGCGTCGATCCGGCATTGCCCATCCAGAAGTTCACGTCGCAGACCGAGCAGATCTCGCTGCGGTTCGCGCAGGAGCGCCTGTTCGCGACAGCCTACACGGCGTTCGGCGCCCTCGCGCTGGTGCTCGCCTGCATCGGGCTCTTTGGCGTGATGAGCTACAACGTATCGCGCCGCACCAACGAGATCGGCATCCGCATGGCGCTCGGCGCGCAGCGCCGACGCGTGGTCGGCATGGTGATGGGCGAGTCGCTGGTGTTGGTCGGCATCGGCATTGCGCTGGGCCTGGGCGGCGCGGTGTGGGCCGGCCGGTTCGTGCAGACCGTCCTGTTCGGACTCAACCCGGGCGACGTGGCGACCATCGGCGGCGCTGTGACCCTGATCGCCGTCGTGTCGGCCGTGGCCGGATACCTGCCGGCTCGCCGGGCATCACAGGTGGATCCGATGGTGGCGCTGCATCAGCAATAGCGAGCCAGCCGCTCGATCGCGCGCAGGCCGTCGTCACCGATGTCGAGGCTGTGCGCGTTGACGTAGAGCGCGATGTGCTGATCGCACACCGCGTCAGACATTTCCTGCGCGTGTTCGCGAATGTAGGCGCGGCTCGCATCCGGGTGGTCGAACGCGTATTGCACTGACGCTCGGATCGCGCGCTCGGCCGCGGCCATCGTCTCATCGTCGAGATCGGCGCGCGCCATGATGCCGGCGAGCGGCACGGGCAGATGCGTGTCCCGTTCCCACCAGTCGCCGAGGTCAGCGACCTTCACCAGACCGTGATCGGCATAGGTGAAGCGGCTCTCGTGAATGATGAGGCCGGCGTCGACGTCGCCGCTCGCCACGGCGCCGAGGATCGTGTCATAGCGCATCTCGATCGCGTCATTCATGCCGGGCGCGGCGAGGCGCAGCAGGCGATAGGCCGTGGTGTCCCGACCGGGGATCGCCATGCGGCCGCGCACGGCGTCGGCGAGCGCCATCGACGAGCGGGCCACAACGAGCGGACCGACGCCATGGCCGAGCGCTGCGCCGGAACGGAGCAGGCGATATCGCGTGCCCACGCCGGCAAACGCGCCGACGCTCAACTTGGTGAGATCGAACTCGCCGTCATGCGCGCGTCGGTTGAGTTCCTCGATGTCGAGCAGCACCGGCCTCACGCGGAACGGGACATCGACGAGCCCATGCGTGAGCGCATGGAACGCAAATGTGTCGTTGGGGCAGGGCGAATGGCCGAAAGTCAGTGCACGCATCGAATCAACTCGGCGACCAACTGCGGCGTGATCGACGCGATCGTGTCGAACCCGAGGTCGAACTGCCACCGCGCGCGGTCGGCCTCTTCGATTTCGTTCGACACGACGCGCACCTCGATCGCGGGAATGTCGGCGAGCGCTGCGGCGCGGAGCACGGCGAACCCCTCCATCGCTTCGACGTCACATTCCTTCGAGCCGCCCACTTGCGCGCTGGTGCCGATGGGGCGGACGATGGCGCCGGGCACCGCGTGCCGCAACGCGTCGACGAGCGCGACGCTGGGTGTCACCAGACGCGGCGAGAACGGATTCCGCGTCGCGAGGTCGCAGTAGACCGACTCATTGCCGATGACGATCGTGCCCGCGGCGATCTTCGCTTTCCGCCGCGCGCCGGCGATGCCGATGTGCAGGATGACCGACGGACGCTGCTGTGCAATCGCTGCCGCGGTGGCGGCGGCCGCTTCGACCGGGCCGACGCCGCACGCGCACGTGCGCCAACCGGCGGCGGGCGCCAGTTCACGTGCGGTAGCGGCGACTACGAGAACCCTCGCGGGTTGGTGTGTCATTTCGCGAGTGCGTAGAACAAGTCGACGTACGACTTCACCGCGCCGTCCATGCCGGCCACTTTCGGATTCGCCGACTCGATGAGCCAGTACTCGTCGGGGGCGTGCGCGCCGGCGCCGTGCCCGAGACCGAACTGGCCGGCGGGCAGATTGAAGGGGGCGCCCGTGAACGTGACACCCGGCCACGAGCCGGCGAGCCGCGGCCAGAGCAGCGGTTCGACTCCGGACTGCCGATAGGTCGCGATCTGTGCCTGAATCAGTTTCGACGCCGGATCGGTCTCCGTCGGATCGTAGCCGCCCGTCATGTTCACTTCGATGTCGGCGAAGCCGTGCTTGGCGAGATGGGCCTTGAGCAGTTCCAGTGTGCCCTTCGCGGTCATGTCGGGCACGAGGCGCATGTCGATCTTCGCGACCGCGCGGTGGGGCAGGATCGTTTTGCCGCCCGGACCTGTGTAACCGCCGACGAGGCCTTCGATGTTGATCGTCGGTTGCGTCACCAGCCGCGTGAGCGACGTCGCCCATGGCTCGTCGGCGAACCACTTGTCGACGCCGAGCGCCTTCTTCGTGCCGGCTTCGTTCTTCTTCGGGATCGACGCGTCGAGGATCGCCTTCTGAGCCGCCGTGAGCGGCTTCACCTTGTCGAAGAAGCCTTCGACGGCCGGCGTGTGGCCGTCGGCCTTCACCAGCGTGTTCAACGCCTGCACGAGATGCCAGGCCGGCGAATCGAGCTGCGCCTCGAGGCTCGAGTGCACGTCGAGCTTCGGTCCGCGGCCCCACCGCTCGCCGCTCGACACGAGCTCCAGTTCGACGATGCCCTTCGCGCCGAGGTTGACTTCGACCGAGCCGTCGAGCCCCTGACTGCCGAGCGGAATGATGACGCCGGTGCACTTCTTGAGCGCCGCCTCGACGTCGGGTCGCCGCACAACCTGCGAGAAGCTCGGCGAGCCGATCTCTTCTTCGCCTTCGCACACGAGCACGATGTTCACGGGCAGCTTCTGGCCCGCGGCCTTGAACGCTTGCAGCGCGGCGAGGAACGCCGTCTGCGGTCCCTTGGTGTTCGTCGCGCCGCGGCCGACGATGATCTTCCCGACGCCCGGGCGATCGACGATGCGCGCCTCGAGCGGCGGCGAGGTCCACTCCTTCGGATCGAACTGCTTGACGTCGTACATGAAGTACACGCCGAGCGTGACCGCCGCGCCGACGTCGAGCGTGCCAAACACGCCGGGCTTGCCGGTCGTCGAGACCAGGTCCACTTTCTGGAATCCCGCCGCGCGCGCGAGCTGCGCCATGTATTCCGCGCCCTTGGGATAATTCAGGTTCTCGGCGGCGATGGACGGGATGGCGATCCAGTCCTGCAGCATCTTGATCGTCGCCGCGTGATGCGCGGTGATCTGCGAATAGACCGTTTCCTGCTCAGGCAACGCGAAGGCGAAGCCCGGGCGATCGCTCAGTGCGACGAAGGCCGCGCCGGCGAGGGCAGTGGAGACGAAGTGGCGGCGAGTGGGGTCGGAGAGATGAGAGTCACGGCTCATGCGGCCATTCTAGGGCAAAGCACGGCCTGCGCTACTGCCGTGCTGACCGCGCCACCAGCACCTGGTCCATGACGACGATCACGATGACGACGACGCCGACGATCATGCGGTCGTAGAAGGTGGCGCCAGGAATCTGCGGGAGCGCGTTGCGGAGGACGCCGAAGATCAGCGCGCCCAGCACGGCGCCAAGGACGGAGCCGCGTCCGCCGGCCAGACTCGTTCCGCCCACGACGGCCGACGCGATGATGTCGAGCTCGTAGCCGTTCGCGAGATCCGCTTTGCCCTGGCCCTGCACGGCGGCGAGCACGACGCCGGACACCGATGCGAGCAGTCCCGCTATGACATAGGCCATCGTCCGCACGCGGCCGACGCGAATGCCGGAGAAGAGCGCGGCGGTCTCGTTGCCGCCGACCGCGAAGACGGCGCGGCCCCACTGGAACTGCGTCATCAGAATGTGGAACACGAGCATGAGCACGATCATGATGATCGGCCCCATCCAGTCGATCGGCAGGCCCATGACGTGCCAGTCCTGCGGCAGCTTCGACGACAGATCGTAGAAGCGCGCCTGCGTGACGACGAACCCGAAGCCGCGCCAGATGCCCATCACGCCGAGTGTGGCGATGAACGGCGGCAGCTTCACTTTCACGACCAGCCACGACGAGAAGAGACCCGCGGCCGGACCGACGAGCAAGCCCGCCGCCATGCTCGCTGGCAACGACCAGCCGGCGACCACGAAGCAATAGCCGGTGATGACCGACGTGAGCCCGATCACCGCGCCGGGCGCGAGGTCGATGAGGCCCGCGATGATGACGATCGCGGCGCCGATCGCGGCGATGCCGTAGATCGACGAGTACTTGAAGATCAGGACGACGTTGTCGAAATTGAGGAAGGGGTGGGCCCCGCCGCCTTCCGGCCAGAGATACCAGGTGAAGAAGAGGAGTTCGAGGGCCAGGATGGCCAGCGTGCTGAACTCGCGGGCGCGCCAGAACGGTTTCATGCGGGAGCCTCGTGCGTGGCCAGATGCATCACGGTGTCGTCGGTGGCGGTGGCGCCGTCGAGCTCGCCCATCAGGCGGCCCTCGCGCATCACGAGGATGCGATCGGCGAGTGCCAGTACTTCAGGAAGATCGCTCGAGACCATCAGACACCCCATGCCGGCGTCCACCTGCTGGCGAATGAGCCCATGGAGTTCGAAACGCGCGCCGACGTCGACGCCTTTCGTTGGTTCATCAAGCAGCAGCACCTTGGGCGAGATCGCCAGCCACTTCGCTGCGACAACCTTCTGTTGGTTGCCGCCGCTCAGGGTGTCGGGTGTGCGATCGACCGAGGTCGTCTTGATGTGCAGTTCGGCGACCTGCTTTTCAGCTTCGCGCCGATCGGCGCGCCGGTCGATGCGCAGGATCGCGTCCTTCGCCGCCTTGGGCAGAATGATGTTGGGCACGAGCGAGAGGTTGAAGAAGAGCCCTTGCCGCGCGCGTTCCTCAGGCACGAAGCCGAGCCCGGCCTTGGCGGCGTCGCGTGCGGAGCGAATGTTGACGCGCTGGCCGTCGATCTCGACGTGGCCGCCTGTCGCCGGCGCGATGCCGAAGATCGTTTCGAGCACCTCGGTTCGGCCGGAGCCAACGAGGCCGAAGAGCGCGACGACTTCGCCGGCGTGGACGTCGAGCGAGATGTCGCGGAAGCGCGGACTGCGCGAGAGTTGCTTCAACGAGAGCAGCGTTCGGCCGGCATCGACGCTGGCGCGGGGCACACGCGCCGGGGGTTCGCGTCCGACCATGGCGCGAACAATGACATCGGGAGTCGTTTCCGTGCGGGTGAACGTGCCCGCGTGCCGGCCGTCTCGCAGGACCGTGATGCGGTCGCAGAGCCGGAACACTTCCGGGATGCGATGTGACACGAACAGGATCGTGAGGCCGCGCTGCTTCAGCTGATCGACGACCGCAAAGAGGTGGTCGACCTCCGAATCGGTCAACGACGTGGTCGGCTCGTCAAGCACGAGCACTTTGCAGTCGAAGGCGAGCGCGCGGGCGACCTGGACGAGCTGGCACAGCGCGGCGGGCAACTGGTCCATCGGGGTGTCGGGCGTGGCCGGCACGTGCAATTCCGCCAGCAACTCCGCGGTCCGCGCGCGCATCGCGCGTTCATTCAAACGACCGCCGGCCTTCGTAATTTCCCGTCCAGCGAAAATGTTGGCGGCGACGCTCAGGTTCGGAAACGACAGCATCTCCTGGTAGACCATGCCGATGCCGCGTTCGAGTGCGTGGCGCGGCGTCTGGAACTTCAACTGCTCACCGCGCCAGTAGAACTCGCCGGTCTCCGGCTGCACGATGCCCGCGAGGATCTTGAGCAGCGTGGACTTGCCGGCGCCGTTCTCGCCGATGATCGCGTGTGCTTCCCCGGCGGCAATACCAAACGAAACGTCGGTCAGCGCCTTCACGGCGCCAAAACTACGTGAGACGTGACGGAATTCGAGTCCTGGAGCAGAGGCTGTCGCGCTCGACACGGGCGGCTTATGGTAATACCATTCGCCGCCCGAATGTCAGTCCACCAGCCGCGCGTAGACGTCGCCGTACAGGAAGTCGGAGCGACCACGCGTTTCGAGCAGGATCGTTCGGATGTCGGCGAGTGGCACCCACGTCGACAACTCCCATGCGAACCGCTCCTCGCACACGAAGTTGAAGCGCCAGTGGCCGAGCATCTCCAATCGATCGAGACATCGCATGGCGGGATCGAGCGCATGAGGGTGAAACTCGAACGAGAGCGCCGCCACCGGCTGTGACAGTCCGGCCAGCACGGCGTCCTCCGTGCCTTCGACGTCGATCTTCGCGAATGCGGGCACGCCGTGCTCCGCGATCAGCGCATCCATCGTGGTGACACGCACACGTCGCGTGTCGTTCCAGGTCGTCACGCCGTACCGCGCATAGCGCCCGCTCTCCAGACCTGCGCGCCGGTAGTCCGCGCTCAACGACGATGAAAACCGATGCGGCGCGGACAGGACAATGTCGGCGGTCCCTGCGCACGCGCCCACGGCGCGCGGCACGAGCTTCACGCGGGGATCCGCGCCGAATCGCGCGAACAGCATGTGCACCGACTCCCGAACCGGTTCGGCGGCAACCACACGCGCGCCAATCTCCCGGAAGACCGCGGTCCGGCTGCCGTGATACGCGCCGATGTCGAACACGAGGTCGTCGGCGGTGACGAATTGGCGATAGAACGCGGCGATCGACTCACGGGTCATGGAAGAAGCGCGGAGGCCTCGCGAGCTTTGGCGAACATCGCGAATGCCGCCGACGTCGGGTCGTAGCGGATGTCGGCCACCGTCAACCGCGCGTCTTTCGGCACATCGCGCCGCAACGTGACGTCTTCGGCCAGGCACAGCGGCAATCCCGCAGGATCGGCAGCCGCGTCGATGTTCTCGAGCAGCCCGTACATGGCGTAGCCCCCGAAGCCGTCCAGTGTCTGGCCGGCCTGCAGATCCGTCTTGGCGTACGCGATCACGTCCGTGAGGAATCCATGGCGCGGCTCGAGAAGGGAGGCGCCCGACATGGCCAGCGTGGCCGCCGCCAGCGCCTCGACATGGCACAGATGGTAAGGCCGATAGAACACGTAGAACGGGCCCGTCCCCATCTTCAACATCTTCAGCATGTCGCGCTGATACGGATGGTCGCAGTAGCCGACGGCAAAGACGCCGCCGTCGGGTTGCGCACCGAGCACGTAGTCCACGACCGGGCCGGACTCGCGAATCGCAGCGAAATCGAACTGGCCCAGCACGTCGCCGACATTGGTGACGCGCGGCCCGACCATGCCGGGCACGAGCGTGCGCAGGCCCATCGCATTGGCGACGAGCGCCATTTCCACGCACAGCTTCGATCCGTCGGTGTAACTGGACGCCATCTTGTAGTCGATGTTGCGCTTGTCGGCTTCCGGGATGATCTTGGTCGGATTCGAGTACCGATCCAGGAACCCCTTCATGTTGCCGGCCATGACGAGTTCGAAGCCCCAGCGCTCGAGTTCATCGACCAGACGCGCGATCACGCCCGGCTGGTCGCCGTCCGTACTCGTGTATACCACGCCGTGCGCGCGAGCGAGGCGCATCAGGTACGGGCCGAAGACCAGATCCGACTCCGCGTTCATCATCACCACGTGTCGTCCCGTCGTGAGCGCGGCCTCGGCGTGCTGCCCGCCGGCGGTGATGCTGCTCGACGACTCCACGAGCACGTCGAACCCCGGCGCCGCGGAGAGCATCGCGCCGTCTTCGGCGATCGCCAGACAGGACGCGCGCATGGCGTCGGCCGCTTCATCCGCCGTATGGACGACGCGGTACTCGCGTTTCAGGAAGGCGGCGCAGGCGATGGCGCGGTCGATCCGGATGTCCGCAAGCGCGGCGCAGTGAAACTCCGGCGAGATCTCCGCCTGATAGGCGAGGCCCTTACCCATCGACCCGATGCCGACAATGGCCACGCGAACCGGATGTTGTGGCCCCGGTCGCGAGGGGGCCAGCGACCACCGCCGCGTCATGACGCCTGCGCCAGCGCGTGCCGGCGCCGGTCGTGCAATTGCCCGCGCAGAAACGGGCACGCCACTCGATCCGCCAGTCGTGTCATCCATACCTCCGCCAGGTCGCGTTCCGCGTCGTCGTCGAATGGCGCGGCATCGGCAACCTTCGCGACCGCGGCGTAGTCACGAGACGAGCTGTCGGGGAAGAGCGCGAAGAAGTGCCGCTCCCGATATCGCTGCCGATCGCCGCGCATCACGTCCGGCAGGGCCCGCGTGTGCTGCGCGCGGTGCTCGCGGTATTTCAGCAGCACCTGCGGCACGTTGCCCACCCGATGGCTCCAGGTGAGGCGCGTGAGCAGTTCGAACCCCCCATAGGCTGCGCGTTCGTCAAAGGGATGGGCCTTCGCCACGGCGGCGTCCATCAGGATCGTTGAGTGCACCATGGCCGTCTGAAACAGAAACTCGATGCGAATGTCCCCGTGCCGCTCCGGCACCCACTTGAGGTGTTCGCGGTCTCCAAACACCCATGTGCAACTGCCGCAAACGTCCAACAGGTGCTGCCGCATCCAGGCGATCTGTGCGGCGATCCGAGGTGGCAACGCGATGTTGTCCTGGTCGATGTGCGCGATTAGTTCGCCGCGAGCGGCGCTGACTCCGAGGTTGCGAGCCCGCTGGGCCCCATGATGGCCGGCGCTGATGACTCGCACGCGGTCGTCGCCGTTGGCGGTGGATTCGACCACCGCCAACGAGTCGTCGGTGGATCCGTCGTCAACAACGATGAGTTCGAGGCAGGTGTGCGATTGAGTCAGGATGGAACGAATCGAGTCGGCCAGGAATGCGGACCCGTTGTAGACCGGCATGACGACCGATACAAGGACATTGCTGCTGGTTGCCGTGCGCATAGGCCTGCCTCGGTCACGCGGGCCGATGGCCCCCGGAGGTCACGAAGACCCGATGTCAGAAATCAGGAGCAGGTGAGGTCGGGACCTCTGCCGCGGAGGCCGGCCATCGCGTCGGCGAGGTTCATACGTTCGAAGGTCGGTGTGATCCAGGCTTTCTGGGCGGGAACCGTCTGGCCCTCCGCCGAGGTCAGCTGCGCCGAAGGCAAAGCGAGATCCGGTCGATTCTGCATGCCGGGAGTCTAGCGTACCGTGCCGGGCGAGTCACAGCGGAAGTTGGAGAACGTGGCGAGCACGGCGAACCGGCTCGCCGTCTCGTGGCCAACGACCCCCGTGTCCCCGTCCTTGAGCCAGACATGGGCCGAGAGCCTGGCCTCTGCCCGAGTCGCAGCGCCGTAGTACAACGTCGTGGGAATGCCCCGGCGCCTCAACATGTCTTGCGCGGCCACCGCTTGCGGAAAACACATCATCGGCCACGGCGCTCGCCGGGTGGCGGCGCTGATGGCGTGGCGGACCTGCGTCGTCACGTGTTGTCTCGCCTCAGGCGTCAGGTTCCGGAGGGCGACCTTTCGGGTGAACAGCCGCGAGAGCCGACGGAATGGGACCGCGGCGATCAGCACACGCGCGACGATCAGACAGACGAGGGCTTCAACGATCAGCCGTCGACGTTCCATCGTGGATCTCCACCAGACCCGCATCGCGAAGCTGCTCGAGCAGGGCCAGCACGTCGCGCCGGCAGGTGGACTCGTCGATCGAGTACTCACGCATGAGTGCGGCGCAGGCATCCTTCACGGCGGTCGGCTCGCGAAAGAGGGCCCAGATCTCGGCCGACGTGGCATTCATGCTGAACACGTACCCGCGGTCCGCGTCGAGCGCGAGCAGATCGTCATCGAGCTGCGTGAACGGCAGGCGATCGACACGATGGACGATCGTGTCGATGGTGAGTGCAGGTTCAGTCATCCTCCGGCTCCCTGGCGCGTGACTATACCAAACTGCTCCGCGAGGTGACGCTCGATGACGTTCAGCATGGCATCCGTCGCGGCGAGATCTCTCGGCCGAACCAGCCGGAACACCGGCACGCGCTCAGCCAGTGCCGCACATCGCTGCCAATGGGGGGCGACCTCGTTCATCCGGGAGAGCAGGCCGGGCTGATAGGTCGCGCCCTCGACGAGGGCGCGCAACGCGTCAAGACCGCGCAGTCGCGTCAGCGCGACCGGGCCCCAGTCGAGCAGATAGACCGCCCGAACCGGCACCGGCGTGATGGCATCCCGGTGCGTGACCTGCGCGATGAACTTGTCGTTGCGGCGGTGGTCGCGTGCCAGTTCCGCATCGTCGCGTCCCACCGCGACCAGCACATCGCGCCAGAGCTTCAGCCGCGGCGTGGACGGGTAGACGCACACCGTGTGATCCGACGCGACAGCGAACCGGCACAGGTCGTCGGAGACGAAGTCGTGTCCCCGTTGGTGCAGCAGCGTGGCCGTGGTGGACTTGCCGGATCCGGATGGGCCGCAGAAGGCCACCGCGCCGCCAGGACCGGCGATCACGCTGGCGTGCAGACACAGGAGCCCGCGCTGATAGGCCAGGGTGCCGAATGCGGATCCGAGAATAAAGAGCCGGATCTCCGCTTCACCGGCACCAGGTTCCGGAATGACGTCGATCTCGCGGCCGTCGCGCACGTGATACTCGCCGGCGTCCCGCAGGAAGAACCGGCACTCGCGGGGAAGCACGTCCACGGCCCGATGCACCATCATCGACCTGGCTTCCGTCAGGCGCCGAATCACGACGTCTGGATCCGCGAACCGCACAGGCTCCTCGAACACCTGCCATTCAGGGAGCACCAGATCTGACGCCACCCGCAGGCCGGCATATCGATAGGCGTGAACCGTCATGGGGCGGCGGCTCCCGAGTCCTCGACCCACCGGATGAAGCGCCCGACCATCAGGCCGGACTCCAGTGTGCCGCGATAGTCGTTCATCATCGTCTGCGTCATCGCCGCCGTCGGACCCAGACTTGCGGCGAGGCGGCGCAGGTGCGCGATGTCGATCGCTTCGCGGGCGAGCGGCGAGCGTTCCAGCGCGGCCAGTTCCGCGTCGATGCGATCCGATGCGTGTGTCATGCGCTCGAACCAGTCCGCGGCCTGAAATCCGCGCGCGCGGCTGGCGAGGATTTCCTGTGGCAGCCGTGACCGCATCGCGCGACGGATGAGCCAACGTGACTCGCCGTTGCGGCGGTACTGCGATTCAGGCACTGACAGGCAGAATTCGACCAGACGAAGGTCGCCCGTCGGATCGCGAATGTCAGTGCCGAACATGGCCTGATGTCCCGCGTCGTTGCCATCGGTGACATCGGCATAGCGCGCGACCGCGAAGGCTCGCTGCGCCGCACCGTCCTCAGGGCGCACACTGAGGCGGAGGTCTGGTCCCATCTCGCGTGCGCGTTCCGAGACCCGATGCCGGCGCGCGAACGCGGGATTGATGGCCGAGAACGCGCGCCACGGGTGGCGCGACCAGCCGACGTCGTCTCCGGAGCGGAGCCGGCCGATCGCGAGGTACACATCGAAGGGAAGGAGCGGCAGCACGCCACCGGCCAGCACCCGCAACGTCGACGACGAGGCCTGGCGAGCGGACGCGCGCGACTCTCGCCACGCGTCGAGCCACCGAAAATTCCGGCACAGGCCGGGCAGGAGGCCGTCGCCGCTCCAACTCATCGTGAGGTTGCCCGACGTGCCGTGCAGCATCACGCCGACGTCCTGCCGGCCGGCTTCCCGAAGCGCGGCCTCGTACCAGACGCGATTCGTCGGGCGATGAAATGGGCGCTCGAGGGCCTCGAACATCCCGCTCAGGTCGTCGAGCAGGAATCCTCCGGTGGTGTCGACAAACGCGGGTGCCAGATTGCCGTACTGCCTGGCCAGCGCCATCACGAACGGCCGTTCGTCGCCGTAGCGGCCCGGCATGAGTGGGCCATCGAAACCGGCGCGGGGCACCTCCGTGAAGCCGAACAGGCGCCGGCCGTCCTTCTCCAATATCGGCGCGGCGACCGATGCGACCGACGACGAGTCCAAGCCGCCGCTGAGCAGGATGCCGACCTGCCGCTCGCTGCGAAGATGATCGCGCACGACGCGGGTGAACAGCGTGTCGAACGCCTCCACGTAGTCCTCATCGCGCGCGAGGCGCAGCTCGGGCCGGGGCGTGAACGCCCACCGGCTGTGCACGGACAGCCCGGTGTGGGCGACGACGACCGTTTCACCGGGCATCACGCGCGAAATGCCGCGATAGAAGGTTGCGCCGGACCGAGCCCGCTCGTACGCGAGGTAGTCGGCGAGGTGCTCCTCGTCGAGTGCGCGACGCACGGACGGCAGCGCACAGAGGCCGCGGGGCGCCGTGGCGAACGCCACAGTGTCGCCGATGACGCTGTAGAACAGCGGTCGCGCGGCCAGCGGCGATCGCGCCAGCATCAGCCGGCGTTCGCGGGCGTTCCAGACGGCGAATGCAAAGACACCGACCAGATGGCCGGCACACGACTCGCCCCAGCGCAGGCACGCGCGCAATGCGACGGCGGAGTCGGGCAGTGTCGGCAGTTCGCTGGTGGAGATCCCGAGCTCGGCGGCCAGTTCCTCGCGATTGTCGAGCCGGCCATCCCACACCAGCGCGAGGCCGCTGTTCACGTCGTTGAGGGGCTGGTGGTCGAAGCGGTCTTCCGGCGTCACGCGCATGAGCCGATGGCCCAGCGCGATATGACGGTCGGACCACACGCCGACCGCGTCCGGACCGTGAGCGGCAAGGGCCCGGCTCATGGGATCGAGCTCTTGCGATTCGATACTCGGGCCGGCCAGCCGCAGCAGACCGAGCACGGCGCTCACGTCGACGGCTCGCCGGGTGATGTGGTGTGCAGGCGCACACTCGGCGGATGACTGCTGGTCACCGAGACCGTGACCACGTCGCCGGGACGCACGTGGTGGGTGTCTGGCGTCGGCACAATCAGCACTCGCCACGAACCGTCCTCCGTGGCGCGGCCCGGCGCCGTGGAGAGGTGGATGCCTGGAGTCAGGTCCGCTTCCCAAAACAGCGCCACGCCGCTGATGTCGCCCTGAGCCGTGACGACCGATTGTCCTTCGTTCGTGCCGGCGAGATGACCGGCCGCGCTGCAGTCAGCCAGAGCGATCGGCGCGCAGGGCGTCGGCCAGTCGGCCACGCGATGCGGCGCCGCGCGGATCACCTCGGTGTGCCGGTCACCGGTCGTCACCAGCGCGCTGAAGTCCAGGCCGTACCAGCTCGACCACTCCGATGTCAGTGCCGGCGAGAAGCGCGCTTTGTCCAGCAGCGCCATCGGCACGGCGACCGGTTGGGCGAACCATTGGACGTGGGACGGAATGACGCGGGCATCGCGCCGAAGCAGACGGTGCCAGGCATCGGACACCAGGTGCGGCCAGCCCTCCTCCCAGGGGTTGTCGCCGAGTGTCTCGGTCACGAGGACATCCGCGCGCTCGGGGAGTTCGACCTCGGTTGACCAGCCCTTCACGAGCGTGACCCGATCGCCGACGCCGTTGGCGGCGAACATGGCGTCAGCCGTGTCCGCCATGCTGCCGGCCTCGATCGCATAGACGCGTCGTGCGCCGGCCCGCGCCGCTGCGATGGCCAGTACGCCCGTTCCGGTACCGAGGTCGATCACGACGTCGCCAGGCCTGACCGTTGCCCGAACGGCCTCGATAAACGCGTCAGTGCGACGCCGATCACTGAGCATGGCGATGTGCGATGCGGCGCCGGCGAATCCGAGCGCGAGCGGCGGTGGCTGGTCGGTGTCGGCCGCGCGCACGAGCACGCGGCCCTGGGAGAGGTCAACGACTCTCGCCATGATTTCAACGAACGCGGCGCGCGATGCGACGCCGCGCGCGAGCTCGTCAAGGCCGTCTTGCAGTGCGCGCGGCCGCGAAAACGCGGCGAGAATGGCCAGGATGTTCGGGCCACCGTCGATGGCGGGGCCGCCGGGCAGACGGACAGTGGTGTTCCCTCGTCCCGCCACGCGTACGTCGAGCGATGACGCGGTGCAGAGCACGTCGTCTCGGTGCATTCGGGGAGATTGTGCACTACCGAGTGGGTTTTTGGTAGCATGCCGGCATCAGCGCATCGCTGACTCCCCTTATGAGTATTCCCACGCCGCTGCAGGCCCTGCTGCTCGATTGCCTGCATCAGGATCAGACGCGGCTGAGCGCAGATCGCGTCGCCGCGCTCGACGAGGACCAGTGGCGCCAACTCGTGGCGCTGGCGCGCATGCACCGCGTGCGCCGGCGGCTGCAGGATCGACTGTCGCGGTCGGGATTCAAGACGCTCGCCCCGGCGTCCGTGTGGAGCGATCTTCGTGAGGAGTGCCGCCTGTTGGCGCTCGGCGCCATTCAGCAGCAGGCGGAACTTGCCGGGATGGTGCGCGCTCTGACGGACGTCGGCATTCCCGTGGTGGTGCTGAAGGGCGCCTATCTCCGCGAGGCGGTGTACCGCGATCCGGCCTTCCGTGAGATGACGGACATCGACATCATGGTGCCGCGTGAGCACCTGCAGCAGACGTCGGACATCGTGGTGGCTCGCGGGTACGAATCGGGAGGACTGCGCGACGTCGCGATCTGGGTCAACGTCGCCAACCATCTGCCTCGGTGCGTGAAGCCGGGCGTGGCGGCCGTTGAAGTGCATTGGAATCTGACGAATCCGGGACAGCCGTACTCCATCGAACCGGAGGGCCTGTTTCAGCGTGCGGTGCCATTGGAGGTGAGCGGCGCGACAGCGCTGGCCCTGTCGCCAGAGGACGCGCTGCTGCATCTGTGCCTGCACGCCTCCTATCAGGATCAGTTCGAATTCGGTTTGCGTCCGGCGTGCGATGTGGCGGCCGTGATTGAGCGTTTTGGCAAGGGGATCAACTGGGAGGCCGTGCGACGCCGCGCAGGTGATTGGCAGTGGACACGCGGTGTCTACGCCGTGTTGCGTGTCGCGCGCGAGCTGATCGGCGCAGACGTGCCGAGCGGAGTGCTGCAGGCGATGCGACCCGACGACTGGAGTGAAGAGATCCTCGCAACGATTCGCGCTCAGATCTTCACCGCACGGTCGGAACTGGTCGAGTTGGCCCCGTCAATTGCCAGACTGGGCGGCGCCGCACTGGTGGGAGGACGGCTGCGGTACGTGTACGGGCGGATCTTTGTGTCGCCCCTCGAGGCGGCGCTGTATTTCTCGCTGCCGGTCAACTCGTCGCCCGGCGTGTTGGCCTGGCGACGGTTGCGACGATTGCTGCCCTTGATCCGTCGTCATAGTCGGTCGGCGGCGCGGCTGCTGGCCCGCCGCGACGCGGGGCTGGTCTCGGTCGCGGAGCGCAAGAATCAACTTGGACGCTGGCTTGCCCGGCCGTGACGTAATACCATTCGCCCCATGCGTGCGACTGTGCGTCTCTCTCTGCGTGTCGCCGCCGCGGCGGTGCTTGTCAGCCTCGCGGCGTGCGGCTGGTCTTCAGGATCCTCGTCCACTCCCATG
>CAYHEX010000048.1:7299-18030 GCA_964355365.1 uncultured Solibacteraceae bacterium | reverse complement strand
GGTGGGGGATTGCGTGAGTGGGTGATTGAGATTGAGCCAATCTCTCATTCGCCGAATCAGTGATTGCCGGTGTCCTTCTCGCCTTCGGCCCCGTTCGGCGTCACCCGCACGGTGACGGGTGTTCCTGAGTGGTCCGGACCTCGCGCCTGCATTAGGCTGACAGCCTTCGCATTCGCAGGCCTGACCGTCACCGCGGCCCACTTCCCGGGTCACCGACGCCACCGATCCGGTGTAACCTCTGGCCGATCGGGGACTTGCTGTCAAAGGGTTCGAGGCCTTCGTCAGGAATTGGTCTGATGGAGTTCGTCAGCAATATTGCCAGGGCTTCGCAGGTCCAATACTGGTTAGGCCGAATACGAACGGAGTCAACGTGCCTCTGTGCAATCGATGCGGTGAGCGAAAATCCTGGGTGTCACAGTCCGCGTCGATTTGTGCGCAGTGCTTGCGCTCCGCTCGAAAGAGCAAGAACAAAGTCAGAACGTCGAAGGCAGCAATCAAGGCGAGCCGGCCCGATGCTTCAACCACTCCCACCAAAAGCGAGCCGAGAAAGCCACCTCTAGCGCAGGACACAAAAGGCGTCAACCCACTGCTAGTTACGGCGGTTCGAATGCGCCAAGTGCCAGCGCCGACGCGTTCGCAGCGGAGTTGTACTGGTAGCGCGCTGCCAAAGGTGTTGGCTCTTAGCGAGGTGTTCCAGGATGTCATCAGCCCTCATTTGCAAGCACCGAGCGAATGGCCGAAGAACGATCGAGTGCTCGCGTGGCTGTGGCCAAATCTTGCATCTGACGTGGTCAAATTTCACATTCAGGATGGGCCGTCGATCACCCGTATTTTCGACGCTGGTCAGTTGCAATCCCTCGACAATATTTCCGTAAGAAAACTTGCGGTGAAGGTTGAGCGGCTGTCCCCAGGCCTCGTGCTCCGGGTCCGGCGCCTTGCTTTGGATCCCGGCGTCACGATTCCCCCCAAGCGTTCAAAGAAAAGACCAACATCGGCCTAACCTCCGCTTGCAGCTGACGGCGGCGAAGGCCATCATGACGCCGCCGCAGCTGAAGCGGACCGTTGGCGGAAGACTCAGTTCTTGGACAATCTGCGGCCTGACTCAGGTCGGGTGGTGGTAAAATCTCGACGGGCACAAACAGACATATTGTCGCCATATAGGGCCAGATTACGCGCCAACGAGCGCCCCCAAAGAGCCCCCACCAGAGCGACCCAGTCACTAGCCCATCCACAGTAAGTCTCGGGTACCAGCGGTTGTCTACGAGTCGTGTTGGCTTCTCTCTACAGGAGGAGACCGCGTGAGCTTTGACCGTTGCCAGCCGCCTACTTTCTAAGGAGTGGGATATGAATTCAGTGAAGCGGCTACTCTTTGGGCACACTCGGTGGTGCTACAAGTGCCAAAGGCAATCTAGGCGCGTGATCGTTCGGAGTCGAACTGGCGGGTTCGTGACTCAGAACTGCGAACACTGCGGCAAGCCAGATTCGATCTCTCAACAGGACCTTCCGCAGGTGAGCTGCGGGAAATGTGGAACAGTCCAGTCGACTGGCAAGAGCCACCTCGGCAACTACGTCTACTCCTGTCCATCTTGTCAGCGGACCACTGAACTCCACCAGCTGGTTCCGCACTGGAACGAGCTGTACGAGTACGACGGCTTCGGGCTCGATAGCGACGACTCTCAGGCCCGTGTGCGAGAGAGTGCTGGAGCCCGTATTGCTGCTTTTCGCCTGATGTAATTCAGTCTGACAATGCGCTGGAGCCCCCGCTGCGCGGCAGTGGTATCGTGACACCGCGCAGCGCGGCTCAGCGCAATCGTTAGATTTCTCCGCTGAGGCGCTTTCACTCCCGCGCCAGCCTTGCCCTCTCCTCGTGCCGACTTGCGAGCGAGCCGATCAGCGTCAGTACGAAATCCCGCCGGAAGGAGAGAGCATTTCGAGCGTGACTTCCGTAAGGCCATCCCCGGACCTGAAGGTCCGGGGCTCCGCTTGTCGCGCGGCCGGTTAGGAAGTCACGCGATCAGGTTCACGAAAATGCGAACGGATGGAGGCGGGATTTCGAGGTTCGTCGAGCGGAGGCATGAGGAGAGGGCAAGGATGGCGCGGTTCGGGGACCTGAAGGACCCCGACTACGAGGGGCCGGTACTGGTAACATCCCGTCGAATCCTGGAGGCTGTCCCTATGAAGTTGATGCGTCGCTCTTTCCTGCTAACCCTGCTCGCGTTGGCCCTCGTTCTGCCGTTCGTGCCGGTGACGGCACAGTCCACCGCCGGCGCCAAGCGGCCGATGGACATCGAAGATGTCATCGCCTTCCGCAACATGGGCACCACGACGCTGTCGAATGACGGCCAGTGGCTCGCGTACAGCATGCGGCCCACGCAGGGCGACAGCGAGGTCATCGTCCGCAGCACGTCCACCGACAAGGAGATGAAGTTCCCCGTTGGCGACGGTGGCGGTGGCGTCACGACGTTCTCCGAGGACTCGCAGTGGATCGCGTTCCCAACCGCAGCGAAGAAGGCCGATGCGGACGCGGCGCGACGCGCGAGCCGGCCGGCGGCGCAGGCGGGCATGACGCTCGTGAATCTGGCGACCGGCGAGAAGAAGGACATCGCCAAGATCCGCCGCTTCGCGTTCAACGGCGAGCTGGGCGGATGGATTGCGCTGCATCGCTTCGGCGCTGATGCGGCAGCGGGCGGCGGCGCGGCAGCGGGTGCCGCGGGTCGCGGTGGCGCGCCGGGACGCGCGGGCGGCGCAGGCGGCGGCACAGCCGGCGACACGCGCGTGAAGGGCACGGACCTCGTGCTGCACGACCTCAAGACGAACGCCGAGATCAACATCGGCAATGTGAGCGAATTCGCGTTCAACAAGTCGGGCAAGACGCTCGCGATGGTGATCGACGCCGCCGATCAGGCCGGCAACGGCGTGCAGACGCGCGACATGAGCTCCGGCGTCGTGACGTCGCTCGACACCGACAAGGCGTTCTACGAACGCATGTCATTCACCGAAGAGGGCGACGCGCTGTCGGTGCTGAAGGGCCACGACGAGATCACGGCGTGGAAAGACCGCCTGTTCGCAGTCGTGGGTTGGACGGGATTCAATGCGGGCGCGCCGAAAAAAGTGATGTACGACCCGACGAAGGACGCGACCTTCCCGAAAGAGATGAGCATCAGCAATAACCGGACGCCGTCATGGACCGAAAGCCGTGACGCGATCCTCATCGGCATCGCGAAGATCAACAAGGCCGATCCACCCGCGGGCCGTGGACGCGCAGCCGGTCCGGCTGCCGAAGGCGAACCAGCGACTGGCGCAGGACCGGCGCCGGCTGGTGGCGGCGCGGCGGCGGCTGATGCGGCCGATCGTCCCAATCTCGTGATCTGGCACTACAAGGATCCGCGCCTCCAGTCCGCGCAGCAGGTCCAGGAGCCCGGCGACCGCGCCTTCACGTTCCTCTCGACCTACCGCGTTGCGGACAACAAGTTCGTGCGCATCGCGGATGACGATGTGCGGCAGGTGACGATCGGGGCGAAGGAGAAGTTCGCGATCGGGAGCGACGACCGCGCGTACGAACTGCAGGGCAACCTCGACGGCCGCGCCTTCCGCGACCTCTACACCATCAACATGGCCACGGGCGCTCGCACGATGATCAAGAAGCAGTCGCAGTACGCGTATCAGATCTCGCCCGACGGCACGAAGTACTACTACTACGACGCGAAGCACTACTTCGCGATCGATCTGGCCACGGGCGTGGCGACGAACATCACGCAGACCGTGCCGACGTCATTCATCGACGTGGAAGACGACCACAACCAGATCGATCCGCCCATCAATCCGGTGGGGTGGACGGCCGACAGCCAGTTCGTGATCCTCAGCGATGCCTGGGACATGTGGAAGGTGTCCATCAACAACTCGTCGCCGGCCGTGAACCTGACGGTGAACGGCAAGAAGGACCAGATCCGCTACCGTCAGCGTCTGCGCGTCGATCCCGACGAGAAGGGGATTGACCTCTCAAAGACGCAGTACATCGGCTCGATGGCCGAGTGGACCAAGCGGCAGAGCATTGGCGTGATGGCGGCGAACAAGCCCGGCGTGGAAATCCTGCTCTCGGGTGACGCGTCGTTCAGCCGCCTGACCAAGGCGAAGAAGGCCGACGTCTGGATCTACAGCAAAGAAACGTCCAACACCGCGCCGGAGATCTTCGCGACCAACGCGACGCTCGCCTCCGCGAAGCAGTTGACGAAGGCCAACGCGGAGGTCGAGCCGTACACCTACACGAGCGGCCGCCTGCTGGTGGACTTCTACAACGACAAGAAGGACAAGAAGAACCCGAAGGGCGAGAAGCTCCAGGGCACGCTGTATCTGCCGGCCAACTACGAGAAGGGCAAGACGTATCCGACGGTGGTGTACATCTACGAGCGGCTGACGCAGGGCACGAACGCGTTCAGCCGTCCCGGAGTGCCAGGCACGGGCTTCAACCGCGCGTATTACATGAGCAACGGCTACGCGGTGTTCGAGCCGGACATCAAGTACTACATCAACGACCCGGGCATGTCGGCGGTGTGGGCGCTCGTGCCCGCCGTGAAGGCCGCGATCGCCACCGGCATCGTGGATCCCACCCGCGTGGCGCTGCACGGTCATTCGTGGGGCGGCTATCAGACGGCGTTCACGATCACGCAGACGGACATCTTCAAGGCCGCCGCCGCCGGCGCGCCGCTGACCGACATGATCAGCATGTATTCGCTGATCTACAAGAACTCGGGCGGCACCAACGGCGCGATCTTCGAGAACAGCCAGGGCCGCTTCACCAGCGGTCCGTGGGATAACTGGGCCGCCTACACGCGCAACTCACCGGTGGCCTTTGCGAAGAACGTGAAGACGCCGCTGCTGATGCTGCACAACGACGCGGACGGCGCCGTCGACTTCACGCAGGGCATCGAGTACTACAACACGCTGCGCCGCCTCGGCAAGCCGGTCGTGCTCGTGGAGTACCCCGGCGAGAACCACGGCCTCGCGCGCCAGCCCAACATGCAGGACTACATGATCCGCATGAAGGAGTTCTTCGACTATCACCTCATGGGCAAAGCCGCGCCCGAGTGGCTCGAGACCGGCGTGCCGCGCCTCAAGATGACCGACGACGTCACCGCACGAATGAAAGCACGGGAAGAGGCGAAAAAGACAAAGGGCGGGGGGAAATAGCACCTTAGGGTTCGGAAGGTTCGGAAGGTGCGTGCGGTTCGGAAGGTTCTGTTCGTGAGGTTCTAATGGCTCGTGGGGTTCGTGAGGGTGGTTCGTGAGGTTGGTTCGCGAACCAACCTTACGAACCCCGCGAACCCTGTGCACCCTTCGAACAGAACCTCACGAACCATCCGAACCCCCGAACCCTTCGAACCTCATGAAACTGTCTGTGTCTTTTTAGAAGAAGAAGAACCGTCGCCCTCCCCCTCCGCCGTAGCGGGGGTTGACCACGTTGTTGAAGATCGAGCCGAAACTGTAGCTGAGGCCGAAGCCCAGGCTGTAGCTGTAGCCCGACTGCAGCTGGCGCAACCTCAGTAACACGTCCTCAGTGGAGGCGGAGCCCCTTTTCAGGTTGATCTGGTCGCGGATGCGCGAGTAGTCGCCGAAGAAGTTGAACGAGAAGCCCTTGAACAGGCGCACGTCGGCATTGCCATAGACGCCGAGGTTGTAGCGATCGAGATGTTGCAGTTGCTGCGAGTAGTTGATGGACGCGCCAATCGAGCCCCACGGCTGCTGCATCCCAAGCGAGGCGCCGGCCGAGTGCTGTGGCACCGCGTCCTTGGCCTTGAAGAAGATCGTCTCGTCCTTGTAGTTGTAGTACGCGAGCCCCGCGGCATATGTGAACGTGAGGCTGCGTCGCGTGCTCTCCGCATACGGAAACACGTCGAATTCCACGCCGGGCATCGCGCTGAACGCGAAATCCTGATTCGAATAGGTTGAACCCGACGTCGAGGTGTTCATTCCGAACGACAGTCGCGGGCCGGCGCTCTTCACCACGAGCGCGCTCGAACTCCACGAACTCGACCGGCTCTTGAACGGCTCGCCGTCGCCGAGATCGTAACTGCTGCGGCTCTCGTTGCGATCACCGAATACGCTGACCTTCCAATTCTGCGTTGTCCGACTCGCCGAGCCGTTGATTCGATAGGACTTGTTGCTTGTCGACTGTTCTCCGCGTTGATTGCCGTTGGCACTGACGCGGAACACCCAGTGGTTCCACGGATCCTTCGTCTTGGCCGGCACGGTGTTGCTGCTGACCGCCTTGTATGAGACATCGAGCCGCGGCATGGCGGCGGTGTCGACCGCGTACGAAATCAGACCGATCTTCACAATGCGCGCAAACTCCTTGCGCTGCGCGTCCTCGGTGGCCGTTTGCGGCGTGTTGAAGGTCAGGGTGCGCTCCTGCCCCTGAAAGCGGCCGAGGCCGATGAACTTCAACGTCCACGCAATGCCGCCGCCGCCCGTCGACTCCGTGGTCACGAGCACGTGCACGTCGCTGTCCTTGCGATCGCGCATGTAGTCCACGAACGTCACTTCCGTGCGCAAATGCGCCATGTCGCAGAAATCGCAGTCGACAAACACGCGCAACATCTGCAACGCGGGCGCCGGTGGCGGCGGAGGTGGCGGCATCCCAGGCCGTGGTGGTGGCACTTGCGGCCCAGAGGATTGTGCGAAAGCGAACACTGGCAGCACACACATCACGCACACACACAACGCCCACGGAACGACGGCCGATCGTCTCACTGCGCCTCCTCGTAAATCCCGCGCTGTTAGACGAGCAACACCAGATCACGGTTGGGAAAAAGCCGATTGGGATTCGTAAGGTTCGTGAGGTTCTAATGGTGCGCGGGGTTCGTGAGGTTGGTTCGTGAGGTTGGTTCGCGAACCACCCTTACGCACCCCGCGAACCCCATGCACCCTTCGAACAGAACCTCACGAACCGTTCGAACCCCACGAACCCACGCACGACGCGTGTCTTTTTGGTCAGAACCCTCCGACGCGCAGATCGATCGTCGTCATGCCGCCCGAGGTGATCGTGATGGGCGCGGAGGCCGGCATCAATTGCTCGAGCAAGGCCGGCGTGACGCGACTGAATGACATCCAGTCGGTGATCGCCGCAACGCGATATTCGCCCGGCGGCAACCCGGTGACCGCCCATGCGCCGTTCGTGTCCGGCGCCACAAACGGCGACGCACTCGATGGCATCGCTGCCCATCGCGCGCGCTCCGCGGAAAAGACGACGACGATGAAGTCGGGCGCGGGTGCGCCGGCGGCGTTGGTGAGGATGCCGCGCGCGCCACCCGACTGATCGGTGAACGTGACCGTGAGTCCCGTGACCGCCTCGAGCCCAACGTCGATGCCCGTGCTCGTGACATCGCGCTCGCCGAGCGTCGCAGACTCCATCCGCCACGGTGCCGTGGCTGCCGCCGTGAGGGTGTAGTGGCCCGGTACCACACCGGTGAGCGCCCAGATGTTGTCTTCGTTCGGCCGGGCCCGAGCTGCGCTACCGAGAGCGGAGGTCAGCCAGATGCTCGCGGAGCCTCCGGTCGATCCGCCGTTGAAGATCGCTCGTCCTTTCAGTGGAGCAGCCGGCCGCAGCATCAGATTCATGCCGGCCACGTCGCGTCCGTACACGGACACTTCAGATCGCGCCCATCGGGCCGGTGGGGTCGTGCGCGTGGGAGAGACCTCGACGCCGATGTTGTCCGACGCGATCACGCTGTAGGTGCCGGCCAGCACCGACGGAAAAATGAACCCGCCGTCGCCGCCGGTGCGCACGCTCAGCGAACCACCGTGGCCTGCGGTCGAGATCCCCGCGTCGCTCGCGGGCGAGAGCGTGACGGTGACGCCGGACGCCGGATGACCGTCCCCGTCGGCCACCATGCCACTGACGGCCGCGCGCTGTGACGCGCCGAGCGTGATGTCGGCGCCGCCGTGCTCGTCGCCCGCCCGCACGGAGATCAGCGGCGCATTGGCAATGTCAGCTGCGCTCGGGTAGGAGGTCGGCGCATACACGGCGGCATCGTCTTTGGACGCCTCAGGCCAGGCGGTCACGACGAAGTCGCCTTCCGGCAAACCGAAGATGCGATAGACGCCGTCGGCATCCGACACGGCCTCGCCGACATCGACGAGCGCGCGTTGCCCCTTCGTTGATGTCTCGTTGATACGTGACGCGGTGACGGTGACCGACGACACCGGTTCGCCGCCGGCGCCGATCAACGTGCCGGTGATCACCGCACCGCGCGCGAGTCGCAGTTGCAGTTCTGTGAGTTGCTGTCCCGCGCCCAGCGCGACGGGCACGCCGATGTCTCGGCCCGGCCGCGATCCGTACTCCGACAGCGCGTAGCCCGGCTTGCTCACCGCCAAGCCGTAGCGTCCCGCCGGCAGATCCGCGAACGCGAACGCGCCATCGTCTCCCGTGACGATTTCGTCGCTCGAGAGTCCCGACAGCGTGACGAGCGCGTGCCGCACGGGTCGCCGGGATCCGTCATCGCCGATGACGACGCCGCTGATGCGTGCGCCGGTGCCGGCACGCGGAATGGGCGTATCCCGCGCGACGGTCTGTTGCTGAAGCAACAGCAGAGTCAGGAGCCACGCAGTCATTTGATGGTCACGATCTTCAGATCGGCGGATTGTTTCTCGCCGTCGGCCAGTCGCACACGGGTGGCGAGCCGTGCGGCCGCTTGCAGGAACGACGGATTCTGCCAGTCGATGGGCGTGTCCTGGTCGAACGCCGCGAGCCAGTACTCGCCGGCCGGCAGTCCGCGCACTTCGAATGTGCCCGATGCGCTGACATCGATCGTGCGGAGCGTGACCGGTGTGGCGCCGAAGTCCGACCAGGCTTGAGGATCCTGCGGAAATACCAGTACGGAAGATTCGCCGACATCACCCACGCCGGTCACGGTGCCGGCGATCGACGAAGGATGATCGGTCAGTGTGACCACGACGCCGTTGACATCGCCGGTGTCGAGCGTGAACGGCGCGAGCCACGCGTCGCGGCCTTGATAGGTCACGGACTTCACGGCTCGTCCCGATCCGGCGCCGACGCGCACGAGGTAGCGGCCCGGCAGCACGCCGGAGAAGGTGAAGGCCTTTCCGGACGGATCGAGCGTTGCCGTGGGCGGCGGGGCAGAGGCATAGCGGCTGCTGGCGGGCTCGAGCGACACCGTGATGCCGCTCGTCCAGTTACCGCTGTCATCGGACGAGCTGTCCATCTCGAAGCGGCCGCTGACCTTCATGCCGAACCGGAGGTAGAGCGCGACATCGCTCAGATCTTTGTCGTTGAGCACCGCGAGCTGTTCGGCCCATTGCGGCCCGTCGGCAGCGCTGTTCAGCTGCTTTGGGCGCACGAACGCGCGCAACACGTACTGCCCGACGGGTATTGCGGCGAAGGAGAACGTGCCGCCCTCGCTGGTGATGGCGGTGGCGACGGCTCGATCGCCGCCCACTTCATCTTCGCCGGCGGCGATCAGTTCAAGTTCCACGCCGCGCGACGGCCCGGCGGCCACGGTCACCGCGCCGGAGATGTTCAGCACTTTCGCGGGTCGCACCAGCACGTCGGCATTGCGCCGCACGTCGCCGATGCCCACGGTGATGATCGTCGCTCCCGCCGCCGTCTGGCCGGTGGCGTAATACGTGGTCGGAAACTTCTGAGGCTTGCCTTCGGACGGCGGCAGGTGGGTAGCGGAAGATCCGCCGTCGCGCACCATGGGACGGCCGATGCCGCTGTCGATGGTCTCGGGTGTGGAGCTGAGCATCGGCACGGCCACGACGTATTCGCCGGGGTCGAGCCGGCCGATGCGATAGACACCGCGGTCATCGGTGACGTCGCTGTTGGCGGGAGCCAGCACGGGCCGGCCGCTGATGAAGGTGCGGCGATAAGCCACGACCTTCACTTTTACGGCGGGTTCGCCGGCGTCGTCGGCAATTGTGCCGGTGATCACCGCGGGTTTGAAGATTTCGATCGTGACGTCATCGCGCCGTTCGTCGTCGGCGAGCTTGAGGGTGCGCGCCGGGCCGCCGGGTCGTCGCTGTCCGAATCGGCCGTCGAGATAGCCGCCGCGCTTCGTGCCGAAGCTGTACGCGCCGGCCGGCAGGGCGCGGAAGACGAACTGTCCATCGGCATCGGTCACGGATTTCTCCGCCCCCGGCAGCCCGCCGCCGGCGATCGACACGGTGACGCCGCCGAGACGCTGACCGCTGACGCCGTCAACGACGTGGCCGATGACCGTGGCGCCGCCTGTCGGGCGCGGCGCGACCTGGGGCGATTGCGACAACAACAGCACGAGCGAAAGAACGACGGAAAGAGGCAACACGATCAGTCTGCTATAGAAAGACGATCAGGGATACAGATCGGTCGTAAACACCGGCAGGGTGTGTGAGGTTCGCGTGGTTCGGATGGTTCGGATGGTTCGCGTGGTTCGAATGGTTCGAAGGGTTCTGTTCGAGAGGTTCCTGGGGTGCGAGGGGTTCGGGAGGTTGGTTCGGCAGGTGCGCCCTTACGAACCGCCCTCGGGCACCGAACGAACCTCATGCACCTTTCGAACAGAACCTCTCGAACCGTTCGAACCCCACGAACGACGGGGGCGAAGAGGTTCGGACAGATCGCATGGTTCGCATGGTTCGCATGGTTCGAAAGGTTCGAGAGGTTCGAGAGGTTCTGTTCGTGGGGTTCCTGGGGTTCGAGGGGTTCGGAAGGGTGGTTCGAGAGGTGCGCCCTTACGAACC
>CAYHEX010000048.1:0-7199 GCA_964355365.1 uncultured Solibacteraceae bacterium | reverse complement strand
TCCTGGGGTTCGAGGGGTTCGGAAGGGTGGTTCGAGAGGTGCGCCCTTACGAACCCGCCCTCTCGCACCGAGCGAACCTCATGCACCTTGCGAACAGAACCCCTCGAACCTCTCGAACCTTTTCGAACCTCACGAACCCCCAGGTTCGGGTGTCTGTGTCAGGGGCCGAAGAGGTTCGGACAGATCGCATGGTTCGCATGGTTCGCATGGTTCGAAAGGTTCGAGAGGTTCGAGAGGTTCTGTTCGTGGGGTTCCTGGGGTTCGAGGGGTTCGGAAGGGTGGTTCGAGAGGTGCGCCCTTACGAACCGCCCTCACGCACCGCACGAACCTTGTGCACCCTTCGAACAGAACCTCTCGAACCTCTCGAACCCTCGAACCATACGAACGACGGGGGCGAAGAGGTTCGGACAGTTCGCATGGTTCGAAAGGTTCGAGAGGTTCTGTTCGTGGGGTTCCTGGGGTGCGAGGGGTTCGTAAGGTTGGTTCGGGAGGTTCGCAAAATTTGCGAATGTTTGGCTGTGAAGGATTCGCAGAAATTGCGAATCGTGTGCCGCGCTCGCAGGGGGAGAGGTTGGCACCGCGCGTGCAATGCCACGGGCCATGAAGACCTATCAGGAATTGATCGTGTGGCAACTGGCGGATGAACTCAGGAAGGAAATCTACCGCCTGCTCCGCGAAGGCCCGGCGAGCCGCGATTTCCGATTTGCCGATCAACTACGAGCTGCCGTATCGAGCATCGCCGCGAACATCGTGGAAGGGTTCGGGCGTTTCGGCTCCGTGGACTTCGCGCGATACCTCGACATCGCGTACGCGAGCGCCGGGGAAACCGCGAACTGGCTCGACGACGGCGTAGCGCGCGGGCATTGGACCGAGGACGACATCGCTGCGGCCCGCCTGCTGCTACGCCGCCTCAACCCCGCGCTGACGCATCTGATGCGCTATCTGCGCTCACCGCAGGGCAAGGCAAGATCACGTCGAACCTGACGACCAACCTTACGAACCACCCTTACGAACCCCACGAACCCCATGAACCTTGCGAACAGAACCCTTCGAACCGTTCGAACCCACGAACCTAACGAACCCCAGGTTCAGGTGTTTGTGTCTATGTCTCCGTCATGAACGCCGCCGACGCCCCCACCCAATCGAGTCCCTTGTTGTGATCGACGCCCATCATCTTGCCGCGGCCCATGCGCACGAGCGGGAGGACCGCGCGGTAGGTGTCGCCTTCGCGCACCATCATGATGCGCAGTTCGGCCTGCGTCGCGCCGTGCGGCGTGTCGATCACGGGCGTGAATGCGACACGTTCCTGGAGGATGTACGTCGGGCGGTCGTTCTCGGGAATCGCGGCGATCTGCTCATCGGTTGGCGCGAAGATGATGCCGCCGCCCGCGAACGAGAACAGCGGCTTCAGCAGCCAGCGCTCGCGATCCGCATACGCCGCGCCGAGACGGCCGTTCGCTTCCATCGCGTCATGCAGGAACACGGTGATCGGCACCCACGGATGCTTGATGTGCGGGATCGAGAACTTGCTCAGCCGGAAATACCAGTCGGGCGAGCCGAGCCACTCCACGTCGATGTCGTCGCGATAGTCGAAGGGCAGTGACAGGCCCTTGCGTTCGAGCTCGTCCGGGATCACGCGGTTGTAGATGCGCAGGATGCGCGTGAGCACGCCGCTGCGGCGATAGAAGAGGCGACGGCCGTCCACGATCACGTCGTTGATATCAACCGTGCGCACGCCCCACAGATCCTCGGTGACGTTGAAGTCGGGCAGCGTCTTCTGCTTCTTCGGGTCGATCTCCATCAGGACCACGTTGGTGTGGTCGTGCCGGCCGACGAGCGTGCGGCGCATCAGCGAGAGGTAGCCGTCGCGATCGAGCCCGTCGAGAAACGGCGTGAGTCCTTCGCTCTTGCCGAGGCCGTACTCGCGCTGAAAACTCTCGCCGAGCACCGTCTGGAATCCATACAGCGATGGAAACGCCTGCAGTTCAACGAGCCGACCTACGACCCTGTGGCCCTCGCGCATCAGACCGAAGTCCACCTGCACGAACGTCGGCGCCGACTCGCTATTCGCCACGCGAAACCGCGCCGGCACCACATCGTCGGCCACCGCGCGATACGCGATGTCGCCGAGCAGCGACCCGAGCATCGCGTCGGCCGCGCCGACCAGCGAGTCCATCAACGGGCCCGGAAAGAAGCACGGCGTTTCAGACACGCGGAACTCGATCGGACACCGCACACGCGCGGTCAGATCGGCCATAAACTCGGCGTGGCGGGACCCCTTGAAGCCTTCGTTGAAGCGGCTGCGCAGCGACGGAATCATGGCTCAGACTACCTCACGAACGACCGAACGGTTGAGGTTCGCGTGGTTCGCATGGTTCGGGTGGTTCGAGGGGTTCTGTTCGAAAGGTGCCAGCGGTTCGTGAGGTTCGTGAGGGTGGTTCTGGGTCCCCGCACCCACCTCACGAACCCCACGAACGACAAGCGACAGGTTTCTGTCCGCATCTCGTATGATGCTTGTCGGATTCAACAGTCGTGACTGATGAACTCGTCATCCTGAAGCGCGTGGTCTCCAAGCTCGACGAGGCCGGGATCCCCTACATGCTCACCGGGTCTATGGCGGCGGCATACTACGCCGAGCCTCGCATGACCCGCGACGCCGACCTCGTCGTGCAGCTCGAGGCGGAGGATGCGCCGCGTCTTGCGGCACTCTTCGGCGAGGAGTTCGGCGCCGACGCCGATCTTCTCGCGGCCGCCATCAGTCGACGTCGGATGTTCAATCTGATCCACATCGTGGCCGTGGTCAAGGTGGACTTCATCGTGTTGAAGGCCGATCCCTTTCGCCAGGAGGAGTTTCGTCGTCGTCGCCGCGTGGACTTTGGCGGCACGGAGCTGTGGATCGTCGCGCCCGAGGATCTGATCTTGTCCAAGCTCCACTGGGCCAAAGACACGCGCTCCGAGATGCAGTTGCGAGACTCGAAGCGCCTGCTGGCCGCGCAGCCCGGGTTGGATGTCCAGTACCTGTCGAAGTGGGCCGCCTACCTTGGGGTCACCGAGTTGCTGGACGAGGTGCGGCGCGCATGAACGACACACCGTTGGACGTCGAGGCCCGTCTGGCCCAGCTCCTGGCTCATCGCACGGGCAGTGAGCGTGTCGCGATGATGTTCTCGATGATCGCCACCGCGAAGGCCATCGTGACATCCAGCATCCGCGCCGCCCAGCCCGAGATCGGCGACGCGGCGCTGCGCGCCGCGCTGTTCGAGCGCATCTACGCCGGCGATTTCACGCGCGACGAACTCGCCGTCATTAGCGCGCGGATCCGTGGGGCGAAGGCAGAGACTCGGCGTTCGTAGGGTTCGAAAGGTTCGAAAGGTTCGAAAGGTTCGAAAGGTTCTGTTCGAAAGGTGCAAGAGGTTCGTTTGGTGCGAGAGGGGGGTTCGTCAGGTTCGCACCTCTCGAACCAACCTCACGAACCCCTCGCACCCCATGAACCCTCCGAACAGAACCCCTCGAACCATCCGAACCCCACGAACCTCACGAACGACAAGGTTCGGGTGTTTGTGTCTCTGTCCCTGTCTTAGAGGAGGAACTTCCCCGATCGCATCAGCGGCGTGCCGTCGACGATGATGTCGAACTGGACGCCGACGACGTCGATGTGCGTAACGGAGTACCAGTCGGCACCGGTGTGCGCGCCGTAGGGATTGCCGAAGGCGATGTGGATGCCCGGGAACTTCTCGTCCTGCAGGATCTGGCCGATCACCTTCTCGAGCTGAATGTTCGTGCCGATGGCGAACTCGCCGACGCGGTCGCTGTTCTCGTCCGTGTGCGTGTAGGCCCAGAAGTCGTCGCGCAGTGCCTGATTCGACGACTCCGCGCTGACCAGGCGGTTCTTCTCGACGTGCACCGTCAGCGGCGCGTCTTTCAGGTTGCCGTACTTCTCGCAGAGGTAATCGCCGACGACGCCGTCGATGACGAAAACGCCGTTCACTTCGCCTGGCGTCGTGAAGACCTCGCCGCCGGGGAGGTTGCCCCACTTCTCAGGTGAGATGAGGCCGCTGGTCTTAACCCAGCGGTAGTTCGGATTCATCTCGGCCGTGAAGTCGCTGCCGGCCGGCGTGGTGCACCGGATCTGCTTCGCGTTCGTGACGACGTCGATGACCTTGCGGCTGATGGCGTCGACCTTGTGGAAGTCGGCGCGCATGCCCTGCAACATGATGTCGTGCGAGATGTTGACCATGTGCGCATGGCGCATCTTGCGGCGATTGACGATGTCGGTCATCTCCATGCGCGAGAGGAGTTCGTTCATCTGGGCGCGGGCGCAGAAGATGCTGACCTGGCTCTGCTCCATGTGCGCCGCGATGGCGCCCGGCAAGTGCGCGAGCGGACGCTCGGCCTGCTCTTCGAGCACGAACGCCGTGTACGGCGCGCCCACGGCCTCGATCTCGGCGATCAGGCTCGCCGCGATGTCCTGGGACACGCGGTCGGTGATCACCGTCACGCGCTCGTGCGGCTGGATGTTGAGACACACGCGAACGGCGTTCTTCGCGCCCTGAACGTACTCCTGATTCACTGCGGTAATCACAAACCGGCTTTCGTCTCTGCGAGCATGAAATCCACGACCGCCTTCAGGTCGTGGCCCGACTCTTCATAGACCTTGAGCTGCCGGTCGGCGCCGGTGCCATGGTCCAGAATCCATCGGATGTGGTTGATTTCCTCGCGACTGCCGAGTTCATCGACGACGTCGTCGACAAAGTCGAGGTATTCGAGGATGAGCTTGCGGGTGTCGACGGCTTCTTCGATGCCGAAGTCGATCATCTGACCGTCGATGCCGTAGCGCGCGGCGCGCCATTTATTTTCCATGATCAGCGCGCGGCTGTAGTCGCGCCAGCCCTGGTTTCTCGACTGGAGCTTGTAGAGCTTGGCCACGGTGGCCTGAATGAGCGCCGCGATGGCGAGGGTTTCTTCCACGCGCATCGGGATGTCGCACACGCGGATCTCGAGCGTGCCGAAGACCGGATGCGGCCGCGCGTCCCACCAGATCTTCTTGCCGTTGTCGATGCAGCCGGTGCGGACCAGCAGGTTGACGAAATTCTCGAACTCGCCCCACGACGCGAATGTGTCGGGGATGTTCGTGCGCGGAAAGCGATCGAACACCTTGCAGCGGTACGACTTCAGGCCGGTGTTCATGCCGATCCAGAACGGCGAGTTGGAGGAGAGCGCGAGCAGGTGCGGCAGGAAGTAGCGGATCTGATTCATGAGCTGAATCGTCGCTTCGTTGTCTTCGATGCCGATGTGCACGTGCAGGCCGAAGATCAGGTTGGCCCGCGCCACGATCTGCAGGTCTTCCACGACCTGCGTGTACCGCTCGTCGGGGTGGATATCCTGCGCGCGCCAGTCGGCGAACGGATGCGTGGCGCCCGAGACCATCTTCAGGCCGTGCGCCTCGGTCAGCCCGATCATCTGCCGGCGCAGGTCCATCAGGTCGTCCGCCGCCTCCTTGATATTCGCGCAGACGCCCGTGCCGACTTCCACCACCGACTGGTGCATCTCGGCTTTGACGCGCTCCTTGAGCTGCCGCTTGCTCTGCGACATCAACTCCGTGTGAATGTGAGACCGCAGATCGTACGTGCGCGGGTCGATCGTCTGGTATTCCTCTTCGATCCCAATGGTAAATGGCGGTCGCTTCTTCATAGAGGCCTCGGTGTCTGTCGCGGACCTGAAGGTCTGTCGCGGACCTGAAGGTCTGTCGCGGACCTGAAGGTCCGTCGCGGACCTGAAGGTCCGCGACTACGAGTGTCTGCTGTCGTCGTCGTGGACCTTCAGGTCCACGAGATAGTGTCTGCCGTCGTGTCTGCCGTCGTGTCTGCCGTCGTGTCTGCCGTCGTGTCTGCCGTAGTGTCTGTCGTAGTGTCTGTCGTAGTCGTGGACCTTCAGGTCCACGAAATTGCCTTCAGGTCCACGAAATTGCCTTCAGGTCCACGAAATTGTCTTCAGGTCCGCGAAAGGAATGCGTCCCAGCGGTAGGCCGGCGGCGCGGACGGCTCGAGTGCGCGCTTCACGGCCAGTTCCGCCACGTGTTTCACGATCCACGCGAAGTTGGTCTCGCCGACCGACGTGTGTTCGGCGTCCGGCGCGGGGTTCATGAAGTCGATCGCGTACGGCACGCCGTCTTCAACGGCAAACTCCACGGTGTTCAGGTCGTAGCCGAGCGCGCGGCAGAGCGTGATCGCGTCGCGCTCCACGCGGGCGAGCAGCGCCGGGTCGTAGGCCGGCGGGTCCAGGACGTAGCGCTCGGCATGCGGGCGACGCGGATCGTACGGCATGATGTGCACCTTCTCCTGCCCGATCACGTAGCACCGGAAGTACTCGTTGAAGTTCACGCCGCGCTGGAGCGTCATGCAGAGCGTGTTCGTCTGGTCGTACGCGTCGAAGAACTCCTGCGGCGTTTCCACCTTATAGACATCGCGCCAGCCGCCGCCGTCAAACGGCTTCAGGAACGCCGGGAAGCCGACGTAGTCGAAGATCTCGCCCCACTTGAGCGGGAACTCGAGATTGCGCATCGACTTGTCGCTCGTGCCCTTGGGGTGTTCCTTGTGCGGCAGGATCACGGTCGGCGGAATCGCCACGCCCAGGCGCTGAGCCAGCGCGTAGTTGAAGAACTTGTCGTCGGCGCTCCACCAGAACGGGTTGTTGATCACCCGCGTGCCGCTCAGGATCGCGTTCTTGAGATACGCGCGGTAAAACGGAATGTCGTGCGAGATGCGATCCACAATCACCGCATACCGGTTCGGTTCATCCATGCGGACGCCGCCGATATTCACGAACTCGGCCGAGACGTCACTGACGCCCATCTGATTGATGTAGTCGACCACCGCCGGAGGAAATGACTCCTCCATCCCAAACAGCACACCGATGCGTGTCATCGCAAAAGACTATCAGATCAAGTTCGTGGGGTTCGGAGGGTTCGTGCGGTTCGGGGGGTTCTGTTCGTGAGGTTCCAATGGTGCGTCAGGTTCGTGAGGGAGGTTCGACAGGTGCTCCAAACCATCCGAACCACCCTTACGAACCCTGCGAACCCCATGCACACTACGAACAGAACCTGCCGAACCTTACGAACCCTCCGAACCTCCCGAACTGATCTGCGGCCGTTAAGGAATGTACGCGGCCGCCATCTTGACCCACTCCGGCCAGTCGTGGATCGA
>CAYHEX010000047.1:0-18095 GCA_964355365.1 uncultured Solibacteraceae bacterium | reverse complement strand
AAGGTGAAAGGGAAAAGGGGGGCATAAGACCGCCACGCGACCTTCCGCCTATGCCTTCCTCTTCCCTTAGACCTCTTCCCTCGCCTCTGCCCTCTGCCCTTTGCCCTCTGCCCTCACCAGTTCCGTCACCGTCTCCGCCAGGACGTCTCTGCACGTCAGCACGCTGTCCACGTCGACGTATTCCTCGACACTGTGCAGGCCCGATCCACTCGGTCCGAACAGGATGGACGGAATCCCCGCGGCCGCGAGAATCGCGGCGTCGGTCCAGAAACTCATGCCCACAGGCGCGGCCGGCAGCGCGTGTCTTGCGAGCGAGGCCGCGAGCGCCGTGGGCAGCGCATGTGCCGGATCGAGGGCGTAGGGCGGCCGCGTGGTGACAAGTCGCACATCGGCCTGAAACTCCGGAACCACCGACGTCAGCGCCGCCAGCATCGCGCGCACTTCCATGAGCGGCACCTCGCCCTCTTCACCGCTCACCGTCCGCCGCTCCATCTGCAGCACACAACGGTCGGGATACACGCTCAACTCTCGCCCGCCCGTAATGATCGACGCATGCAGTGAGGCCACGCCCTGCAAACCCGCGGGCGGCCGCGCCTGCAGCGTCTTGTCGCGATGCTCGAGCAGGTGCAGCACCCGGCCCATTTGCATGATGGCGTCGCGGCCCTCGGCGGGCCGGCTGCCGTGCGCCGCGCGGCCGTGCACGGTAATCTCCAGCCACGCGAAGCCCTTGTGCGCCACCGCCATCTGCAAATCCGTGGGTTCGGTGACAATGGCCGCGTCAGCGTGCCAGCGCTTCACGAGCGCCTCGGCGCCCGCGCTTTCGAATTCCTCGTCGATGACGCAGGCCACGATCAGACGCCCACGCGTCCACGTCGGCGCCAACTGAGCGGCCGCGCCAATCATCGCCGCCACGCCGCCCTTCATGTCCTGTGACCCACGGCCGTACAGGCGGCCCCCGTCCAGACGCGGCGTGAACGGCGCGTCCATGCCCTCGACGCCGACCGTGTCGAGATGCCCGCACAGCATCACCGCCGGGCCGGGTTCGCGGCCCTCGAGCACGCCGACGACGTTGGGACGTCCCGGTAGCGCGTCTTCCACCGCCACCGACAGACCGGCGGCCACCATGGCCGCGCGGGCGACGGCAGCGGCAGCCGCTTCGCCGGGGGCACCCGACGCCAGGGAAGGGTTGACCGAGTTGGCGGCGACGAGCTCACACAAAAGAGAGATAACGGGATCCACAGGACCTTGATTCTACGCGGGGATGGTCGATCCCTCGACAGACACTGTCGGCCAGCCGCCATGGGACGCTTCGCCGACAGGCCACGGCACTTGGCGCACCCCGCGCCCACAGCGCTCCGGCCGTGGTCCCCGGCGCGGTACGTATCTTGCTCCTCCGAGGGACGAGGTATTGCGATGTCGACGACCGACGCGATTTCTGCGAGCTCCACGATGAAGGATCTGGCCGCCCGGATCACCAAACGATTCGATCAGGACGGTGACGGCCGTCTCAACGGGGACGAGTTCGCCGGATTCCTGTCCGGACTGGTCGGCCTCGGGGGCCGCAACGGCGCGGCGAGGACGCCGACCCCAGGGGCGACCGCCGCTGAGGAACGACACCCTGTGGATCCGATGTGGGCCTTCGACTCGGGCAAACTGGCCGACACCTCGCACCGATCCGTGAAGTACGAGGTGGCGCGTGTGCTGCAGTTCTACCCACACACGCCCGAGGGGCTTCAAGCGGCCCTGCCCGAGATCCAGGCGCTCTTCCCAACCGTCACGATCAAGGGCAGCAAGGGCGACACGCTCGACTTCGGCGACTACGTCAGCAACGGCGAGCGCATCGGGTCGATCGATGTGATCTTCGCCGCCGGCGAGGGTGGCCGATCCTGGCAGTGGAACCCGGTGGGATAAACAGGCACGCCGCGCATTCGTCGCAACCACGTCTATGATCTCGAGGGTGACCTCACCGCTCGAGAAGATCATCGCGATTACCGGGGCCTCCGCAGGGATCGGTCGGGCCGTGGCCGAACGGGCCGCGGTTGAAGGCGCTGTCGTCGTGCTGTCGGCGCGGCGCGCGAATCTACTGCATGAGGTCGCGGCCGGCATCACCGCACGCGGTGGACGCGCGCTGGCCGTCCCCGGCGATGTCACGAACGAAGCCGACATGCGCGCGCTCGTCGCGCGTGCGGTCGAGACGTACGGCCGGCTCGACGTGATGATCTGCAACGCCGGCATTGGGTACCACGACGCGTTTGCCGACACGCCCACCGACGTGATGCGCAGGCTCGTCGACGTCAACCTCATGGGCACGCTGTTCGCGGCCCACGCGGCGATCGCGCACTTCACCGCGCGTCGCTCCGGACACATCATCGCGATCAGCTCTATCGTCGGCCGACGAGGGATCCCGGGATCGAGCGTGTACTCGGCGACGAAGTTCGCGCAGGTCGGCCTGATCGAAGGCCTGCGAGCCGAACTCGCCGGCACCGGCATTGTCGCCTCGCTCGTCTATCCCATCTCGACGCAGACGGAATTTCACGCCGCCATCAAGCGCGATTTCGGCCACAGCGTGCAGGGCAACGGCCCCAGGCAGTCCGCCGATCACGTCGCGCGCGCGATTGTCGCCTGCATCCGCCATCCGCGCCCCGAGGTCTACCCGTACCCGCGCGCCTGGTGGCTCGCCGTGGTCAGCGTGATCGCGCCGGCGCTGGCCGACCGGCTCGTGCAGAAGTACTCGCGACGCCGCACGGAGACACGATCATGAGCGAGGCATTTCGGGGACCTGAAGGTCCCCGACTACGTAATTCTGAAGGTCCCCGACTACGTAATCCTGAAGGTCCCCGACTACGTGATGCTCCGCCGCTCGCGCTCGACATCGCTCGCGCTGTCGCAGATGCCGGTGGCCGCGCGCTCATTGTCGGCGGCTGGGTGCGCGACCGACTGCTCGGACTCGCAGCGAAAGACCTCGACGTCGAAGTGTTTGGCGTCGCACCGGACCGGCTGCGCGCGCTGCTCGAGCCGTTCGGCCGCGTCGACACGGTCGGCGAGAGCTTCACGGTCTACAAGGTCGCCGACATCGACGTGTCACTCCCCCGTCGTGAGTCGAAGATCGGCCGCGGCCACCGGGGATTCAAAGTCGAAGGCGACCCGGCACTGTCGTTTGCCGATGCGGCGCGACGCCGCGACTTCACCATCAACGCGATGTCGTGGGATCCGCTCACCGGCGACCTCATCGATCCATTCAACGGCCGCGCCGATCTCGACGCGCGCCTCCTTCGGGTGGTCGACGCCACGACGTTTGCCGACGACAGCCTCCGCGTGCTGCGCGCGCTGCAGTTCGCGGCGCGTTTCGAACTGACCGTTGATCCGGACACCAAGCGCATCTGCGCCGCGATCCCCCTCGACGATCTGCCGCACGAGCGCATCTGGGGCGAGCTCGAAAAACTCCTGCTCCGCGCCCCCAAACCGTCCATCGGTCTGGCGCTCGCGCTCGAACTCGGGGTGATCGATCGGCTGTTTCCGGAGTTGAGGCCGCTCGTCGGCTGCGAGCAGGAACCCGAGTGGCATCCCGAAGGCGATGTCTGGGTCCACACGCTGCTGGTCGTCGATCAGGCGCGTCTCCGCATCGACGACCTCGACCGCGGCCGCGCCGTTGCGATCATGCTCGGCGCGGTCTGTCACGACCTCGGCAAGCCGATGACGACCATCGTCAAGGACGGCCGCATCCGATCGCCCAGCCATGAAGAAGCCGGCGTCGTGCCGGCCATGGCACTGCTCGACCGGCTGAACATTCACACGCTCGACGGCTACGACGTGCGACGCACCGTCGCAGGTCTCACCGCGCAGCACCTCAAGCCGGGCATGTTCAAGAAGGCGCCGACGCCGGTCAGCAACGGCGCGTTCCGCCGCCTGGCGCTGAAGGTGGATCTCGAACTGCTCGCGCGGCTCGCCACGGCCGACTGCCTCGGCCGCACCGGCCCGTTCGATTGCTCGGCCATGGACTGGTTTCTGGAGCGCGCGCGCGAACTCGGCGTGGCCAACGCGCCCCCGGCCCCGTTGCTGCTCGGCCGCCATCTGCTCGACCTCGGGGTGCCGCCCGGCCCTCTGGTGGGCCGGTTGCTGAAGCAGATCTACGAGCAGCAACTCGACGGCGAGATCACCTCAATCGAGGACGGGATCGAAGCCGCCAAGTCGCTGTTGAAGCGGTAAGATTCCCTAGCGTATGCCGCACGACGATCAGACGCGTCTGAGCCCCGAGCCGACGCCCCCGCACGAGCGGCCGACGCGCCTGGAAACCGGCGATGCCTTCGGCATGCGCTACAGCATCATCAGAGAACTCGGCGCCGGCGGCATGGGCGTCGTGTATCAGGCCTGGGACGAAGTGCTCGGCGTTTCCGTCGCGCTGAAGGTGATTCGACGCGAGAGCGGCGTGGACGCAGCCGCCATGGCGGACATCGAACGCCGGTTCAAACGCGAGTTGCTGCTCGCTCGCCAGGTGACGCACAAGAACGTCGTCCGCATTCACGACCTCGGCGACGTCGAAGGCACGAAGTACATCACCATGACATTCGTCGACGGCGAGGACCTCGCGTCGGCGTTACAACGCGAGGGCACGCTGCCGGTGCCGCGTGTGGTCCGCCTCGCTCGGCAGATTGCCTCCGGCCTCGTCGCCGCGCACGAGGCCAGCGTCGTTCACCGCGACCTGAAACCCGCGAACATCATGGTCGACGCGGACGACAACGCGCTGATCATGGACTTCGGCATCGCGCAGTCGGCCACGGCCCAGGCCGCGCCGGCCGGGACAGCCAAGGCCGCCGCGAAGGCCGCGCCACCCGTCCGGCCGGTTGTCGCCGCCAGCGCTACCGACGCCACCATGATGGCTCCGGCCTCGGCGAGCCCGGTGGCGCCCGCAGACGCCACGATGATGGCGCCGGCGGGTGAGACCATGATGGCTCCGGCCGGTGAAACCATGCTCGCGCCGCCGCGAGACATCCTGCTGCTTCCCCCAACTGGCAGCGGATCCCGGCTGTCAGGCAGCGGCACACCCGTGTCGGCGGCCGACTCGGTCACCGTCGGGCACGTCGTGGGCACGCTCGACTACATGTCCCCGGAGCAGTCGCGCGGACAGGCCGTCGATCACCGCACGGACATCTACGCCTTCGGGTTGATCCTCACCGACCTCCTCCTCGGCAAACGCGTTCGGCCGGAGGGCATGACGCCGTGGGAAGCCCTGACCGAGCGCACCACGAAGCCGCCGTCGCCGATCGCCACGCGCAATCCCGCGGTGCCCGCCGCGTTCGACGCGTTCATCACCAAGTGCGTTCAGCTGGATCCGAACGATCGATTCGCGATGACGGCGGATCTGGTGGCGGCGCTCGCGCGACTGGACGATGACGGCAATCTGATTCCGGAACCGATTACCAAGCGCATGTCGCCCGCGATGATGACGTTGGCCGGCTTGAGCGTGGCCGCCATGATCGGCGGCACTTGGTATTTCTCGCGCGGCAACGGCCCCGTGGACCACACGCCGGTGTCGGTACTCATCGCCGACTTCACGAACACGTCGAACAACCCGGTGTTCAGCGGCCTGGTGGAACAGGCGTTGTCGGTCGGTGTCGAAGGCGCGTCATTCATCTCGGCGTTCCCCCACCGCGACGCGATGCGCGTGGTGACGGCCATCAAGGCCGGTCCGAAGCTTGATGACAACGCGGCGCGATTGGTCGCCATGAGCGAAGGCCTGAACGTGACGATCGGCGGATCGATCGCCGCCAAGGGCAAGGACTACGTCATCAGCGTGAAGGCCACCAACGTCAGCGATCAGAAAGTGCTGCTCGACTGGAACACCACGGCGGCCGGCCAGGACGACGTGCTGGCCGCGGTCGGCCGTGCGGCCGAGCGGGTGCGCAGAACGCTCGGCGACACGAACACCGCCAATGCTTCGAGCGAGCAGGAGACGTTCACGGCCTCGTCACTTGAAGCCGCCAAAGCCTACTCGGAAGCGCAGGACCTCAACTGGGCCGGCAACATCGACGACGCGATTGCGGGCTACCAACGCACGCTGCAGATCGATCCGAACTTCGGCCGCGCGTATTCCGGACTCGCGGCGATCTACTCGAATCGCGGCAACACCGCCGACGCCGAAACGAACTACCAGAAGGCGCTGGGCCTGGTTGATCGGATGACCGAGCGCGAGAAGTTGCGCACGCGCGGCGGCTATTACCTGTTCCGGAAGAACTACGACAAGGCCATCGAGGAATTCTCGACGCTGCTGAAGAAGTACCCGGCCGATACGTCCGGGATGGCCAACATGGCGTTCGCGGCGTTCGGCAAGCGCGACATGAAGGCCGCCGTCGACATGGGGCGCCGCGCCTCCGCGTTGTATCCGAACAACGTGATCCGCAAGAGCAACGCCGCGCTCTTCGCGCTCTACGCCGGCGACTTCGACACGGCCGAGCAACTGGCGACGGAGACGTTGAAACTGAATCCGGCGTATCACCGCGCGTTCTACTCGCTGGGCATGTCGAAGCTCGCGAAGGGACAGCCGGCCGATGCGATCACCACGTTCAACCGACTGGGCCTGATCGACACCACCGCCGCGAAAGGGTATCTGGCCAGCGGCCTCATCGACGTGGCGCTGTACGAAGGCCGCGAGAAAGACGCGCTCGAGCTGCTCGGAGACGCGATCGACATGGATCGGTCCGCCAAGAACCAGAGTTCGCTGGGACGACGGCTGGCGATTCGCGCGAACGTGCTGATCTCTCGCGGCGACAAAGCGGGCGCCCTGCGCGATGCGCGCGAGGCTCTGGCTGTCAACGGCACAGAGGAAGGCGTCCTCTATCTTGCGGGCCGGGCGTTGATCGACGCCGGACAACCCGCAGCCGCGATGGAGTTGGCGACCGACCTCGATGACCGTCTTGAAGATGAGCCGCGTCTCTACGGCGCGCTGCTGCGCGGCGAAGGGTCGCTGGCCGCGGGTCACGCCCGCGCAGCGCTCAGAGCGTTTCAGGACGCGCAGAAGCTCGGCGACTCGTGGCTGGGTCGCTTGAGTTTGGGACGGGCGTATCTGGCGCTGAACGCCTTCACCGAGGCCGCGGCGGAATTCGATCGATGCCTCACGCGGCGCGGCGAAGCGACGTCAGTCTTCCTCGACGACTTCCCGAGCTACCGCGTCTTCCCGACGGTCTCCTACTACCTCGGCCGCGCGCAGGACGGGCTGAAGAGCGCGAGTGCCGTCGAGCACTACAAGACCTTCCTCGCCATCAAAGAAAAAGGCGACGAGCAAGGCCTGGTGGCCGATGCTCGTCGCCGTATGACGACGCCGAAGTAAGACGGCGTTAGCGCAACCGGTACCGCTCTTCGAACCACGCTGGGTCAGCCGATGTCACGAGCGTCCCACTCGGCACCGGCCCCAGAGCCGAAGCCGGCGCCGGCACCGCGCGGTTGGCGCAGACGATCCCGATGCGATCGAGCACGCCGCCAAATCCACCGGCGAAGCCAATGCCTTCATCACCAGCCGCACACGTGAAATTGTAGGCAGTGGTCGCGTTGCCGCCGACGGCACCGGACAAGGTGACGGCGTTCGTCGCCACGTTCGTGCAGCGCACACCCAGCCCGTCAACCACGACGCCCCATCCCACGTTGCCGGCGGTTCCGAAGATGCCAGTGATCGCCTCATTGGCGCCACACGTCAGCGCGGCCCCGAAGTTCACCGGGCCCACACCGGGAATGCCAATGACGGCCGACGCGACGGAGGCCCCCAGTGACGGACCAGCCAGCACCGGCGCGCACCACATCGTGAACTGACCCATGTAGCTACCCGCCTCACCAGTCAGCGCGGTCAGCACCGAGCCGGGATTGCAGGTCACCGGCCCGAACGGGTTACCGCCAGGCCCGCCGGCCAGTCCGATGAATCCCGGGTTGGACGCGGAGATCGTCGTCGCCGCGCTGAAGGCGCTGGCGCCTTGACGAATGGCGACGTCGATCGGTCCGGTTGATGCGTCACCGGGCATATTCACCTGCAACGCCAACCCGATAGCGCCATTGGAGACCGCGGTCCCACCCACATCCCACGTGTTGGCGCCCTGCGTAAAGCGCACAACGGCGCCTGTCGTGTCGATGCCGTCAGCGCCCACGTAGATCGTGGTGCCGGCGGCGACCGGTGCAGCCACCACGTTGAGGCTGCCGTCACGAATGGCCGTGATCACCGGCGTTCCCGGAACCGCGGTGACCGTGATCCCGAATGCGTTCGACACGATTGTTCCGGCGTTGTTCTTCAGCTGAACCGTCGCCGGCCCCAGTGCCGCCCCCTGCAACCGCACCCACACCGCGGTTGGGGTTGATGGTGAAGTGAACACCTGTCCGGCGCTGGTTCCGGCACCGCTGACGATGACGGCATTCGAGTCACCGAGACCCGCCGGCAGATTCGTGCCGCGCAGGACCATGAAACCCTCTCCGGACTTGCCGTTGACCGGCGTCGCCGAGGTGATGATCGCCGGCGGCGCGCCCGCGACAACCTGCACACACGCGGACACTTCGGACGTGTTACCTGCCGCGTCCGTGGCTGTCGCCATGACAAACGTGCCGAGCGGCAGCAACTGACCGAGATCGAACACGTTGTGCCCGTTGGGCACCGTGGTCGAGGTGATCAACTGCTCCGCGTTGCCGCACACCGCACCGCGGAAGAACTGAATCACGAACGGACCGGCGATGCTGTCGAGCGTGAAGTCCACCGTCGTCGTCGCCGTGTTCTCCGCGGAGGCAAGCGCCGGGTTGTTCATCAACCCGTTCGGTCCGGCATCGGCGTCGGTGGCGTCGTTGGCGGTCGGGCCATTGCCTGCCAGGTCGATGGCCAGCGAGCCGTTGCCGTAGATCACGTTTGACAGGATGGAGTTGCCGGTGTCGCCCGCCGCGGCGTTGTAGCCGACCACGACTCCCATCAAACCGTTGTTGTGGATGGAGTTCGCATCGGCCGGATTGCCCCCGCCGATCGTGGCGCCAATGGTGCCTTCGACGAGGCGCACGCCGATGCCGGTATTGAACGCCACCGTGTTGCGACGCACGACGGTCCCCGACTGATCGTGGTAGAGGCCGATGCCTTCGCCGTTCGGAATCGGCAGAAGCCCCGTCACGTCGGTGCCGACCTTGTTGTCTTCGATGAGGCTGCCGCCGACGCCAGGCGCGTCGCCCCACGGCACGGGGCCTGAATCGCCCACGCGGATACCCGCCATGCGGTTGCCCGAGATGACATTGCCTCGGACGATGTTGTTCAGACGTGCCGCGAAAACGCCGGCGTGGCAGCACCCGGGATCGTTGGGATCGCCAACATCGTCCAGTCGTCCATTGCCAAGCGCCAGCGTGCCGGTGATGTCGGTGCCAATGAAGTTGTTCTCGATCAGCGCGTTGCCAAAAGCAAACACGCCGTCGCCGAGGTTGCCGGAGATGAGGTTGCCGTGTCCCGCGCCCGGTTCGCCAACGACGGCCGCCGACTGAGCGTTCACGCCTCTCCCGCCGTTCGCGCGCGCGGCGGTTCCCGCGGCATTGGTGCCGATCACGTTGCCGATCATCCTCGGCGCCGCGCCGATGGCCGTGCCTTCGATCAACACACCGCTGAACCGGTTGCCGGAGATCACGTTCCCAGCGCCGGGGCCACCCACGATCGTGCCTGACGCGCGCTGCAGGCGAATGCCACCGCCGGCATTGCCACGCTGCACGGGGCCGAATCCGAGGGCGAAGTTGGTCGCGCCCCGCACCAGCAGATTCCCGTTGATGTCGAGGCCAATGGTGTTGCGCGTGATGACCGTGTTGATCACTTCCGACAAACCACCGCTCTGTTGCACGTCGATGCCGTGGCCGTTGGCCGCGCCGAACGTGCCGTTGCCGGAGATCAGGTTGCCGTCGATCACCGTGCCGTTCGTCCCGTCATACATCGTGATGCCGTTGTCGATGTTGGGTAACGCCATCAAACCGTCGACGCTCGTGCCAATGCGGTTACCCGTGATAGCGGTCCCCGAGCCGCCGGCCAGCAGGATGCCGGACGTTTCAGAAGAAGAAATCACGTTGCGCGCAATCACGTGGTTGGTGCTGTAGTTCGCCCAGACGCCGATGTTGTTGGCGGGCCAGACGGCGACCCCGGCGGGGCCTGCACCGATGGTGCTGTCTTCAACGTGCACGTTGTTGGTGCCGTTGTTGATAAACACGCCCGGCCCGGGGAACCGGTTGATGCCGAGGCCGCGGATCGTGACGTTCGACCCGGTCACTTCAAACCCAGGAGCCACGCCGATATTGGTGCCCGGCGCGTCGTCGCCCGGGTTTCCCGAGTACCTGAGGAACCGTCCGTCGAGATTGATCATCGGCGCCATGGATACGGCATCCGGCTGGGACAGACCGTCGATGATCACAGGAGTCGAGACCAGCGGCAGCGGCGTCTGCGGCGCAATCGTATGCACCCACGCCCCCGGAATCGCAAACGTGATCGTGTTGAGGTCCGGGGCGGTGTTCGCGGCGATGATCGCGGCGCGCAGCGATCCGGGACCGCCATCGGACGCGTTGGTCACGACATACGGACTCAGCGAGGTGGCGCCATTGACGATGACGGCAAACGTGCCGTTCATGGCAAAGCTGCCGTCGAAGTGCCCGCCGGCGAGCCGGAAGCCGTACGTGTCTCCCGCCTCCACCGCGAGCGCGATTGAGCCATCAAAGGTGAAACCGGTGCTCGGGTTGGTGGCAACCGAGCAACCGTCGGTCAGGTCCACGAACGGTCCGGTCGGCGTATCCACGCCGAGGTGATTGACGAAGGCCTCGATTCGCACGCGGGCAGCACAGTACGAATGGAAACCGGTCCACTCCCAGTCGAGGCGCACCGGTCCGGTGGCGGTCGCCACGCTGGACACCGTCCAGTTACCGTTGAACACGCCGGGGTTGTCGTACGTCATCCGCGGCATTCCACCGACGAGACCGTTGTCCAAGAGCGTCACCGTGCCGTCGCCGGCGGCCGACCAAGCAGCGGATGGCGGAGGCGGCGCAATCGCGCCGATACCAAAGGGCACCGACAGATCCGGCACCGCGCCGGCCGCTGACGCCGAGGCTGACAGTCGATAACCGACGCCCGCCCGCTCGATGGAGATGTCGTTGAAGGTCACGTTGCCCGCGGCGTCGGTCAAGCGCGTCGTGGTGCCGCTCAAGTGGCCACCCGCCGGGTTGATCGCAATCGCCAGCGTGACCTGCACGCCGACACCGGCGCCCAGGCCCACCTGTGCATGGACGGTGATCGGCGCGATGATGCCGTTCACGGCCGTGTTGGTCGGCTGCGCCATGAAGGCGAGCGTCACATCCGGCGCCGCAGGCGGCGTCGTCGACGGCGGGGTGACCGGCGTGCCGATATCCGGCGTGTTCTTCGGCTCGGCGGTGATGACCGGCGTCACGTCGTGCACGGGATCGATCGTGATGGTGTCCCGTGGATTCGGATCCACGATGCGCAGCGTGATCTTGCCTTCGCCGCCCGGTTCGAGCCACAGGGTGGTGTTGCTGACATCCGGGTTCGACGGGTCAAACGCCGTGCTGGTGCCGGGCGCGTAGAACTTTGGAAACAGGATGTTGGCGACCAACACCATGTGCGGCTCCTGGAAGAGCGAGCATCCGAGCGCGATCGGCGTCGTATACGCCTTGTGGATCACCAGCTGCGTCTTGATGCCGCCCTGCACGCCCGTGCCCGCCGGGCCGGCGAGTTTGGCCGCCGCATCCGCGAGAAACAGATTCACGTTGAAGCTGGCCGTCGTGTTGCCGGTGTTGATGATCGTCCACGTGACGTCCGTGATGGCGCCGTTCGAAATCTCCGGATTGGAAATTTCCGGATTCGAGATCTCGGGATTGGAAATCTCCGGGTTCGAGATTTCGGGGTTGGAAATTTCCGGATTCGAAATCTCCGGATTCGCGATCACGATGTTCGAGATCTCTGGATTGGAGATTTCCGGGTTTGAGATTTCCGGATTCGAGATTTCCGGATTGGAAATCTCCGGGTTGGAGATCTCGGGGTTGTAGATCTCAGCGTTCGAGATCTCCGGATTGGAGATCTCTGGATTCGAAATTTCCGGGTTCGAGATCTCCGGGTTCGTGATGTCGGGATTGAGCACGACGCGACTCGCCAGACCACCTTGGATGACGCTCCCCGTCTTCGGCGCCGTCACTTCCTGAATATCAACCGGCACCTGCGCCCTCGGATCCGTCGACGTCACGAACACCGTGCGCGTCACCATCGACTTCGGCGCCACGCTCACATCCAGCGACATCAGCGGGTACACCGCGCCCGCCGTCGGCGCCTGCGTGAATGACGCGATGCCGCCGACGGGCGGAGCTGGAATCGAGAACCGGAACGTCTTGGTGACCGTGGTCGTGTTCTGCGCAAACACGACGAAGCCTCGCGGCATCGTCGCGCTCAACGGCTTGCTGTTGCCGGGCGAGCCGGCCACCAGCCCCCACGTCAGTCGCGCGGAGTAGATGTTCTGATTGCGCATGCCGGCCTGACCGGCCCTGCACGCTCCGGCGCTGGAGTCGAACTTGCCCGGCGCATTCGGCGCACCGACCGGCGTGTAGTCCGTCCAGTCGCCATTGAGCGGCTTCTGCACATCGCGGTTGTCGGTCCAGACCACGTGGAACACGGGCGCGGCCTGCGCGGCGGTGTTGTAGCCCCACACGCCCTTGGCACTCTGCACGAACGCCGGCGACGGCGCGATGTCGATGTAGTCACCCAGAAACGGCACGGTGCCCAGCTTGAAGAGCGGCAGCAGCGGCGCATTGGCCTGGAGGTTCCTGACCGCAGCCGCCCCGGTCTCACCGCGCAGATTGCCCTGCAGATACGACGACACCTGCTGCGACGGGCCGAACACCGGCTGGTCGCCCTTGGCCGCGTACGCCGCCCGAATATCGATGGTGTGGCGCTTTCTGACCGTCGCGATCGCGTCGCCGTCGTCGATGAACGGCCCGAACACGCGCGACACGTCCTCGCGCAGATCGTAATAGACGACGACGAGCTTGCCCGCGGCGAACGAGATCGACGGCATCAACTGGTGGCCGGGCATGTCGCCGCCCGGGGTCCCTGGAGTGGCTGCCGCGTTGCCCGCGTCGACGGCCTGTGGCGCGGTCCACGCCGCGCCGTTGCGCGACGTCGAAATCACGACGCGCGCGTCGCCTTCCGGCAACCGCTGGCCCGTCGCTGGATCGATCGGATTCGGACGAGCCCGGCCGAAGCCGCGCTCAGTCCACGCCACATACGCGCGACCGTCATCGTCGATGGCCATCGTCGGATACGCGTTCGTGCGGAAACGGTCCTCGGCGGTGCCCTGATCGAACGGCTGAATCGCGGAGATCTCGTCGGCATCGCCGCCCTGATGCTCGGAAATCATGCGACGCAACCGGTCGCCCGACCGGTGCGCGTTGAACTTGCGCACGCGAGCCGGGCCGTCGAAGCCGCGGCCAAACACCGGCGCCTTCGCGACCATCACGGAGTCGGTGTCGGTGACCGTCATGCCGAACTGGCGCCACGCCACGTAGACGGCGCCCGACTTCGGATCGATCGCCACGGTCGCGCCCTGATTCACCTTGTCGGCAGGGTTGCTCAACTGCACCGGCTTGGTCCAGGACACACCGCAGTCATCCGACTGCGCGAACATGATGCGCGACTCGACCGACGTGCCCACGGTCTTGATACGCGCGTAGGCCACGTAGATCCGCCCGGCATCGATCGACTGCGCCACAAGGCGTGGATCCTTCGACGGCTTCGGCGGATCGGCCTTGCCCTTGTCGTCGCCTCGGCCCTTGTCGCCGCCTCGGCCCTTGTCGCCGCTCTTGCCGTTGCGCCGGTCGCGGTCAGATTCCTTCTGCTTTCGCTCGGCCTCGTGCTTCTTCCAACCGGAATAGCGGCCCCAGCCCTTGCCGGGCTGCAACTCCGCTGGCGGCGGCTGCGAAACAACGATGCGGCAGGACTTCGCGCCGGCGCGCGGCACATCCACGGCCATCCAGGGCTTGTCGATGAAATCCGCGCCCGACGACTTGTCGATGATCGTCGTCCCGAGGTACTTGATCGGATCGCCGTTTTCGGTGTTGTTGTTGTCGATGTAGCGCGCCAGAAAGACTGCGCTCGGCTGATTTTCGCCGCGGTTGAACGCGAGGCCCGCGTAGTACATCAGGCCGTTGGTGCCCGGCCGCACGACCGGATCCGCGCCCGCCTGAAAGCCCTTGATCGGCGAGGCCATGCCTTCCGCCGACGTGTCCTGCGGGTAGCCGGGCAGCAGGTTGGTCTGCCACCGCTGGCCGCCGTCAACACTCTTGAAGATGCCCAGCCACGCATCGCCCGTTTCGGACGGCAGGCCGGGCATGTCCACCGTGCGGTAGTCGTTCGCGCCCGCGAGCAGGTGCTGCGGGTTGCGCGTCGACGCCGCCACGCTCGGCTCATTCTGACGCTGCAGGTAGGGATCGCCGGTCGGCCACTCGGTTCCGGCCACCATGTTCACGCTGCGGCTCACTTGCAGAGCGGCGGGTCCCTGCGTCTGTGCACGCGACGTGACGGACAGGCCGACCGCCAACATCGAAGCACACGCAATGCCAGTCCACACAGTTGCCCACGAACGACGCGTTAGTTGACGCATAGATCCCCCAAAGGAACACGAGATGTTGTTGAAAACATGGTCATTATGCCCATGTTTCATACATTCGTGCACTTTGTTTTTGATCTAGGGTCTGTTTTTCGAAAATATTGTCACTTAAAGTCGTATTAACGAACTCTGGCTATGGCTGCTGTCTAAGAATCCAGGCGATGGCGGCCATCAGATCTGGCGCCACGTGCGCGGCACCTGGCAGCACGCCGCCCAACCGCGCGAGCTCACCTTCACCGTAACCTGTTCGCACTAACACGCCGCGTGCGCCGACGGAGGCCGCCAGATCCACGTCGATCTGCTTGTCGCCGACCACAAATGAGCGCGCAACATCTATCTCGTGCGTCGCGAGCGCGGCGTCGATCAGGCCACGTGCCGGCTTTCGGCAATCGCACGCGATGCGCAGTTCGGGAATCACCGCGCGCGGATGATGCGGACAGAACAGCCATCCGTCAACGTGTGCTCCGGCCGCTGACAGCGTCTCGCCCATCCACTGGTGCGTCTCGCGGACGAACGCCTCGGTGACGACGCCCAGACCGATGCCACCTTGATTGGTCACCACGAACACGAGAACGCCCGCGCGATTGAGCAGGCGCACCGCATCAACAGTGGACGGAAACCACCGCACGTCCTCTCGACGAGCGAGATAACCCACGTCATGGATCATCGTGCCGTCGCGATCGAGGAAGACCGCGGGTCTCACAGCGCCGCCAGGGTTTCGGGCGAGACGTTGCCTCCGCTCACGATCACGACAATCGGGCCGGGCGTGGTGATCAGACCGTTGAGTACGGCCGCCGTCGTGGCGGCCCCACTCGGCTCGACCACCTGCTTGGCTTCATAGAACAACCACATCGTCGCTTCCGCAATCTGCGCGTCGGTCACCGTCACCATCGCATCCACGTAGCGCTGCACGTGGGCGAACGTCAGGTCGCCTGGCCGGACCGGCATCAGTCCATCGGCGATGCTCGACGTCTTTTCGAGCGTCACCGGATGGCCTGCGGCCAGCGACGCCGCCATCTTCGCTGCGCCCGCGGGTTCCACGCCGATCACCTTCACCGACGGCCGCGTCAGCTTGATCGCCGCGGCCACGCCGCTCAGCAATCCGCCGCCGCCCACCGGCACGACAACGGTGCCGACATCGGGCACCTGCTCGAGGATTTCGAGACCGCACGTGCCCTGTCCGGCGATGACCATCGCATGATCGAACGGCGGCACCATCGTCAGACCGCGGGCGGCCGCTTCGGCTTCGGCGCGTTTCCGGCGTTCAACCGACGTGGTGCCCTCGAGGATGACTTCCCCGCCGAATCGCTTGACGCCGGCCACTTTGATGGCGGGTGCCGTCGTCGGCATCACGATCACCGCGGGCGCGCCCGCGCGGCTGGCCGCCAGCGCAACGGCCTGTCCGTGATTGCCCGAGGAGTACGTCACGACGCCGCGCTTCAGCGCGTCGGGCGCAAGCGCGGCAATCGTGTTGGACGCGCCGCGAATCTTGAACGCGCCAGCCGGCTGATGATGCTCGCACTTCAGAATGAGCGACCGTCCGGCGATGTCTGACAGGTCGAGCACCGGCGTGCGCCGGGCGAACGGGCGCACCCGTTCGACGGCGTCCAGCAAGTCCTGCTTCGTCGTGAGTGGCGCGTCGTGACCGGTTGTCATGACCAGCGATTGTAATGGTGTACGCTGGCAGCGATGCGGCCCCCATCGATCTCGCCCATCTCGTGCGTCCTGATCGGGCTCGTCGTTGCCGCGCTCGGCGTGGCGCCCGCACTCGCGCAAACACCGACGGCGCCTCCACGACCGGCGCCCGACAATCGCCTGCCGATCGCCGTGGTGGACGGACGCGGCGTGTTCGCGCGGCTCGGTCAGGACGTCCTCACCGCCGCGGGATTGCCAACCACCGCTCTGCAACTGTCATCAAAGGCATTCGGCTTCGCCGGTGGCGCGCACGTCTATCCGTGGCGCGGACGTTCCATGGCGTTCGGCGTGGGCGGCGAAGCGATCCTCGCGCGGAACAGCTTCGAGCCGATCGATGCCACGACGTTGAAACCTGGCGGCACGGTCTTCAAGAGGCGCTTGCGCAGCGCCTCGGCGCAGCTCTCGATGAACTTCGGACACGCCGCCGGCTGGAGCTACCTCACCGCCGGCTACGGACCGCTGTCATTTGAGTCGTATCTGTCGACACGCACGCCCGACGGCCTGCGCGACGCCACGCTGAACTATGGTGGCGGAGCCAGGTGGTTCAACTTCGACCACCTGGCCTTCACGCTGGATCTCAGGTTCTACGCAACCAGACCCGCGCTGGCCACGCCTGCCACGGCGGCCCGTGCTCGACATCGCGTGTTTGTGATGTCGGCCGGTATCGCCATCAAGTAGCGACCCGACCGGGGACCTGAAGGTCCCCGGCTACTTCTCTTTACTTCAGTTTCTCGCCAAGGAACGTGAGCACCATTGGCCACGCCTGCTGCGCCGCCTTGAGGTTGGCGCCGCCGGCACCCGCCTGGGCGCCCATGAAACCGTGACCGGCGCCGTCGAAGGAATGCGGCTCGTAGAATTTGCCGAGCTTCTTCATCGACTCGACCGTGCCGGGAATCGTGGCGCCGATACGCGCGTCCGACCCGCCGTAAAACCCCATCACCGGCGCGGTGATCTTCGACATCAACGGCTCGTACGCCGTCGGGCCATCACGGAATCCGGGGACGTCGCCGTAGAACACGACGGCGGCGTTCAGCGTTGGCTGTTGAATCGCGGCGAGGAAGCTCTTTGTGCCGCCCCAGCAGAAACCGAGTGACGCCACCTTGCCGTTGGACGCCGGGATGCCTTTCGCGTATTTCACCGCCGCGCTGAATCGCGCGTCGAAGTCCTCATTCGTCAGGCCCTGAATGGCCTGGCCGACGCCTGAGCCGAGCGACTCGGTGCCGCCGCCGTTGGGTCCCTTGCCGGAGAGAAAATCGGGGACGATCACGATATAGCCATCCTGCGCCAGTTGATCACCCACGGCCTTCGGGATGTCGGCCATGCCGCGGATGTCGTGGATCACGATCACCACGCCGGCCTTGTTGGCGCGTTCGGGATACACCACAAACGCGTTGAGGTCGGTGCCGTCGGCCATCTTGATCTTGACCCACTCCTGATGGCGCGACGACTCCTTCAGGGCGCGGGCCGCGTGGTCGGCCGTCCCGGGTGGAAGAGCGTCGTTCCAGGGCACGTCCACCTGTGTGGGGGGAGCGACCTGCACGGGAGCCGCGGGCGGCGCCTGCTGGGCATAGAGCGGGGTGGCCAGGGCCAGAACAGACAGAGACAGCACGAATCGCATCATCAAAGGCATCCTCCGGGGGAACGGGGATTGTAATAGACTCTACGTTTGACGGCGCGGTGTTCTGTGCCGGTTTGAGAGGACAGCAGATTTGAGCAAGGACGACCTGATTGATGTTCAAGGCACCGTCGTGGCTGTGC
>CAYHEX010000046.1:0-18887 GCA_964355365.1 uncultured Solibacteraceae bacterium | reverse complement strand
CGATCGGCTCACGCGCGGTGTCAACATCGTGGGTCGCCGCTTACGCGCTGAACGGCTTGAGGAAGAACAGGATCAGCGAGATCAGGAGCACGTAGATCGAGAGCGACTCAATCAGCACCAGACCGAGGATCAGCACGCCGCGGATTTCGCCGGCCGCTGACGGGTTGCGCGCGATGCCTTCGGCGGCCGAGGCAATCGCCTTGCCCTGGCCGAGCGCGCCGAGACCGGCCGCGATCGCGAGCGCGAAGCCCGCCGTGATGATCGACCACATCGCGACGACGTCCGCGGACGCCCCCGCATGCTGCGCCGCCGCTTCCTGCGCAAACACCGGCGATACCGTCGCCATCGCGACGACCGCCACCATCAATACTCCAAACACTGAACGCTTGCTCATCGTGCCTCCTGAAGGGTTGCTTGCTGTTTATATAGCAGCCATTTCGGCCATATCCCGGGCGTCGCCATGTTCGTGACCGGGCGTGCCATGTTCACTACCGTGGTTGGGACCACCATGGTCATGCTCGTGCTCGACGTGCGTTGCGCCCTGCAGATAAATGATGCTGAGCAGCACAAAGATGAATGCCTGCAATCCGCCCGTGATCAGCCCGAGCATCATCATCGGGAGCGGGAAGAGCGGCAGCCACCAGGGGCTCAGAAACGCGAGGATGGCGATGACGAGTTCTTCGCCAAAAATATTGCCGTAGAGACGCAGCGAGAGCGACATCACGCGCGAGGAATGGCTGATCAACTCGATCGGGAGCATGATCGGCGCCAGCGCCTTCGGCACACCCGGCGGGAACATGAAGTGCAGCAGGTACTTCACCAGCCCCTGCGCGCGCACGCCCTGCAGATGGTAGAAGGTCCACGTGGTGAGCGCGCAGCCCACCGTGACGTTGATGTTGGCCGTCGGCGACATGAAACCGGGAATCAGGCCCATGTAGTTGCCCACAAGGATGAACGCGCCCAGCCCGCCGATCAGCGGCAGAAACGACGGGCCCTTCGGGCCGATCCACTCGGTGAGCATCCCGGCAAGACCGCCGACGACATCCTCGAGGACAATCTGCCACTTGCTGGGGTTCTCCACCGACAGCCGCGACCGGATCAACAGGCCGAGCACCGTGAACAGGAGGACGATCAGCAGGACCATCACCATGTACGGCCAGATGACGTTGCCCTCGTGATCGGGCGTCAGGGTGATGCCGATCGCCGAGTGTATGGCGGTCACGAGGGGCCCGAGCAGGGCATTTACCCAGTGAACGATCAGCAGCGGGAATTCAAACTTTTCCATGTTTTCTGAGTGTTGCGAGCGCCTCGACGACGGCTGCCGCGGGAATCATCGATGCCCCCACCAACAGCCCCATCGGGCTCAGTCGCAAACGCGCAATCATAACGTACGCAATTAGAGCCAGTAAAGCGTAGCGACCCACCAAGATGATGAGTGCCCGCCCGGTCCGGGCCCGGACGTCTGCCCCGCCCTCCACGTCCGCGCTGAGACCGTTCACGCCCCGCTTGATGGCCCAGTAACTGACCCCGCCGATGAGGGCCCCGCCCAGCACGCCCGCCGCCACCCCAAGCCCCGCCTGCGGCACGACCACGGCCAGGACGGCCGCCCCTACCGCGAACCACACCGCACGCCGTTCGATGCGCGGCAACAGGTCGTCGCCGTCGCTCATTTCAGGTATTTTCGCGTGACCAGATAGACGTTCCTGACGCCGGCCGCGAGCCCCAGTGCGAAGCCTGTGAAGAACCCCCATGGCTTCCAGCCATAGTGCTCGTCGAGCCACCAGCCCGCGGCGGTCCCCATCACCAGCGCAAACACAAATGACAAACCCACGCTCGCCACGTCGCCGAATGAGCGAATCACATCGAGGCGGTTGGCGGGCAGGTCTGTCTTCGGCGGGTCTTTCGGCCCCATGGGGGGAATGGTACTCGGTATACTCGATTCATGCGCAGCCACCATCGATTGTTCTCTGTGAGTGTGCTCGCCATGGCCGGCATGCTGCTCACGCTGACGCCGGCGCCCGCGGTGCTTCAGGCCGAGCAGGCCAAAGGCAAGACGCGCGATGTCTACGTGACGATTACCGACAAAGCCGGCGCTCCGGCCAAAGACCTCGCCATCACCGATTTCACCATCCGCGAAGACAACCAGGCGCGCGAAGTGCTCGCGGTCGCCCCCGCAAAGACGCCGATGCGGATCGCGCTCCTCGTGGACAACAGCCAGGCCACACAGGCGCTCACCAATGAGGTCCGCATCGCGATGGGCGGCTTCATCAACGCGATCTTCAAGGCCAGTCCCGACTCCACGATGTCGCTGTCGACATTCGGCGACCGGCCGACGCTCGTGGAGGACTTCACGAGCGCCGCGCCGGTCCTGGTGCGCGCGGCCCAGAAGGTGTTTCCGATGAGCGGATCGGGCGCCTATCTGACCGATGCCGTACTCGACGCGGCCAAGGCGCTCCGCAAGGAACCCGGGCCGCGCCAGATGATCGTGGTGTTCGTGAACGAGAGCGGCCAGGAGTTCAGCAACGCCGGCCGTCAGCAGGTCCTCGATGCCCTGCGATACTCCAACGCCTCGCTGTGGGTCGTCGCCCTGCACGACGCCATGATCAACGTGGACAGCCAGGAAGCGCGCGACCGCAGCGCGTTGATCGACGAAGGCACCGCGCAGAGTGGCGGCACGACGATTTCGCTGCTTAATCGGCTGGTGCTGCCGACCAAGATGACCGCACTGGCCGGCCTGCTCGTCGGCCAGACGCAGATCACCTACGGCCGGCCCGATCAGATGATTCCACCCAAGAAGGTCGACATCCAGTTGGCCCGGAAGGACCTGAAGCTTCAGGCGCCGCGCTGGGCCGCGCAATGAGGCACCCGTCACGGTGGATCGCGGCGCTGGCATTGGCCGTCTCGGCGGTCGGACTCACCTCTGCCGCACCACAGCAGGTGATCCGCTCCAATGTGGATCTGGTGTCGCTGAACGTCACCGTCACCGAGGGCGACCACTTCGTGGGCGGCCTCGACCAGAGCAAGTTCTCGGTCTTCGAAGACGGCGTGAAGCAGGACATCACGTTCTTCACCTCCGAACGGCAGCCCGTCGCGCTGTCGCTCCTGCTCGACTCGAGCACGAGCATGGATCAGAAGCTGAAGACCGCGCAGGAAGCCGCGATCGGTTTTGCCACCCGGCTCGGCGCGCAGGACGTCGCGCAGGTCATCGACTTCGACAGCCGCCCAACCGTGATCCAGTCCTTCACCAACGACCGCGCGCTGCTTGAAACCGCGATTCGGAAGACGACCGCCGGTGGTTCGACGTCGCTCTACAACGCGATCTACATCGCGCTGTCCGAGCTGAAGAAGATCCGCGCGGAGTCGCTCGCCCAGGTCCGTCGCCAGGCGATCATCGTTCTCTCCGACGGCGAAGACACATCGAGCCTGGTCGAGTACGAGGCGGTGCTCGACGCGGCCAAGCGATCGGAAGTGCTGATCTACGGCATCGGGTTGAAGTCGAAGACAGACTTCCCCACCAAGGGCTTCAACGAAGCGGATTTTGTGATGCGTACGCTGTCGCAGGAAACCGGCGGCCGTGCGTTCTTCGTGGAGCTGCTGCCGCAACTGGCCAGCGTCTATCAGACCATCGCGGATGAGTTGGTGAGCCAGTACACGATCGGGTACAGTCCGAAGAACCCCAAGCGCGACGGCGCCTGGCGCACGGTGGTGGTCCAGGTGGACCGAGCCGACGCCGCCGTCCGCACCAAGCGCGGGTATTTCGCGCCGGTCATCCAGTGATGAAGCATCCAGGACATGTGAGTGTGATCGGCGCGGGCCCCGGAGATCCGGGACTCATCAGCGTGCAGGGCCTGCGGCTGCTGAGCCAGGCCGATGTCGTGATCTACGACCGCGCAGTCTCGAACCTGCTGCGGTGGGCACGGCCCGATGCGGAGACGATCGAAGCCGGCGCACCGGCCGAAGGCACGACGGCGCAGGATGCACTGTCCATGCTGATCGCCGACAAGGCCCGCGAGGGCCTCTCGGTGGCACGCCTGAAGTGGGGCGATCCGTTCGTGTTCGACAGCGGCGCCAAGGAAGCGATGTTCCTGCACGAGCAGCGGATTCCGTTCGACGTGGTGCCGGGCATTCCCGCCGCCGTCGGCGCATCCGCGTATGCCGGCATTCCGCTGACCTATCCCGGCAGCGGCGACGCGCTCGTGCTGCTGCGCGGCAGCGAAGGCAACGAAGACACGCTGCCTGACGTGGACTGGGGCGCGCTCGCGGCGCTCGACGGCACGATCGTCTGTGACGTGCGCGGGCGGCTCGGCGCGGCAATCCTGCGCGCGCTGGTGACGCACGGCCGCACGGACAGCTGTCCCGCCGCCCTCGTCTACTCGGGCACGCTCACCACGCAGCGCACGGTCGGACGCACCATCGCGGAGTTGCAGGCCCATCTGGCCGACGGGCTCGACACGGGCAGCGCGACATTGATCGTCGGAGAGACCGCGAGCCTGCGCGGTCATTTGCGCTGGTTCGACGAACGGCCGCTGTTCGGCAAGCGCATCGTGATCACGCGTTCGCGCGATCAGGCCCGCGAACTGGCGGACCAACTCGAAGAACTTGGCGCCCAAACGATCGAGGCGCCGCTCTTCCGGCTGGCCCCCGCGGACGATCCGGAAGCGATCGACCGCGCGGCCGCGTCGATCGACGCCTTTCAGTGGGTGATCTTCACGTCGGCCAACGCGGTCACCCGGTTCTTCGCCGCCCTCTTGCACGGCCCCCGCGACATGCGCGCCCTCGGCAACGTGTCGATTTGTGCGATCGGCCCGACGACCGCCGAGCGCATCGAAGCGCGCGGCATCAAACCCGACGTCGTGATGCCGGAAGTGCGGATCGACGACATCGTGGAGGTACTGGGCACCGCCGGATCGCTCGACGGCCAGCGCGTGCTGATCGTGCGCCCCGACTTCCTGCGCGATGGCCTCGCCACGGAGTTGGCCCGACAGGGCGCGGCCGTCACTGATCTGGTGGCGTACACGACCGAATCCGCGTCACCGGAGTCCGCAGAGGCGCAGGACATCTATCGTCAACTGCTCGAAGGCCGGGTGGATGCGGTGACCTTCACCAGTCCGACCGCCGTCCGCCGATTCGCGGCGCTGATCGGCAGCGAACAGGCATCGGATCTGCTGAACACGACCATCGTTGCCGCCCTCGGCCCGGTCACCGCGGCCGCCGCCGAGCAACTCGGCATCCACGTGCACGTCGTGCCGCCGACCTTCACCATTGACGCGTTCGTGGCGGCGCTGGTGCAGGGGTTCAAGACCTCGCGGACCTGAAGGTCCGCGACTACGACGGCTGAAGGTCCGCACCACTCGCGGACCTAAAGGTCCGCGACTACGACCGCACGTCGGCCGGTCACGGAGGACGTCCGCATAGCCGTGGACCTTCAGGTCCACGGTTGACGCGTCTCCCTCGAAGTAGTCGTAGCCGTGGACCTTCAGGTCCACGGTTGGCGCGTCACCCCCCGAAGTAGCTCGGCAGCACCATGTCTTTCATGGTGCGCAGGCCGGGTTGCGCGGCGAGCACCTTGGGAATGGCGTTCACCGTCATGGCCGCAGTGGTTACTTCGCCGTGGATGCCCGAGAGGACCGCCGTCAGGGACGGCGTGCCGGTGATGTGAATCGTGGTGTGCGGCTCGGCCGCCGCGTCGTGCTCCACGCGAAGCCGGACCCGAACCTTGCCCTTCAGCGATCCAACGCCCGCCTCGATGGCGTCGAGTTTCCATCCCACGGCATCGGCGATCATCGCCACCGACTCGGCGAGGCCCAACGCGCCGTCGTTGGCCGGAGCGGACTCGACCCGTCGTACGTCAATGGCATCGACCTTGGCGCAGGCGGCCGTCAGCGCGATCGGGAGCACGTCCATCGCGAAGCCCGCATGGGCGCCGGCGCCGAAGACCGCCACGCGCGACCGGCGCGCGAGCGCGTCGATCTTCTTCGCCATCGCGCGATGCGCCAGCGCCGGATACACCAACTCCGGCGTGGTCGACACGATCGGCACTTTGAGCTTGAGCACCTGCTCGAACTGCGGGAGCACGTCCTTGAGCGACGCGTCGAGGCAGATGACGGCGATGTCGGGCCGCGCGGTTTTGATGGCCTTCATGAGATCGGCGCCCACGACGACGCCAAGTTTGCGCCGCATGCCACTCACCGCGCCGAGGTCGCGACCGACGTTGGCCGGATCGGGGTCGACGGCGCCAACGATCTGCATGCCCTTACGCGCGGCGACCTGACGGACCACCGCGGTGCCGATGGGTCCCAGACCGACGTGCAGCACCTTGATGACCATGTCGCGCTCCTCGGAGAAATGACATCGGGAGTCGTTTTCGCTCGCCCCTGCTGGGGACTCGCGGGCGGAAAACGACTCCCGATGTCATGCTAGCATCGGCGTCGTGCGCGCGCGCTGGTGCCTGATCCTGTTACTGACTGCCGGAGCGACGCTGCTGGCCCAGCCGGCGTCCCGGCCGGCCACCGTCGGACTCTCTCCGCGCAACGCGAACTACCAGATCTCGGCGCGCCTCGAGCCGTCCACGCACACCATCGACGGCCGGGCCCGGATCTCCTGGCGCAACATCACGAAGAACCCGACCTCGGAGCTGCGGTTCCACCTCTACTGGAACGCGTGGCGGGACGACCAGTCGACCTGGATGCGCGAATCGCGCCTCGGACGTCCCGCCTCGCCCGCCCGCCCGGCGGAGGATCGCGGCTCGATCGATCTGAAGACACTGACGTTGGACGGCGGCGATCTGCTGACCGGCGCCACGTTCATCGCGCCCGACGACGGCAATGCGGATGACCGGACCGTGCTGTCGGTGCCGTTGCCGCGAGCCGTCGCACCCGGCGAAAGCGTCAGCATCGACGTCACGTGGACATCTCACGTGCCTCGGGTGTATTCGCGCACCGGCGTGATCGGCAACTACTACTTCATCGCGCAATGGTTCCCGAAGCTCAGTGTCCTCGAAGACACCGGCTGGAACTGCCATCAGTTCCACGCCAGCACCGAGTTCTTTTCCGACTTCGGTCGCTACGACGTCACGCTCGACGTGCCCGCCTACTGGACCGTCGGCGCCACCGGAGTCGAGATCAGGCAGGACTTCGCCAGAAGTCAGGATGGCCGCCGCGACGCCCAGCACTTCGTGCAGGACGACGTGCACGATTTCGCATGGACGACGAGCCCGGACTTCCTCGAGCGCGTAAAAATCTTCGACGAGCCCGGCCTGCCGAAGGTGCAGATGCGGTTGCTGCTGCAGCCCGAGCACAACACCGAGAAGCAGATCGCGCGGCACTTCGCCGCGACGGCGGCCGCACTGCGCAACTACGGCCGCTGGTACGGCGTGTACCCGTATCCGCAGATCACGATCGTAGACCCGGTCTCGATCTTCAACGGTCGTGCGCAGGGCGGCGGCACCGGCGGCATGGAGTACCCAACCCTGTTCACCGCCGGCACGCGATGGTCGCTGCCCTCAAACGGCGAACAACCCGATTCGGTGACGATCCACGAAGCCGGCCATCAGTTCTGGTACGGCATCGTTGCCACGAACGAGTTCGAACACGCGTGGATGGACGAGGGATTCAACACCTTCTCCACGGCGCGAACGATTGCGACCGAGACGCTCGGCCCTTACGCGGCGGTCGAGCGGTACTTCGGCGGCTTTCTGGCATGGACCTACAACGACGCGGTCTGGACCCGCGAGATCACGGGCGACCGGATCGATGCGTACCGGCCGGCGGCGAACGCGGACGTGCCGTCGACGCCGACCTGGCAATACTGGCCGGGCTCAGCCGGGGCGATCACCTACAACAAGACGGCGCTGTGGCTCAACACGCTCGAACGCCTGCTCGGCTGGGAGACCACGCAGAAGATCCTGTCGACACACTTCGCGCGTGGCGCCTTCCAGCATCCGACGCCGGAGCAGTTCTTTGCGATCGCGAACGAGGTGAGCGGCCAGGACCTCACGTGGTTCTTCGACGCGGTCCATCGCAGCAACGCGGTGTTCGACTATGCGGTGGCGCACGTCACCAACACGAAGACCGCCCAGGGTTTCGACAGTGCCGCCGCCGTGAAGCGCAACGGCGACGGCGTGTTTCCTGTCGACGTCAAGATCACATTCTCCGATGAGTCCACGGCGGTCGAACATTGGGACGGCAAGGCCACGTGGCGTCTGTTCACCTACGGCAAGCCCGTGAGCATTCTCAAGGTCGAAGTGGATCCCGAGCGTGTGCTGCTGCTCGACGTGAACCGGACCAACAACTCCTGGACGGCGAAACCCGAAGCCGCCGACGCCGCCAAACGATGGATGCTCCGCTGGATGACATGGGCGGAAGAGATGCTGCTGAGCTATGCCTTCTTCAGCTAAACCAACCGTTCGCACACCGGTGCTCGGCGCCTGGCTGGAGGGATGGCGGCGCGTCTGGGCCGCGCCCGCGCTCGCCGCGTCGCTGTTGGTGGTCACCCTGCTGACCGCGCTGCCGCTCGGCGTGGCCCTCGGCGGCATGATCCGCGAGCAACTCGGCACGAGCGACCTCGCCAACAAGCCCGCATGGAACTGGGACGCGGGCTGGGCCGCCGAGTTCGCCGCGCAGGCACAGGGCCTCGGCCGCACGTTCACGCACGAGATCATCGGCTTCGGCGGCACGCTGAAAATCCTGAGCGACATCATCGACGCGCGCGGGATCAACCCGACCCTGGCCGGCGCCGCGGTCGCCTACGGCGCGTTGTGGATGTTCCTCACCGGCGGCATTCTCGATCGACTCGCCCGCGGACGCGTCGTCCGCGCGGCCGGATTCTTCGCCGCCAGCGGCGCCTACTTCGTCCGATTGATCCGCCTCGGCGTGGTCATGATCACGTCGTACTGGGTGCTGTTCCGCTATCTGCACCCCCTCCTGTTCACGCGCGTCTACGACCACTACACGCCCAACATGACGGCAGAGCGAGAAGGCTTCGCGCTTCGCGTCGGACTGTACGCCCTGTTCGCTCTCGTCCTGTTCACCGTCAATCTGATCTTCGACTTTGCCAAAGTGCGGCTCGTGGTCGAGGACCGGCGCAGCATCATCAGCGCGCTCGGCGCGTCGATGCGTTTTCTGCGACGCCGCCCATTCCGCGCGTTCGGTCTGTATCTGCTCAACGGCATCGGCTTCCTGCTGGTGCTCCGTCTCTGGTTCGATGCGGCGCCGCAGGCGTGGGAATCGGTGACGTGGGCGTTCTTCGTCACGCAGGTCTATCTGCTCGCGCGCATCTGGCTGCGCCTCGTCTTCATGGCGTCCGAGGTGGTGTTCTTCCAGGGCGAACTCGCCCACGCCGGCTACACCGCCCGGCCGCCGCACCTCTGGCCGAATTCCGCTGCGGCCGAGGCCATTCAAAACCTGACCAAGACCTAAGAGCTCTCAACATGGGGGGCCATGGAGGGCCATGGGGAGGATCAACACCAAGATCGACAGCTTTTCGAAAAGCTCTTTGAAAGCCTGTTGGGGTGGTGTTGGTGTTGGTGTTGGTGTTCCCCATGGCCCTTCATGGCCCCCCATGTTGAATGCTCTTGATAGACTTCGACTATGACTCGTGCCGAGAAGATCTCGTCCTGGCTGAAAGAGCGCGCCGAACTGGCCGGCGCGAATGGTTTTGTGTTTGGCCTCAGCGGCGGGATTGACTCGGCCGTCGTGGCGCGGTTGTGCCAGATGGCGACGCCCGATCATGTGCTCGGCGTGATGATGCCGTGCTACAGCCAGCCGCAGGATGAGATCGACGCCCGGCTCGTGGCCGACACTTTCACAATTCCGATTGCCTGCGTGGACCTGTCGCGCACGTTCGACGCGCTCGCCGGCACGCTGGACGATGCGCTGAAGGCGCAGCAACCGAAGCTGGCCGTCAACGTCGTCGATATCAAACAGCGATTGCCGCGCGCGAACATCAAGCCGCGGCTGCGCATGACGTCGCTGTACTACGTGGCCAACGCGATGAATTACGTCGTGGCCGGCACCGGCAACCGCAGCGAAATCACGCTCGGCTACTACACGAAATACGGCGACGGCGGCGTGGACGTGCTCCCGATCGGCGGGCTGCTGAAAAGCGAAGTGCGCGCGTTGGCCAGGGAACTCGGCGTGCCCGAGCCCGTCATTACGAAGGCGCCAACAGCGGGTCTCTGGCCCGGCCAGACCGACGAGGCCGAAATGGGCTTCACCTACGAGATGCTCGAGAAATACCTGACGCAGGGCGCCGCGGCGGTGCCGACCGAGGTCGCGACGCGCATCGAGATGCTGCGCACGGTATCGGAGCACAAGCGCAATCTGCCGCCGATCGGGCCGGTGTAGCCACGACATCGGGAGTCGTTTTCGTTCGCCCTTCGGGACTCACAGGCAGAAAACGACTCCCGATGTCTTATTTGTTTACGCCGACCGCGCCGTGGCTGCGGCGGGGTTCGGCGCCGGCCTGCGCGAGGCCTTTGACGGCGTCGTACACCACGACCGACGCATAGCCCTGCCGCACTTCGCCCTTGCGGCCGATCTTCTGGAACGCGTGGCCGCGCGCTTCGAGGTCCGCCAGGATCGACCGCGGAATCCGATCCTCGATCTGGGTGCGCGCCTTGCCATCGGGCCCGTTGCCGATCATGATCCGCGGCGCCTCGATCGCGCGCTGCGCGCTCATCCCGCCGTCGATCACGTTCGCGATGATGTTGTAGACCGACGCCGGAATCCACGAATTGCCCGCGCAGCCGACCGCCATCTTCGGCACATATCCCGGAATGCCGTATCCGCCGCTTCCCGCGTCGACTGGTGCAAACAGCATCGTGGGCACGCTGGTCGATGACGAGCGCATGAGCGGCAGCATCGCGCCATAGCCCGTGCCGCCGCGGCCACCGCGGAAGTGATCGTTGTAGAGAAAGCCGAGTCCCTTCGACACGTAGTAGTTGCCGCCCCAGGTCGAGAGCGTCTGCGTGAACACGATCATGTTGCCGTCGGCGTCGGCCAGTGCGAAGGACGTGGTGCCCGTGCCGATGCGCGATTCCGGTTCAATGAGCCCAGAGTCCAGAGTGCCGGGTCCCGGGTCCGACGAGCTCGGTGCCGGCGTCCCGCCTCGGCCGCCGCCGCCCTGCTACACCCAGACCTTGTTCTTGTCGAGCAACTTGAAGCGATCGAGCGCTTGTCCCGGTTCGATATGATTCCCGAGATCAATGGCCCAGCGATCCGGATCGGCGATGCGCGTGCCGCTGTCCTTCACGCGCCACGACTCGATCAGATAGTGCAGGAAGTCCGCGTCGTTCGCGTACGACACACCGGGCTTCGGCACGTAGTTGTTCAGGATCTGCAGTTTCTCGATCATGTCCGCACCGTTGCTGACCGGCGGCGGCGCCGAGTAGACGAGGTGTCCGCGATACATGCCCGACACGGGCTTGCGCTCGACCGCACGATACTGCGCGAGATCTTCGGCCGTGATGATGCCGCCGTTGGCCGCGAAGTCCTCAACGATGCGCTTGGCAATCGAGCCGCGGTAGAACGACTGCGCGCCCTCCTTCGCCAGCGTGCGCAGCGTCTCTGCGTAGTCCTTGTTCACGAAGCGATCACCGGCCTTCGGCACCTTGCCGCCCGGCATGAATACCTTCATCGACTCCGGATACTTCGCAAACTGCGCGTGCCCTTCCGCGATCGTGGTCGGCAGCGCCTCGTCGAGGATGAACCCCTCATCCGCAAGCTTGATGGCCGGCGCCAGAATGTCGGCCCAGCTCACCTTCTTCGATCCGTACTTCGAATAGAGCAGGTCCATGCCCGCAACGATGCCGGGGATGTTGGTTACGCTCGGGCCATCGGGCGACGTGCGCGCGCCCGTGGCGGTGAAGATCTTCGCGTTGTCGCCGGTCGCGTGGCCCGGCGTCATGTCCTTGAAGTCGATCGCGATCGGCTCGGACATGCCCTTCATGAACAGCAGCGCCATCCCGTCGCCGCCGATGCTCGACGCGTCGGGCTCGGTGACGCCGAGTGCAAAGTCCACGGCGATGGCTGCGTCGACGATGTTGCCGCCTTTGGCGAGCACTTCCGCGCCGGCCGCGGATGCCAGCGGATGGCCTGAGGTCACGACGGCGCGGCCCTCGGCGCCGCGCTTGATGAGCGGCTGCTCCGCCACCATTCTGTCGATCACGTCCTCGGCCGCCTTCGCGTCCTTCGCGGAGATGGCGTCGCCGCGATACTTCGTGTGCAGCGCATCCCATTGACTCGATGACTCACCCGCCGAGTAATACAGCGACCTGAGCGTCGTCCATACGCGGTCGAAGGCCGCCGTGAACTGCAGCGTCAGCGCCGCACCCGTCGTCGAGAGCGGGGTGGCGTTGGCGTCGACAGGACGCGGCGCGGCCACGCGCCACAGCGTGTAGTCCTTCGCATCCGCGAACAACATCGGCTCCGCATCGTCGTTGCGGCGCGGGTCACCGTTGTAGCCAGGATCGGTCGGCGCGAATGTCGCGATCACGAGTTGCTCGCCGTCCGGCGACCACGCGGGGACTCCGCCGTGTTTCGAGGCGAGCACAGGGGCGTCTGCCGGATCTGAAGCTCCGCCACCGCCGCGACCGCCGCCGCCGAATCCACGTGCACCGACCGGGGTTGCCACCGCGCTGTTCGCTGCCGGCGCGTTGGTGCTCCCGGGCAGTTGGATTGCCCACACCGCCGTCTGCGCGCCAAGTCCGGCGGAGTACGCGATGCGCTTGCTGTCGGGCGACCACGTCGGCGCCGATTCCGCGCCGGTCGTCTTCGTCACGCGAATCGTTCGCGGCTTCGCGCCGACGGCCGCAGTCAGTTCGCGCGCCCAGATGTCGATCTCGCCAGTGTCGGACTCGCGATCGGAAACGAACGCGACCCACTTTCCGTCCGGCGAGACCCGCGGCTGCCACTCGGTGGCGTCGTCTGACGTGAGCTTCGTGGACGTCCGCGGACCTGAAGGTCCGCGGCTACGACCGTCCTCGACCGGGCGGCTACGACCGTCGTCGGCCGGGCGGGCACGACCGTCGTCGGCCACGTAGAGCTGCCACGCCCCCTTCGGAGCACGATGCGCATAGGCGACCGCGGCATCCTTCGTGAAACTCGGCCACCGCTCGTCGCCGGCTTCGGTCGTGACTCTGGTCGCCGCACCGCCGCTCGCCGCCACCGTCCAGACATCGAACTCCCCATTGGTCTCGGCGGCGAAAGCGATCGTCTTGCCGTCAGGTGAGAAGACACCATCGCGCTCGCTGGTGAAGTTGCCGCCGGCGATGGCGAGACGTTTCTGGTCTTTGCCGTCCGGCGTCATCGTCCACAACTGGTCGAACCAGGTGACGACGAGGCGTTTGCCGTCGGGGGACCAGTTCGCTTCGCGCACCCCAGGCGCGAGGGACTGTGCATGAAGAAACACACCGGCAAAGAGAGACGCGGCGCCAAGGGCGAACACGGCGAGCGTTGAGACGCGACGAGACATCGGGACTCCTAGCAGTAAGAAACGTGTCGTCCAGAGTCCTGTGTCCCGGATCGAGTGCCTCTGGACCGACTCTGGACTCTGGACTCAGGACTCAGGACTCAGGACTCAGGACTCAGGACTGACCCTGGACTCTGGACTCTGGACTCTGGACTCCAGCCTGTCGCACGATCGCATCGGTCAGCGCTTCGGCCGACATGCCGAAGTGCTTCCACACGTCGATGAAGTGCTCGGACGGCGCGACCTGTGGATTGCCGAGGCCGTAGTGCTCGAGCGCGACGCTCGTGCCGAGATGACCGGCGGCAAATGCGGCGAACCCACGCACACCCGCGCTGCCGGTGCCGATCAGGCCGTCTTCGATCGTCAGCACCGCCGTGTATTTCGCGGCGATGCCGGCCATGAAGTCGTCAGCCATCGGGAAGCCGTTGATCACATACACGTCGGCCGGCACGCCCTTCGCCATCGCCGCGTCCGCGGCTTCACCGGCGAGATAGGCCGGCGCACCGACGGCGAGGATCGCGACCTTCGCGCCCGCGTTGGTGCGGTACGCCGTCGTCGCCGTCCAGGCATCGGCCGCGGACCACAGCGGATCCTTCGTGCCCTGCTTCGTCAGCACGGGCAGGTTGTCGCGCGGAATGGCGACGATGTGCCCGCCGTAGTTCGCCGCCGCATCGCGCACGGCGATGAACGCCGAGCGCGCGTCGCACGGCGCGTAGAACCGATGCAGGAACGGGATGTAGCCGAGCCCAAGATTGAGCCAGTCAAAGCTCCAGCCCGAGAAATGATCGCGGCCGGTGCAGGCGCCGACGTGCGCGAGGTGCATCGTGACGTTCAGCCCCTCGTTGCGGCCCGTGAGGTTTCGCTGGTAGCGCCAGAGTTCGAAGCCCTCGCGCGCGATCCCTTCCATGAATGCCGCGAAGGTCGACACGACGTTCAGTTGCGGGCCCGCGCCGGTGTAGGCGAGGCCGTTGGTCACGAGCGTGGCCGCCTGCTCCTCGATGCTCATCTCGAAGTGGTGGTTCTTCGGGATCAGCGCCACGGCTTTGCCCAGCTTCGTGGACGGATCGAGGTCGCATGACACGACGAAGACCTTGTCGGGGTGCGCCTTCGCCACCGCGGCGTACGCGGCCTCGGAGCCTGCGCGCGCCGAAACCCACTTGTCCGTGCCCGGCAGCGCGATGGCGGCAACATCCGCGTCAGTCAACACGAGGTTCGGCGTGCCTTTGTCCGGACGCGCGGCGGTGACCACGATCCGTGGTGACTCCGAACGGAGTGCGGCGAGCGCAGCGGACTCATCCGACGTCAGTTGCATCATCGAGTGGCCGAGCACCTTCGCTGCATCGCGGCCCTTCATGCCGCCGTCGTGGTGCGCTTCGCCGCCGGCGAGGCCGTTCACGTAGAAGAGGCACTCGATCATCGGGTGCACGTCGCGGAAGCTCATCAACGCGCCGGGGATCCAGACGTCGGTGTCCATCGCGACCTTGTGTGCATCCGCGAAGTGCCGCACGTCGACGCTGACGCCGTACTGCTCGCCGAACGACGTGAGCGTCACCTTCTTCTCCGGCGTCGAGCGGTATCCCAACGGGTAGATCAGGCTCGGCTTACCGGCGCGGCCGAGTTGAAACGCGTCGGCATACGCCTGAAACAACGCCCGGCGATCGTGCATCGATGGAATCTCGAGCACTTCGATGCCGAGGCTCGTCACGATCGGACGCGGATCGCGATTGAGCACGTGCGCGGTGGTGCCCGACAACTGGATGCCGTTGCGGTGCATGACGAACGTGATCGGCGCGCCGTGCAGGCTCGCGGCGAGAAAGCCGTTCAACGCCTGCCCGGACACCCAACCCGCGTCACCGGTGTGGCAGATCACCATCGCCTGGTCACCCTTGGTGGCCCGCAAGCCAAGCGCGTGTCCCGTGCCGACGGGCACCATGGCGCCGAGGCGCCCCGAGCTGAGCTGCGTGCCGCCGGGCACCCACGAGACATGGCCCGCAATGTCGAGGCTGCGCCGAAACGCGTCGATCACGCGCGGTTCGTCGAGGAAGCCGAGCGCCGTCAGCGCCGCGTAGTAGCCAATGCTCGTGTGCCCATGCTCGATCGTGAAGTGACGGTTGTCGTAGTCGATGCTCGCCAGCGTCATGAGCAGCGCGGGAATCAGGTCGAGGCCGCCGCCGAGATGATCGATATCGCCGGCGCGCGCGAGCGAAGCGGTGGACTTGATCGCGATCTGCGCCGCAGTTTTCTCGAGCGCGGCCAGGAGCGTTTCCTGCGCGCTCGTCAGCGAACCGCCGGCCGCCGGATCGAGCGTGAAGGGCAGCACGCGCGACTCGAAGCGCGCCCCCAGCATGGGCGAGGCCGCGATGAGGGCGGCATTGCGTTGTTCCTGGGCAGCGTCTGAAGTTGTCTGATGGGTCAAAGCGCGGTCAGTTTAACAAAGGCAGAAGGCAAAAGGCAGAAGGCAGAAACAAAGCGAGAAGGCAGAAACAAAGCGAGAAGGCAGAAACAAAGCGAGAAGGCGCAAACAAAGTCGGAAGGCAGAAACAAAGTCAGAAGGGGCCCGCCTGTGAAAACATGGCTCCAGTGAGATTCGTATCCCTGCTGTTGTCCGCGATCTGGATTGGCGGACTCGCCGTGCTGGGCGGCGTCGCGGCCCCGGCGGTGTTCGCCACACTACAATCGCTCGACCCGGACGCCGGGCGCACGGTCGCTGGCGAGGTCTTTGGCGCCGTGCTCTGGCGCTACCAGTACCTGCTCTGGATTGCCGGCGGTCTGCAGTTCGTGCTGTTGGGCGCGCGGGCGGCACTGGGGCCCCGGCCGCGCCGCTTCAAGCTTCAACTCGGTCTCATCGTGGCGATGCTGGCCGTGTCGTCATACGCGGCGCTCGTCCTCAAGCCGCGCATCGACCAGATCCGAACCTCAACGCCCACGTCCATCGCGTCGCTACCCGACGACAGCCCGATCAAACGCGAGTTCGGCCAACGACACGGGTGGTCGAACGGCCTGCTCGCGCTGGCCTTCGCCGGCGCGCTCGTGATGTTCTGGTTCGACTCGAAAGAATAACGCCTACTGGCGCGAGAGCCGGATCACGTCGCTGTAGCCGCGAATCTCCCCTGCGGCAAACGCCTTCACCAGATCCGTGATCGAGCACAACATCGACGCCGCGCGCGCGCCGGGTTGCGCCGGCATCACGTTGTTGCTCGGCACCGACCGGATGAACACGCTCCCGTTGTCGAGGGGCAACGTCGCCACGTTGCCGTAGAAGTTACCCCACGTCGTCGACTGAAACAGATACTGCTCCACGTTGGATGTGTAGAACGTGCCGACAATCGCGCCGTGCTCGCGCACCCAGGTGCCGACCGCGCGAATCGCCTTCGGTCCCATGAAGTCGCCGGTCACGGGCACGAGCAGGTTCTTCGCTTCGAAGCCCTTCATCCATTGGTAGTTCGCTTCGGTCGCGAGATAGGCGTGCTGCGCGCCGGCCGCATCGGTCTGCACCTGCATGTCCGCAAAACTGCGGAACGCGCCGCCGAAGCCACCGCCGAAACCGCCGCCGAAGCGCCCGCCACCGCCACCGCGGCCGCCAAAACCACCGCCCCCGCCAAAACCACCAATACCAGGCGGCGGCACACACGTTTGATAGGTCAGGTCAGGTCCGAAATTGTAGAAGCAGCTGTAGATCCAGTTCAGCTGTTCCTGATCCGCCGCTGACAGCGAGAACCCGTGTTTCGTCACGAGTCGATCGAGCACCGCCCGCTTGTTGGCCTCAAAGAGCTTCGGGTCCGCCTTCTGGATGTAGATGGCATCGAACAACTCGCGCGCATTCGATGTCGCCGTGATACCCGCGGGCTTCGGCATCGAGAACAGCCGCGCGGCAAACTCCGCGCGATCGGCCGACATTTCGAACAGCGCTTTGTAGAGCAGGTGCTGCAGCACGTTGCCGCGACGGATGTCGACGATGAACGCCATCGTCGGTTTGAGGGCCGCGAGATAGGTGAAGTTCTGATCCGGCGCCACGCCCATGTAGACCGCGCCCGGCGACACCGTCTTCACGAGTTCAGGAATCGGCCACTGAAACATCGTCTCGTTCGAAACGAGGTTCTCGGACCGGAACTCGCCGGGAGGCTCCGACATCGCGTCGCGCATCGTCCAGAACTCGGCGTCGCTCAGTTGAGCGGGCACTGTGCGCAGCGACGGCTCCGCGGCCGGCGCAACGACTTGCGCCGGCGTTTGCGGCTGCACCTGCGCCTGTGCGTGCGGCAGCGCCGCCCACGCAACAACGACGCCACCGAGAAGAACGACCGAGATTCCACGCTTCATTTCGAACTCCCCACGCGCCATGCGCCGCGAATCGTGACGGGCGGGGTCAAATTCTGACCATCGACCGGCTGTTGCTGGATCTTTCTGACGACATCGAGACCGGAAAGGACGTGGCCGAACGCTGCGCCACCCTGCCCGTCATCAAACCGCAGACCGCCGAAATCGAGCGACGGCTGGTCGTCGAGCAGCACAAAAAAATCAGAGGTCGCCGTGTCGGCGCCCGTGCCGCGTGCCATCGAGACCACGCCGGTCAGGTGTTTGATGCCCGTCACGCTCGTGCGCTCGAGCGGAATCGCGGGAAAGCCCTTGTCGCGCCGCGTGGGGTCGATGCCGCCCTGAATGATGTTCATCATCGGGCGATTCGGCAGCGACGGCGTGTAGTTGTCGGCCCGCGTCGCGCGATGGAAGCGGCCGTTGCCGTAAAGGCCGGCGTCGACGTACTTCAGGAAGTTCGCGGCGGTGAGGGGCGCGTGTTTCGTGTCAACAGCGATGAAGATGCGGCCGAGCGTCGTTTCGAGACCGACGATCACTTCGGTGGGCGACTTGAAGTCGGGTGGTTTCGGGTCGACGGTCACCGCGGTGCCAATCACACCGCTGGTCGTTGAGAACTGAACCGCGACGTTCACGCCCGGCAGCGGCGGTGCCGGCTGCTGGATCGCCAACGCCGCGATGAGCAGAAGAACCAGTCTGAGCATGACGGGATGGTAGAACAGCCGAGCCGCCCTTTCCCCTTTTTCCTCTGACCTCGCCTTTGCCCTTTGCCCTCTGCCCTTTGCCCTTCTCAGCTAACATCAAAGCCCCATGACCCACCAGCTCACGCTCATTCCCGGCGACGGCATCGGCCCTGAAGTCTGCGATGCGGTCGTGCGCATCATCGCCGCCGCCGGCGTCTCGATCGAGTGGGACCACCAGGACGCAGGCCTGATCGCCTTTCACAAGACCGGCCACACGCTGCCCCTCGAGTTGCTCGACTCGGTGCGCAAGAACAGGGTTGCGCTCAAAGGCCCCGTCACCACTCCGGTCGGCGAAGGATTCACGAGCGTGAACGTGGGGCTGCGAAAAGCGCTCGACCTGTATTCGAATCTCCGCCCGGTCATCAATCT
>CAYHEX010000045.1:14589-19126 GCA_964355365.1 uncultured Solibacteraceae bacterium | reverse complement strand
ACAATGCCCCATGCCCAAGACGATCATGATCACCGGGGCCGGCACCGGTTTCGGCAAGCAGACCGCGTTCGCGTTGGCGCGGCGCGGGCATCACGTCATCGCCGCCACGCACAACCAGCCGCAGGCTGACGCGCTGGCCGTCGATGCGGCAACCGCGGGGGTGACGCTCAAGATCATGAAGCTCGACATCACGAACGAAGCGGATCGCGGGCAGGTCGCCGGCAGCGGCATCGACGTGTTGATCAACAACGCGGCGGTCGGCGAATCGGGCGCGCTGGCGGAAGTACCGCTCGACCGCATTCGGCGCGCGCACGAGACCAATGTGATCGGCACGGTCGGCATGATTCAGTCCGCGGTCCCGGAACTCATCCGTCGCGGCGGCGGCACGATCATCATCGTCACCTCGCTCGCGGGCCGGATGCCAATTCCGTTCCTGGCGCCGTACGGCATGACGAAGTTCGCGCTCGAGGTCGCGGGCGCGGATCTGGCGGTGGAGCTGAAGCCATTCAACATCCGCGTGTCGATGATCGAGCCCGGAGCGTTCGGCACGGGCTTCAACGAGGCGCAGATCGCGACGAAGTACAGCTGGATGACGCCCGACTCGATCTATCGCGACCGGAAGGACTTCATCGCAAAGAACGAAGGGATCGTGATGGGCCTGCAGAGCTCGAAGATCGAGCAGGTCGTGGCGACGATGGTGAAGGCGGCCGAGGCGGCGAGGCCGCGCCTGCGCTACGCCGTGCCGTGGTGGCAGGGGCTGTACATCCGCGTGCTGCGCGCTGTGGGCGTGTAATCACACAGGGCGACATCCGTCCTGACGACGTATACTGTATACATGCCCGACAGCACGTCGCCCTCGTCCACGGTGCTGACCATTCGGATCGCGCCGGAACTCAGCCGCCGGCTCGCGCGCCTGGCGCGCACGAGTCGGCGCACGCGCAGCGAGACCGCGCGGGCTATTCTCGAAGCCGCGCTGGCCACTGGACCCGCACTCGAAGACCCCGCCGCCGAAGCGCGCCGGCAGTCGCGCCGCGCGAGTAAGCACGCATCCGAACACGATGTGTCCGAGTTCATCACCAGGGCCGCCGACCTCAGAGGCTGGAAGTGACCCGCGGCGACATCGTCGTCGTCGCGGTGAAGGGCGCCTACTCCGGCAAGCCGCGCCCGGCGCTCGTCGTCCAGGCCGACGTGTTCAACGACACACACGCGAGCCTGACGGTGTGCCCGATCACGTCCGAGTGCATCGACGCACCGCTCTTTCGCGTGTCTGTGCCGCCCGGCACGCGCACCGGACTCCGCGCGCCCTCGCAGGTGATGGTCGACAAGATCCTCAGCGTGCCACGTTCGTCGATCGCGAAGGGAATCGGCCGGTGCGGCATCGACGAGCTGCACACAGTCGACGATGCCCTGCGGAGATGGCTGGCGCTGGAGTAGCGTCGAGCGCCGCCCGCGCACCTCGCCGGCTGATCGCGACGACGTCGCCCTCAGCGCGAGAGCACCACCAGCCAGCCCTTGCCTGGCGCGATGGTGATGTCGTCGCCCGGTTTCAGCGTCATCGCCGGCTGGAAGTCTTGAATCGCCGGCGCGGTGATCTTCGCGGTGGCCGGATCAAGACCGAGCGCGCGCCAGTCGATGTCGAGCTTCACGGTCACGGCGTCCTTCGCCCAACTCGCGAGCGCGACGAGCGTTCTACCTTCGCGCTGATACACCGTGGCGAGCACGTTCGGATTGTTGGTCTTCACCGGCGATGACGGCACCCAGTAGCCGATCATGCGGCTGTCGGCGATGCCGAAGTCGTCCCACGCCTTCCACATCGGCCGCATGTCCACGCGCGGCATCCGCGCGGTCATGCCGAACACCATCCCGCGCCACGCATTGCCGCCGTCCTGCAGCATCTCGCTCATGAGGCCGAACGGGATGCCGGCCACCTCCGTCATCCAGAAGTCCGGCGCCGAGTTGTAGTCGAAGTACTCACCGAACCACAGCCGATCCAGATACGGAAAGTGCTCCATGTAGAGGTTCGCGCTGTTGGCGAAGCCGTCGCGCACGTTGAACTGATTCGCCGAGTGCAGATCGATCAACGCCTGCGGCCGTCCGCGCTCGAGCACCTTGCGCACGCGCTTCATCGTGAAGCGATCGAACGCGACGTCATCAATGTAGAGCCCGTCGATCTCGACGTTCTTCACGAGCCACGCAAGACCCTCGACGTAGAAGTTGTGCCAGCGCGAGACGCCGCTCGTGACGATGGCGACGTCCTTTAGCGCGGGGACGAACCAGCCGGCGATGTAGTCGGTGCCCGCGTGTTCCTGCAGAAACGAGTAGCCGCCGCCGGGCCCCGGCGCGAGGACTTCGTGGCCCAGACTCAGCAACGCGTACAGCTCGGGCGCGTGATTGGTGAGTTCGCGCACGGTGTAGTAGATCTTCACTTTCAGGCCCTTGGCGTGCGCCTCGTCCACGTACTTCTTCATCTCGGCGGGACGCAGGAACGGATAGTTGATGAAGGGATTGATCTCGTTCGCGTGATGAATGTTGATGGTGTTGCCGCCGCTCGCGATCACTTCGTCCACCGGCTTGTAGGCGTGGAAGTACCGCGTCGCGAACTGCGTCTTGGTGTCGATCGGCTTGAACGGCGTGACGAGCAGGCGGAAGTTGAAATACACCGGCGCATCACCCGGCTTCATCGTCCGCGCGCCGCTGTAGCACCGGGCCACATACGCGTCGCCCTCTTCGATCAACCGGCAGCCACCCTTGCCGCCGTTCGCCCACGACGCAGGCATCACGAGCGGCTTGAGCGTGTAGAAGTTCGTGTTGAGCGGGCGGACGTACTTCTCGTCTTTCAAGCTGAACTGCAGACCGGCGTTCACATCGCCGAGCCACGCGCCGTCCTGGTTGTTCTTCACGTCCCATTTCCAGTCGAGCGCGCCGGGCCGCAGTCCGCCCTTCTGACCGAACCCGAGCATGTACTTCGCCACGTCCCTCGTGATCGGAATGTCCAGGTGCACGTCGTCGATGGCCACGACCTGCCGCGACGTGAGCTTCACGGTGTATTCGATGTTGCCGTCGAACTCCATCTGCGCCTGCGTGGCCATCGTCACGGGGCCTGCGGTGCTCGACGTCTGCCACGCAACGGCGCCCGCCGCCTTCTTCGTGAACGTCGTCTGCGTGGGCGTCCATCGCGTCAGCGCGGGATTGCGGCTCTCGATGGTCAGCGCCATCGGCGCGGCGAGGATCTCGCGACGAGCGCCGGAGATGCTCGTCATCTCCACCGAGAACTGGCTCTGGATGTTGTCGGGCAGACCGTTGGCGCCGATGGTGACGCGCCGGCCCAGCACGCTGATGGTGTTGCCCTCCACCGTCATCGCCGTGTACGGCTTCACGAGGCCGTCGTCTTCCGCGAGCGTCGAGTCGAGCCAGCGCAGCCGCGACATCGCGGAGGGGTTGTCGTCGCCGGCCGCGTTGATCACGGTCGATGACACCGTCAGCGCGACGCGAATCGGCGTCGGCGCCTGCCCCTTCGGCGTGATGGTCACCGTGCCGGCGTAAGTTCCGGGCGCAGCGCTTTCCGGGACCTGCACGCCGAACCACATCGCCTGCACTTTGCCCCTGGCCACTGTCAGCGGTCGCGTGAATGGCTGACCGGCAGAATCCACGCCGCCCTGATTGAAGCTCTTCAAGCCGGTGGCAGGCACCAGCACCGCCCCAGCGGTCGACTTCAGCCCACTGAATTGCACAGCCACGTCGTTGACCGCGGCTCGCGCGGCGAATACGCCGACCTGAAACGCGTAGAATTCGCCGCGTTGCGCCGTCCCCGCGAACGGCTTGTTCGCGCCCTTGAGGACCCAGCGCTGCGGTAGGTCGTCGGTCATTCGGATCGAGTACTGGCGGTCTTCGGGAAATAACAGCGTTGATGCGAGATTGGAGGCCAACAGCGCGCGCATCTCGGCGCCTGTCGCAATCACTTCCATTGGATACATGTTGTTGAGGTCATCCACGGCCTGAAACTCAACGAACGTGGCCTGCGGCAGCGACGGCCACTTCTTCAGCGCGAGCGCGGGCGTGGTGAGTCCGTTGCGCGACAGCCACGCGTCCTCCGCCGTCTTCTCCGGCGTGGGATACGTCACCTTCGGGTAGCTCGTCTTCACGTTGCCCGCGATCGGCAGGTAGTAGATGTAGTAATCGCCCGGCACGGTCCTCGGCTGAAAGACGATGTCGCCGGCTTCGCGCGTAATGCTCACGCGCGCGACGTTCTTCACGACCGTATCCGTCGAGGCGTCGACCACGATGAGGTTCTTCTGGTCGGGATTCAGATCCCGGCGGCGCCATGGCAGCCGCACACCAATCGCGTCGGCCGTCACCGTGGCCTTCACCACCGCGCGCTGATTGCCGAGCGTGTCGGGCACCCATGAGCCGATGGTGTACCGCGCCTCCGCCGCCGGCGCTAAGGGCATCGCATCGATCGGTGCCGCAGCGCCGCTGAGCCACATCGACTGGCCGACGATCATGCTGACAAGAACAGCTCTTCCAACTCGAACGGTCA
>CAYHEX010000045.1:0-14489 GCA_964355365.1 uncultured Solibacteraceae bacterium | reverse complement strand
ATCGACTGGCCGACGATCATGCTGACAAGAACAGCTCTTCCAACTCGAACGGTCATCGTGTGCTCCCGGTGCGGCAGGGCTTCTGTGCGTCACCGATCATCTGCCGGAATCTGGGTGATGCGAGAAACGCGTCCAGGCCATCGTTTGTGAACGGCAGGCCCGGCACGACGTCCGTCACGTGATTCATCAGGTCGAGCGCCGCGGCGCATTGGCCGCCCGACGCTAGCGCTCCAGCGCGTCGCACTTTCACTTCGAGGTAGATCTGCCGCACGTTGATGCCGCCCTCGTTGCGAGGGAAGAAGCGACCAACGAACAGGCGGTCGGCTTCATCGAATCGCTTTGCTTCCGCGAGGGCGATCGCCAGCTTGTAGATCAACGTCGCCGGTGCGTTCGCCTGATCGGGATAACTCAGCAGCGCGTTCGCACGATCCGCGGCCGGGCGATTCGCTTTCATCATCGCGGCGTCGAGCCCGTAGTAGAGCCCGACGTTGTTCGGGTCCACCGTCGTTCCCTCGGTGAACAGCGCGATCGCTCGCTCCGGATCTCCGCCGGTGGCCAGCACAGTGTTGCCCAAATCCCAATGCAGCACGGGCAGCCGGGGATTCAACTCACGCGTTCTCTCCCACTCCCCGATCGCCGCGCCCGACATGCCGCCCGACAGATACAGCGACCCGAGCAGGAAATGCGCGGTCGCGTCGTTCACGTTCGCCTCGATCGCTGCTCTCAGCACACCGAGCGTGTCGGGCCGGTTCGGAAACGCGTACGTCGCCGGCATCTTCGACGCGGCCTCGAAGTCCGTTCGCGGGTCCTGCCCAAGCATGCGCTTCGCGTAGCCTCGGTAGTAGGTAATCAATGGATACGCTTCCGGCCGGTGCATTCCGACTCCAGCGACGACGCCCACGCCGCTAGGATAGGTGCGGCCGAGGATGTCAATCGCGTCCTGATACAGGCCGGCGCGGATGTAGTCCACCGCCACCTCGATGATCCTCTCCGGATCGCCTGCGAGGTGCCGCCACAGCGCGTCGTCAACACGCCCGAGCTTGACGTTCTCTACGCGCAGCAGATTGTTGGTCGGGTCGTCCTTGAGCAGCGGTGCGAGCAACGTTTTCGCCTTTTCGGGCCTGCCGAGCGCGCGCCACAGCGCCACGTGGACGCCGCCGGCCCGCGTCGACGCCACCGGATCCGCGCCGATCTTGCTCAGCAGCGCTTCCGCGCGGGCCTTGTCTCCGCTCCGCGCTTCGAGCGACGCGAGCTGCAGCAGCGACGCCGTTCGGAAGGCGCCGTAACTCTGCGACTGTTCCCAGGCCACACGCGCGCCGCGCACGTCGCCACGCCAGGCACGCTCGAGGCCGGCGTAGTACCACATCTCCAGGTCGCGGTTGTCGATGGCGAGCGCCTCTTCGATCAGCAGCGCGGCGGCATCGAACTGCTTGAGATCGACGGCAACACGGCCGGCGGCCTTCATCAGCGGCAGGCTGTTCGGAAACTTGCGGAGACCGTCGCGATACGTGGTGAGCGCGGGAATGCGCTGGCCGTCCAGTTCCTGCTGCGTCCCCGCCGTCAACCAGTCGCCGTCACTGCGCTGATCCGCCGCCGGCAGCGCGAACACCGGCTGCTTGCCGGTGTGCATCTCGCCCGACGGCGCGATGTCGTAGGTGTTCTCGGTGTGCTCGATCACGACGCGCCCGGCCGCGTCTTTCACCGTCACCGTATAGCGCACGATTCCCGGGAGACTCGCGATCGACTTCGTGAATGTCGTCGCAGGCGTCAACGAGACCGGCCACGCCGCAACCGTCTGGCCCCGGCCGGACACTGTCACAGTCGCGTTGGGATACGCGCGAGCCACGTTGAGCGCCAGGCTCAACGACGTCGTCGCGCCGGCCTGGGGCGCGCGCGTCGTTGTCAGATTCATTGCGGCGTCGGCGTTGGCGCGGGACACGCCGCCGAGATTGCGAATCGGGAGCCAGTACTCGGTGAAGCGAATCGAATCCTGCGGTTCGAGGAATCCGTAGGTTTCCTGATTGCGGAAGATGCCGGCCTGAATCTCCACATACGCGCTGTTGTTGTCGGACAGCGCCTTGCGCCAATCAAGTCCGTCTGGATTGCTGCCCCACGACCAGATCTTCTTCGACGGCAGATCCACCGGCGAGGCGTAGTGCACGACGCCGGAGTTCGTCTTCGGGTGATACACCGCCATGTACGGCTCGCGGCTCCCGTAGCTGAAGCGCGACACGGGTCCGAACTTGTGGTTGCCGACGATGGAGTTGTCGGTGCCCTTCGAATCGATCGGCCACGTATCGACATCGGCGAAGCCGTGCGACGCCGTGTGCGTCATCGGATAGATGATCCGGCTGTCGTCGTCCACCTGCACACCGGCGTTCGTCCACCAGTAGAAGCGATGCCGCGTGTCGCTGCGGTTGTAGAGCGTCGTGTGCTGCTCGAGCGCGGCGGTGGCGGGCTGCATCCGCAGCTCAACGCGCCACGCCATGCCGTACGGTCGGTCGATGTTGCCGATCCACGCCGACGCGCTGCCATCCGCGTTCGTCGTCGTCGCGAAATCCACCGGCGACGCCGTCATCCAGTTGTGCGACACGGGAAAGTTGAACTCGATGCCGAGCGCCGTCCACGCGCCGCGATACGCGATCTGCGCGAACTTGATCGACGGGTTCGCGTAGAACATCTCCCGGTGGTTGATCTTGTCGGTGCAGCTATACAGATGCCCGCCGAGGTCCGGCAGCACCACGCACTTCAGGTACGCGTTCTCGAGATTGAGCGTGCGCCACGCGTGCGGCGCGCTCTTGCCCGTCGTGTTCATCCGCAGCGTGTACGGGTAGTTGTAGCGCGTCGTTGTGGCAAACAGATCGAACGGCGGATTGGGATCCGGCAGGCCTTCCTCGTACGTCGGCAGCGTCAGCGTGTCTTGCCACACGCGCACACCGGGCGCCGCGGGCAACACGGACTGCGGACTGGCGGCAATTGTGGCGACGGAGATCAACAGGGAGAGGCAGATGGCCCAATGACGAGTGCGCACAGCCCATATAATCACCCGGCCACATGGCTCCGGATCCATACGAAACCGATATTCTCAACGACGTCCCGGGGGCGCCGGCGCTGAGCTATTTCTGGCATCGGAAGCGCGAGCTCAGCCTTCGTCTGCTGTCGCGGCACTGCGAGTTCGCCGCGCCGGCACCCGCGCCGGGCCCGAGGGTGTTTGCCGACCTGGGGTGCGGCTGGGCGACGGACTTGTGGCGCTTCGTGCTCGCGCTGCAGCAATTCGAGGCCACGGGCGCCGCAGCCCACGACTGGCGCGTCATTGGCGTCGACGCGCACGTGAACAGCCTCGATCTGGCGCGTCGGCGCATGGATCGGGCGTCCCGCACGGTAGAGTTGATCCGCGGCGAGTTCACCCGCGTAATTCCCCTACCGGACCACTCCGTGGACGTCATCTACTGCTCGGAAGTGCTCGAGCACATGCCGGACCCGATGCCATTCATCGCCGAATGGCGGCGCGTGCTGCGCCCCAACGGCCATGTGCTCGTGACCACACCGAACGAGCCGAATGTCTTTCAGCGCTCGTTCTACAGCCGGGCGCGCCGTGAGGCCAATCGCCTCGCGCTGCGAGAGACGCCGGAGACCATCACGGATGCGGAGGGGAACACCTTCAACTACTACGGCCACATCGGCATTCGTCGCATCGACGAGTGGGAAGCGCTGTTTACAACCGAGGGACTGGAGCTGGTGGACTTCGAGCGCGGCGCGCTCTTTTACGGGTCACCGTTCCACAATCATCCCGCCGTCTTCGCCGCCCAGCGCGTGGCAGAGGCCGTTCTCGACGCCCTGCCAAAAGCGCTGACGCGATTCCTCTCCGATCAACTGATCGGGCTCTACCGCGTCCGCTAGGGCCCGAGCGCTCAACATGGGGGGCCATGGGGAACCATGGGGAAAACCAAGAACAACACCGCCCCCACAGGCTTTCAAAGAGCTCTTCGAAAATCTGTCGGTGTTGGTGTTGGTCCGGTGTTGGTGTTGATCTTCCCCATGGCTCTCCATGGCCCCCCATGTTGAAAGCTCTTGAACTCGCCAGCGTCGAGGTTGAGTCTCACCCTCTATAATCACGAGGCGAATTCGTTCCACTACAGGGAGACTGATCGATGGCAAAGAAGACAAAGAAGACAAAGAAGACAAAGAAGACAAAGAAGAAGACGAACACGAAGCCCGTGAAGAAGGCCGCGAAGAAGCCGGCCCCGAAGAAACCGGCGGCCAAGCAGACGACGGCGAAGCGCAAGACGGCCAAGCCGGTCGCGAAAGCCCCCAAGGGTCACGCGCTGATGGCCGTCGCGCCGGGGTTCACGGCGAACGACGCGGCGAAGAGCGTCGCGTGGTACTGCGACGTGCTCGGCTTCACGGTGATCGAGCGCTGGGAACACGAGGGCCAGTTCCATGGAGCCCAGATCGGTTCCGGCAGTGTGGTCATGAACATCGGCCAGGACGACTGGAAGATGGGTCGCGATCGCGCGAAGGGTCAGGGCACGCGCATGTACATCATGACCGGACCGGATATCGACGCCTACGCCAACGCAATCACGTCGCGCGGCGGTGTGCTCGAGTCTGGGCCTGCGGACGGCTGGGGCATGCGGACGTTTTCGATCAACGATCCCGACGGCTTCAAGCTCACGTTCATGACGATGGCGAAGAAGTAGAACGCGTGTTGCCGTGCTCGGCCGACAGGGGCGCCTGTCGGCCGCGCACGCTTGCTGCTAGTCCTTCCAGATCGCGCCGACCCCCAGATCCCACAACCGCTTGTTCAGCGAGGGGAGATCCTTCGTCAGCATTTCATCGGACCGGACCTTCAACTGGTTCCACTGCTTGTTCAGCGTTTCGTCCAGATCGATCGACGACTGATTGACGCGCGGCAGATCGCTTTCCGTCTGGTTGATCAGGAACAGGTAATTCGCCGAGAACTTGTTGACGAAGTTCTCCACGTCGTCGTACGCCTTCGATTTCCGCTGCACCAGATCTTCATCCCACGCCTTCATCTTCTTGAGCAGCGCATCGCCATCGCGTTTCACGGCGGCGAACTTCTCTTCCGCCGGCAACCCCGCGAGGACGGCCTCGAGCTGAATCTGCTTGTCGTAGAGGTTGTTGACGATCTTGTGGATGGCGGTCACCGCGCCTTCCATCCGCGACATGACCGCGTCGTATTCCTTGTAGGCTGCGGCGCTCGTTGTGTAGAGCGGGTTCGGCAGAATCTCTGCCTGTGTCACCAGCGTCTGGCCGCCTGCCTTCAATGTGAAACGGTACTTGCCCGGAATCGCCTTGTGCCCGTCGTAGCCGGCTTCGATGTACACGCCCGGCACGCCGGGCATCGTCGGATGGCGCATGTCCCACACGAAGCGGTTCAATCCCGCGGACTTGTCGAGCGTGGGCTCCGCGCCGGGACCGCCATCCCACTTCTTGAAGTCGGCCTTCTTCGACGAGAACGTACGCACGACCTTGCCGTCGGCGTCAGCCACCTCGAGCGTGATCTCGTCGGTCTTCTTCAACTCCGGCAAGTGGTAATAGAGCACGATGCCGTTGGCCGGATTCACGCCGCGCGCCCTGTTCGCGCCGGTGAAGTCTTCGTTCGTGTCATCGAGTTCGCTGCCGCCGTTGGCCAGATACGCGTTGGTCGGCTGAGAGATCGAGAACGCCGGCGCGTCCTTCTTGTACTGGCGGATCACGGACAGGTCGTCGAGGATCCAGAAGGCGCGTCCCGACGTGGCGGCGATCAGGTTGCCCTTGTACACCTTCAAGTCGGTGATCGGCGCCACCGGTAGATTCAGCTGAAACGACGACCAGTCCTTGCCGCCATTCCATGAGAGGAAGACGCCCCGTTCCGTGCCGGCGTACAGCAGGTCGCGACGGACATCGTCTTCCCGAACCACTCGCGTGAACGCATTCGCCGGAATCCCGTTGTCGATCTTCGTCCACGTGGCGCCGTAGTCGGTGGTCTTGTACAGGCCCGGCGCGTGGTCGTTGAACTTGTAGCGCGTGGTGGCGATGTAGGCGGTGGCCTTGTCGAACGGCGACACCTCGATGGCGTTGATGAGGCACTCGGCAAGGCCCTTCGGCGTGACGTTCTTCCACGTCGCCCCGCCGTCGCGCGTCAACTGCACGAACCCGTCGTCGCTCCCCGTCCAGATCACGCCCTTCTCGAGCGGCGATTCGACAATGTAGGCGAGCGTGCCGTAGTTCTCCGCGCCGACGGCCTCGTTGGTGTACGGACCGCCGCCCTTGCCCTGTTTGTCTTTCTCGTTGCGCGTGAGGTCGGGCGACACTTCCTTCCACGTCTTGCCCATGTCCGACGTCTTCAGCAGGTACTGCGCGCCGTGGTAGTACGTGCCCGGCTCGTGTTTGCTCCAGATGATCGGCGCGCTCCAGTTGTAGCGGTACTTCATGTCCTTGGCATCCATGCCGAGGTACTGGATCGGGGCCGCCATGATGTTGGTGGCCGCCACGGCCTTGGTATCGACCACTTCGATCGTGCCCTGGTAGCTGCCGCCCATGACGAATCGCGGATTGTCGGGATCGAACGCCAGGAACGCGCTTTCGCCGCCGGCCGACGACGTCCAGGCCGCGGCGCTGATGCCGCCGGCGCCGAGTTCACGGCTCGCGATCGACACCGACGAGTTGTCCTGCTGGCCGCCGTAGATGCGGTACGGGAACTGGTTGTCGACGTTGATGCGGTAGAACTGCCCCGTCGGCATGGTGCTCTGCGTGCTGAAGCTCCGGCCCTTGTCGAAGGTGATCGCCGACCCGCCGTCGTTCGAGATGATGAAGTTGTTCGAGTTGTCGGGATTGATCCAGAGGTCGTGATAGTCGCCGTGCGTGCCGGAGAGCGTCTCCCACGTCTTGCCGCCGTCATTCGAACGCAACGCCGGCGCGCTCAGGACGTAGATCGTGTTCTCGTTCTTCGGATCGATGAACAGCTCGATGTAGTACCACGCGCGCTGCACGAGGCGCGGCTCGCTCGTGACCTTGCTCCAGCTCTTGCCGGCGTTGCTCGACACGTAGAGGCCGCGATCGTCCTTGTTCGAGTCGCTTTCGATCAGCGCGTAGACTTTTTCCGGATTCGAGCGGCTGACGGCGATGGCCATCTTGCCCATTTCCTCGGGCAGACCCTTCGTCATCTTTTCCCACGTGTCGCCGGCATCGGTGGACTTGTAAAGGCCGCTGCCGGGGCCGCCGCTGATGACCTTCCACGGCAGGCGGCCGTGCTCCCACATCGCCGCGTACATGATCCGCGGGTTGGTCGCGTCCATCGAGAGTTCCGCCGCGCCGGTCTTGTCGTCCACGTAGAGGACTTTCTTCCACGTCGCGCCGCCGTCGATGGACTTGAACACGCCGCGCTCCTGCGATGGGCTGTAGAGCGCGCCCTGCGCGGCGACGTAGACGACGTCGGGGTTCTTCGGATGCACGATCACGCGCGAAATGTGCTGGCTGAGATCCAGACCGATCTTCTTCCAGGTCTTCCCCGCATCGGTCGAGCGATACATCCCGTCGCCGTCGTGTGTCATCACGCCGCGAATCGCGTGTTCGCCCGTGCCAACGTAGACCACGTTCGGGTCGCTCTCGGCCACGGCGATGGCGCCGATCGTGCCGGTCTTGAAGAAGCCGTCGGAGATGTTCCGCCAGTTGAGGCCGCTGTCCTCGGTCTTCCACAGGCCGCCGCCGGTGGTGCCCATGTAATAGGTCTTCGGGTCACCGATCACGCCGGTGCCGGCGTTCGCGCGTCCGCCGCGAAAGGGCCCGATCGAGCGCCACTTTACGGGTTTGAAGACGGTGTTGAGGTCATCTGCAGCCGGAGACGCGACCTGCGCCGAGAGATTCAGCGCGCCGACGAACAGGGCGGAAAGCACGAGGAGTTTTCTGGACATAAGGGTCACGGCAAATACTATCGCGGCCGGCGGGCCTCATGGAGCCGGTGCAGCGCGATGCCGGCGGCCGTTGCGATGTTGAGCGAATCGAGGGCGCCGCTCATGGGGATACGGACTCGGACGTCGGCGCGGGCGAGCGCCTCTTCGGTCAGGCCCTGCCCCTCCGTGCCCAGCAGGACCGCGATCCGGCCTCGAACGTCCGGGGTGGCGACGAACGCACCGATGTCCATCGCTCCGCCGTCCGGCGTCAAGGCCGCGATCAGAAACCCCTGCGCCCGCAGGTCATCGAGCGCATCCGGCCACGGCGCGGCCGCGGCAAACGGCACCACCAGCGCCGCGCCAGACGACGTCCGGATGGCCTTGCGGTAGAACGGGTCGCTGCAGCCCGGACTGAGCAGCACGGCATCGACGCCAAAGGCCTCCGCACTGCGAAACACCGATCCGACGTTGTCGGGATCGACGACGCGTTCGAGGACGACGACGAAGGGGCTGGCGGCGAGCACGGACGCCAGCGACAGGTCGGCGGGCCGTTCGGCGACCGCGAGACACCCGCGATGCATGTTGAATCCGGTCGCCGCGGTGATGACCGCGGGCGACGCGACGTAGATCGCGACGCTCGGATCGGCGCGCGCGAGGATGTCGCCGAGTCCGTTCAGCGCGGCTTCGTTGACCAGCAGAGATCGGGTGGTGAGGCGCGTCGATTCGAGCAGGCGACGCACGACAAATCGCCCTTCGGCGATGAGCAGCCCCCGTTCGCGCAACAGCGCCGGCTCAGCGACGCCGGCGTAGTCCGACACTCGCGCATCGTGCCCGTCGTCGATGCGGATGATGTTCATGGGGTGTTGCGCCGCGCTGCGCGCGCGCCGGTCCAGTCCACAGTATGGATATCACGCCACGACAACTGACGCGCGGCCGTGCGGTGATGCGATTCGCGGCCGCCATAGACGACCACCGGCGCGACGTCGATCGCACCACCGGGCGCGGCGCGAAGATCATCCACCACACGGGAGAGTGCGGCAAACGTATCGGACGCCACCGTTTGCCCGGATTTGATTTCGACGGCCATCACGCGGTCCCCCTGCTCGATCACCAGATCACACTCGTGGCCCTTCTGGTCGCGGAAGAACGAGAACCGAGGGATGACGCCTCGATGCGTGTGGTATTTCATGATCTCGGAGACCACCCAGCACTCGAAGATCGCGCCGCGAAGCGGATGGGCCTCGAGTTGCTGCGGCGTCCGAATGCCCAGCGCCCAGCAGAGCAGGCCCGTGTCGTAGAAATAGAGCTTGGGTGTCTTGACGAGGCGCTTGGTCACGTTCCGATGGAGCGGCGGCAGCCGAAACGTGATGAAGCTCGTTTCGAGCACGGACAACCAGGCACGCGACGTCGGGTGGGTGATCCCGGCGTCGGCACCGAGCGCGGACGCATTGACCAGTTGACCCACTCGGCCGGCGCACAGCCGCACGAAGGTCTGAAACGCCACGAGATCGGTCACGTTGACTAGTTGGCGCACGTCCCGCTCGACGTAGGTCGCCATGTAACTCGACAGCCACTCGTCGGCCGGCAGCCGCCGGTCGTAGATGCGGGGATAGCCGCCCGTCCAGATCAGCGTCCACAGATCGACAGGGGGTTTCGGAAACCGCTGAATCTCGGTCAGGTCCAGCGGCAGCAACTGCAGCAGCGCGGTGCGGCCGGCCAGCGTCTGGGAGACCGCGGCGACGAGGCCGAGTTGCCGAGATCCGGTCAGGATGAACTGCCCCGCCCGGCGGTCGTGATCCACGCGCTCCTGCACGTAGGACAACAGCTCCGGCACCCGCTGCACTTCATCGATGACCGCCCCCTTCGGGTAGCGCGCCAGAAAGGCCCGCGGATCGTCACGCGCCAGCTCCCGCTGATCCGGCGGTTCGAGCGAGACGTACGGCGTGCGCGGAAACACGGCGCGGCAGAGCGTGGTCTTGCCCGACTGGCGCGGACCGGTCACCGTCACGACCGGGTGCCGGCCGGCCAGACGACGGAGGGGGCGGGCGAGCAGCCGGTCCATGACGGACAGGGTATCAAACGTGGGGTGTTAATTGAAAATCATATTTACAAATAGCACCCCTCTCCAAACCCGTCGCTCGGGATACACTCCGCCGGTGCCCGACCAGCCTAATGGACTGTCCAGTGCCCGCGCGTGACGTCTGGCGCATCGATCGCGCAGGATCGCTCGATCGGCTGACGCGCCGAACGGAAGAGATTCCCGAGCCCGGCCCCGGCGAAGCGCGTGTCGCCGTCAAGGCCGTTGGGCTCAACTTCGCCGACGTCTTTGCGTGCCTCGGCCTCTACTCCGCCACGCCCAAGGGCTCGTTCGTTCCCGGTCTCGAGTTTTCTGGCGTGGTGGAAGCGCTTGGGCCGGCAGTCTCGAACGCGGGCACGCCCTCCCCCTTCCGCGTCGGCGATCGCGTCGTCGGACTGACGCGCTTTGGCGGTTACGCCACCGCGATCAACACGCCGCTGCAGTTTCTGAGGCCGATCCGATCCGGATGGGACTTCGCGGAGGCGGCGGCGTTTCCGGTGCAGGGACTGACGGCCTGGTACGGACTTGTAAAGCTCGGCGCGCTCGAGCCGGACGATGTGGTCCTGCTGCAGTCCGCGGCTGGCGGCGTCGGGCTCAACGCGCTGGCCATTCTCAACGCGATGGGCGCGCGCACGATTGCGACCGTGGGGAGCGAGACCAAACGTCACTGGCTCGTCGAGCATCGTGGCGTGCCGGCGGCGCACGTCGTCGTGCGCGATGCAAAGACGTGGGGCGCCGATCTCGATCGCGCGCTCGCGGCGATCGGCGGCAAGGGATTCGACGTGGTCTTCGACGCCGTATCGGGCCCCTACTTCAAGCCAGCCTACGATCGTCTCAACCCCGAGGGCCGGCTCGTCGTCTACGGCGCGGCGGACTTCATGACGGGTGGCGCCCGACCCAACTACCTGCATCTCGCGCTCAGCTACCTGCGACGTCCGCGCATCGATCCGTTGCAGATGGTCAGCGACAACCGCAGCGTGATGGGCTTCAACCTGATCTGGCTGTGGGATCGCGCCGATCAGTTGCTGGGTTCCTTCGACGCGCTCGATGCACTCATCACCGAGCCGCCGCTCGTGGGCCGACGCTTCGCGTTTGCGGACGCGCACGACGCGATGCGCTACCTGCAGAGCGGCGCGAGCATGGGCAAGGTTGTGCTGGAGGTCTGAGCGACCTGCCGCGACCTATTTGCGCACGAGTCCAAGCTTCTTCGCGATGATGCGATCGACGACGGCGTCCGGCAGCAGGCGCGGCAGTGTGTAACTCAGCAGCTTGCTGCGCAGGAGGGTCACGCGCTGTCTGGGATTCGCGGCGGTGAGTGCCGTCCAGATCGCGTCGGCGATGGTCTCGGCCGGCAGACCCGCGCGGCCGCGGTCGAGCATGTAGTTCGTCACCATTTTTGACGCTGATCCGAACGGCGTCTCGGCAAAGCGCTCGAGCCCGGCCGACTCGGCTTTGTCCCAGATCGGCGTCGCCACGCTTCCGGGCGCGATGACGATCACGCGGATGCCGTGCAGCATCAGCTCGCGGCGCAGACTCTGCGTGTAGCCCTCGAGTGCATGCTTTGACGCCGCGTAGGCGCCGACAAATGGACTGCCGCCGCGACCGGCGATCGACGAAATCATCACGATGCGGCCTGGTTCGCCCGTCCGCGCCCGGTCCGCGCCGAGCAGCGGCAGGAACGCGCGCGTCACCGCATGCACGCCGAACAGATTCGTCTCGAACTGCGCGCGCAGCTCATCGGTCGTGAGATGCGGCAACGGACCAGGCACCGCGACTCCGGCATTGTTGACGAGGCCGAACAATGTGGCGCCCTTCAGCCAACGGCTTACCGTCGCGGCCGCAGCGGCGATGGCGGACTCATCAGTCACGTCCATGACCAGCGGCGTGACGTGATCGCCGAACTCCGCGCTGAGTCCCGCGGCGTCATCCGCCTTGCGCACGGTGGGAAACACATGCGCGGCTTCGTGCACCGCCCGCGCCACCGCCGCGCGGCCGATGCCCGTGGAGGCGCCGGTCACCACAACTGATCGCATGGCGGGAGCATAGCAGCCCCGAGCGCGGCATCATCAGACTTCCGCGCTTACTATTACCGGGGTCTTCGAGATGACACAGAGCGTATTTCGATTCTTTGCCGTGTGTGCGGTATTGGCTGCGCCCTTCGGTCGCGCGTTTGCCGCCGAGGTGGTGATCGGCGACTTCCGTTTGGCGGTGGGACATGCCGCGCGCGCGGAGGTGGCGTTTCCCGTCGTGGCGCCCGGCACGATTCACATACGGCTCGAACGCACGGCCGGAGCGGAGCGGCTTGGCGTGATGGTGATGGCCGGCACGTCGCCGGTGTTCAACACGCAGTTCACGGGCGCGACCGAGTTCGACGTCGTGGCCACGCGCGACACCCTGGCGCGAGGGCAGGAGTGGTCGGTGCGTGTCGTCGGCACCGTGCCGCATCAACTCGCGTCGGGCCGGGTGATCGTGACGGTGCCCGCACTGCCCTCGGGTGGCGCGCATGCGCTCGACGCCTGGCTGCGCGCGCGTCCGTCGATTGCCGGTCAGATGATTTGGCACGACGGCCGTCAGCCGCTGCCGTATTCGGTGTGGCCCGACGCGATGCGCCGGCGTCTGTGGGCCGCGTTCGATGCCGAGCAGGCGGGCACGCCGGTCGCACTCGCGGATCCGGCGCCGAATGCCATGACGCCGCCGGCCGGCGAGGCCGCCACGTCGCTGCGCCCTGATGTCGCGCAAGCCGTGTATGTGGCCGCCGTGGCGCACTCGCTTTCCGTTGAAATCGGTCATCGCGTGCCGTGGTCGCTGCTCGACTTGAACGAAGACGAGCGTCGCGCCGTGTTGTCGAGCCTGTCGTTCTTTCACTGGGATCGAGGGGAGCAGACCTACCGCATCGAGATGTTCGAGCACGGCTGGGCGACGCCGGCGCCGCCGCAGATCACGTGGAGATTTCTCGAGGAGCAGCACTTGCTCAAGTCGACGCGTCTCGACACGATCATCGCGCTGCTGGGTTGGACGCAGCAGCTCGTGCATTTCGCCGGTGGCCACACGTGGCAGAACGCGGTGGATCACTGGGGCTACGCCGGCGCGATGCCGGTGTCGCGCGCGCTGGCGGGGACGAAGTACTCGGGCACGGAGCATGCCGCCATCCCGGCGTGGCAGTCGACGCAGCACTTCACCGCGGGTTGCCATGGCACCGCGGGCCTGCTGCTGAATGTGCTGCGCGCGGCGAATATCCCGCTGCAGATCAGGGGCGTCAACAACGGCACGTTCACGCATGCGACGGTGATCTTCCTCAGCGAAGATCGCGCGTTGACCCACGGCGACGATCCGTACTCCCAATCGACGCGCACGGCGCCGCCGGCCGCGCTGATGATTGATCTCGACACCTACAACGCGTGGCTCGGCCCGTTGGCGCAGAATCCCGGCGAGAACATCGGCCGCCGGGCGACTGAGTTCGGTCGCGAGTTCGCCGCCGCCGCGCCCTCCAGTGAGCCCGTGGCGGCTTCGCGCTCGACGGCGGAGGTGTGGATCGAAGCGGAGTCGCTGCCCACACGCGCGAGCGCCGGCACGGCTGAAGTGCAGGCGATGGACGGCTTTCCGGGTACGTGGCGTGGCGGCCGGCAGCTCTGGTGGCACGACGCGCAGCCCGGTGCTGAGCTGTCGCTGACGTTCGACATTGCCGCGGACGGTCTCTACGACATCGCCGTCGCCCTCACACGCGCGCCCGACTACGGCATCGCCTCGATTCGCGTGGACGACGGCCGCTCGGTTGATGGTGTGAATGCGTATGGGCCGGACGTGGTGAACGCGCCCGCGAGATCGCTTGGCGAGTACTCGCTGCGGCGCGGCGCACACACGATCGCGTTCACCCTGACGGGGACGGACCCACGCGCGGTCGCGGCGTTCATGTTGGGTGTTGATGCGATCCGGATCGTGCGCGTGAAGTAGTCCCCCTCGACGTGTGCCGGAGGAGACAGACGCGTTCGGAGGTTTGTCGCATGCTCGTGTTCTGAGGTCCGAACGCCTCATAACGATTGGAGCATCCCATGTGGAACAAGAATGAACGCGACGGGAACGTCGATCAGGGCAAGGGCCGCGTCAAGCAGGCCGTGGGCGCGATCACCGGCAACGACCAGCTCAAGAGCGAAGGCAGGGTCGACGAAGTGGTCGGCAAGGCGAAGGCCGCCGTGGGCTCCGCGCAGAAGAAGCTCGGCAACGCGATCAAACGTGCCTGATGACACTCATCGGCGCGGGGGCCGATTCGGTGGCCCTTCGCGCAGATGAGGCGCACGCACGACCACGGCGTCGATCAGCGATAATCGCCGCCATGGCCGGCCGCAAGCGCATGATCGTGAAGCACTGGGAGATCTTCCCGGGCATGATGTGGCTGAGGTAACGCATGTCCCGATACGACTTCCTCGTTGACACCTATCGTACCGAGCGCCTGAAGACACTCTCCGTGTGGTCGCAGATCCCTGATGCCCAGATGGGCTTCCGGCCTGAGCCGCGCGCGC
>CAYHEX010000044.1:0-19376 GCA_964355365.1 uncultured Solibacteraceae bacterium | reverse complement strand
TGCTCAATGTCGGCGACGTCTACGACATGAAGACGCGCAAGATCGTCAAGCTCGGTAACGGCGCCAACGCCGGCCGCGGTGGCGGCGGCGGTGGCTAGCTCGGCTGGGTAGTTCGTTCCCGCACTGCCTCGCCGTTCCTGGCACTTATCTCAGGTAATCGACCCCTTCGTCGGCACGAGCCTTGCGCTCTGGGGCGAGGTGGCGCGTGCCTCCTCCGTCTATCAGCCGCACCGGCCCGAGCAGGGCGCCCTGCATCAGGTCGTGCGCGAGCACTTCGAGACATTTCGCGCTGAAGTGGAAACAACGCGCGACGGGCAGGGCCTGCCACGGTTTGTCGAGCGCGAGTTCCGCGATTTCCTGACGTGCGGCTGTCTCGCGGCCGGCTTTGCGCGGTTTCGCTGCGCCACCTGCCGCAAAGATCGGTTGCGGTTCGGGGCGGCGCTCAATCTCAACGTACACATTCACGCACTGATCATCGACGGGGTCTTCGTCGCGGATGGCGTGGACGGCGTCCGCTTCTGCCCGGCGACGGCGGTGGGCGAGGGCGAACTGGCGGTGCTCCTCGGCGTGATTGAACGGCGTCTCGTGACGATGCTGGCCCGGCGCGGGATCACTGATGGGCGTGACAGCGTCGATGTGCCGGACCCGTGGAGCGAAGAGACGCCCGCGTTGGCGGGTCTCGCGGCGGCGTCGGTGCGCGGCGTGCGCGCGCTTGGGCCGCGGGCCGGACGCCCGGTGCGGCGTTGGGGCGACGCGATCGACCTGCCGGACCCGCCGGCGTTCGGCCGCTGGCATGCGCGGCGCGAGGGGTTTGATCTGCACGCGGGTATTTCGGTCCCCGCCGGTGCGCGCGATCGGCTGGAGCGGTTGTGCCGGTACGCGTTGCGCCCACCGCTCGGGCAGGATCGCCTCCAGATCATGCCGGAGGGCCAGGTCGTCCTCGAATTGCGTCGTCGCTGGACCGATGGCACCACGCATCTCATCTTCGAACCGGTCGAACTGCTCGAACGCCTGGCGGCGTTGATTCCGCGACCGCGCATCAACTTGGTGCTGTACCACGGCGTGTTGGCGCCGCGCGCCGCGTGGCGGGCGCAGGTGGTGCCGGCACGACGAGGTGAGAGCAGCGAGGCGTCCGCGTTCGGTGCGACGGCCCACAGGCACGGCCGCCCAGCCAATCGCACGTGGGCTGACCTGATGCAGCGAAGCTTCGGGTTCGACGTCCTGGCCTGTCCACATTGTTCGGGGCGGCTGACGTTGGTGGCGCTGATTCAGGCGCCGGCGGTGATAGCGCGGATTCTCACGCACCTCGGTCTCCCGGCGGATGTGCCGATGACGCGGCCGTCGCGGGCGCCGCCGCTGCCGTTCGACGGGTGCGACGATCAGCGATTTCGCGGCGACGACTGACCACCGCGTGTCCTCTGCGCGGCGTGCCCGGCCGGAGGTGTATCCAGGACTCGCCAGCTGGCGGGATTTCGCGTTGATTCTCTCGGTCCGCGCCCGATAATGGGCTGCGTAAAGAGCGGTTCCGTTGTCCGCGCTGTGCCGGAGGGGGCGGGTGACCCGGTCTGATAACCTCGATTACGTTGACGGGAAGCCGCTAATGCGGACTATCGACCGTCGAGAGTTGCTTCTCGAGATCCTGCCCGTGGCAGCTCGGGCACGCGGCATGACGATCGCGGCTCACCAGCGTTTCGAAACGCTGCCCACAGGACCTGCACGCAAATTCAAAGAGCGGCATAGCAGGATTGTAGCGAAAGTCCTCAGCGCGCCCGTGAGGAGCAATCCGCTCATTCGGCCGTGTGGACGGTGCCAGGTGCAAGGGGCCAGCGCCTGATAAGGGCGATGACGTTCACGGGCAGGGCGCTAATACGGACTATCGACGCGGTGTCGATTAATGGCGGGATTTGGGTGTCCACCGAGGCAATGAGTATTTGGACCTGCAAGCCCACCCGAGAACTTCAGTCACGCTCATTCAGGATTGCGGGAGCCTGAGGCTATCGATTGAAGAGCGCGAAGATTCTGGACCAGTCGTAGCCCGACGGGCTGAGGTCGGGACCAATTGAGTTGATTCCGTATAGAGCGTTCACCGACGATGAGCCACATATGTTGTTGAACTTGAACTGAGTCTCGAAGACCTCCTCAGCAGCGACAGCGCGCTTGGCGGCTGCGGAGAGACTGGGCCGCACAATGAACGTGTTTCCTACATTGTAACCATTCGCGATCGAGGGGTTGGGTTTGTAGTAACCCAGTCACCATTCATGTCAGCGCCTGAAGCATCTCCAATATAGGTAATGCTCGCGAGTTTCATTCCTCCGGGCATCAGCCATGCGTTGTTCAATGTGTCATAGGCGAGTAACAGTGCGCTCACATCACCATCGACAGGATCGATGGTCGACTCGGTGTTGTTCGCCACCGACAGTCTCCTGACCGTCGCGTATCGGTTACGAATTCCCTGTTGGAACTGCGCCGCCCCGCAGGAATAGTCCGTGCCGTTCGTCTTGTTCATTCCCCACAAGATCCGCGTGGACGTGGTCGGCGTGAAGGTCAAGCTCCCCGCCGTCGAGTTCGTTACAAACGCACCGAGTAACGTCCCCGAGTTCGCTTCCCGCAGGACGACATAGTTCGGATCAATTGTGCTGGTGTTGATGCCCTTGGCCGAAAGGTCGGCGACCGTGACCGTCAGCGGATCGAAGTTGTTCTGTTGGCTGTAGCTGACTGTTCCCAAACTCACGCCGTCGCTCCGGAACACCTGAATCGATTGGACGATTGGGCCCACTGCTGTCGTCAAAGGAGAGGCCGGGCTAGAACTCCCGCCGCTACACGCCGCAGCCGCCAACAGACCGCTCGCCACGACACCTCTGATTGTGTGAATGACCCGCATCATCCCGACGCCTCCAAACGGGCTGAGCTTATGCGAATTCAGGGAAGACACGGAGTCTCGGACCCCCAATCCAGAACCCACGTGTGGCAGTTCGGCGCTCTTCAAGATCAGGGCGCCCTACGTGTCGTGTGTGTCTCTATGCGCAGCCTGAGGTGGTTCCGCAGTTCGGGCACTTTCAGGACGCGCCGTATCGCACCATGATCGAGCCGCAGGTCGTGGCCGGCGGCGCGTCTTCCTGGTTCTGCATGGACGGGAACTTGCTCTTGGTGCCCTTGGACGCCGGACCTGAAGGTCCGGCGCTCCGGGTGCCGGCGCCCGCGCCGGCCCCTGCCCCCTTGGCACCCGCCAGTGCCGCTAGGTCGAGCGTCAGCTGTTCCGGCGTCGTCACCGTCTCCGGCACGTTGAGCCCCACGGCGTACTTCGCTTCGTGCGACAGGAACTTGCCGGCTGTGCCGGAGGGGGCGGGTGACCCGGTCTGATAACCTCGATTACGTTGACGGGAAGCCGCTAATGCGGACTATCGACCGCGACGAGAAGCTCACCACGGCGCTGCTCGACCGGCTGGCCCATCACGCCACCGTGATCACGACCAAAGGCAAGAGCTATCGGATGCGGAAACGGCGCGGGACGGAGTAACATGCACGTCCCTCGGGTGGTCTACTTTCCGAGCGGCGCGTCCACTCCGTGAGGAACCGGCCTGACGCAGCTTCGTGGCGAGGTTCGAACTACGACGGAAGGGCCCTATTAAAGCTCGCGGGGAGACGAGCCCGCCGATTGTCGGAGGCACGGCACGAACTGTCAAGGTGATTGCGAAGTTCAACGTCACGTGCAATCTCTGCGGCTGCGCTACCGTCGCAGTAAATGAAACACCACCGGTGAAAGAAATTGGTAGCCAATAGTGGCCGACCACACGATCGCTGGGACCAGATAGCCGCTCCTTCGCCACAGCAGAGCGAATCCTACCGAAGCCAAGTGAGCCCACCACAATGTGCTGATAGTAAGGTGCTCAAGACCGAACGCGTGCGTCGGCAGGAGCGTAGCTAGCGTTACCGTCCCCATGTCGACGCCAGATCCGGCCAACCATACTGCCCGGATAACAAACAGCCAGGTTTCCGGAATGCTGGCGAAGACCACTACCGAAAATGTGCCACCTATGATGTCGAATCGGTTCTTGGATAGTCGCCAACCCACAAGGGCCCAGAAAGCTGTGAGCGCCAGGACTACTGTCAGCAGCTCACGGATTCTTGTGAGCGATTGAGCTCTTGCGCGTCGCCACATTACTTGCTCGACGCTATAGCCTGAAGGATTTCGGCGAGAAAGAGCAGTCTCTACCTCTGAGACCAATCGAGCAGGACTCATGACCGCCACAAACATGATCGAACTGCTTTGAATCACAAGTGCAGTAAACACGACAGCCAGCGCCGACCTAGCTTCCATTCGAGGAAGGTAGCGCGCTGGCTGGAACGGACCTAAGACGAACGCTCGTAGCGCTAACAACATCGAGTCGCCGGCGCCATCGTTGATCACGCGAAACTACATTCCGTTGTCACAGACTCCGGAGTGACTGCCATAGCCGTGGCCTAAACACGCGAACAGACCACAGACAGCTCCGCAACGCTGAGGACACATCGCGAAGAGGCAGCAGTTACACATCGAGCACCACTTTCCTCCGAACTCCTCATCCTCGTGGTCTTCCGCTTTGACGACGCCGCCCTGCAGTTGCATGACGATGGCGATAGCTGCAAGCAACGGAAAGAACCCAACACCCACCCGACGACGCGCGCGAACCGCAAGCGAACGAATCATGTGGCCTCCTTGACTATTCAGTTGTGAACGATACCCGCGTGGGCCCTAGCAAAAGAAAGTTGGGGATGTCAAGCTGAAACTGGATGACAATGGCCGGGGAGCTCAACATGTCACAGATTCGCTTCTTCGCGGTTTCGACTTGTTTTGCTGTTGTCGCGACAATGGTCCCAAGTCTGGATCCTGTCGCGATCGCTCAGGCCACGCGCGGAGTCACAGTCACAGGCGTCATTGAAGATGCGATGACCGGAGCGAAGGTGGCGGGCCTAAACGTAGAACTAGTTGGCCCGTACGGACCAGCGGGAGAACAGCTGCCGAACACCGCGGCCCGCGGCGCAATTTCGGATCAGGAAGGTCGGTACGTGCTGGCAGACGTTGCGCCCGGTCTCTACAAGCACGGCGGTAGAGCAGCTGGGTTTGCATCGGTTATCTATGGCCAAGCCAATGCCGATAGTCCTGGGCGCGATCTCATCGTAGGGACAGTCGATGTGACCGTGCGCCTCCAGGCATGGCGCCTGCCGTCGGTCTCCGGTCGAGTTCTCGACGAACGGGGTGAAGCGGTAACCGGCGCTGTTGTTGTTGCATTGCGCCGCTCCGCTCGTGCTGGTCAGTTTCTCTGGGTCAACGAGGGCAGTGCCAATTCAGACGATTCGGGCGCCTACAGAATCGGCGGCCTTCCCGCCGGAACCTACGCGGTTGCCGTCATTGCATCGACGCTCTCGACCTTTACCGAAGGTGTCACTTCCGCTCCAAGTGATCCCGGTCATAGCGCCAGCCACGCAACGTTAGCGCCAGTCGTTCGTGTCGGGAATGGTTTGGTCCGGTCGACCGCTGGCAGCGCCCCTGTGTTGGCGAAAGCGGGCAGTGGCGAATTCGACATTTACGCTATATCCTTCCATCCCGCAGCTATCTCCTTGGATCTCGCATCTACATTTGTCCTCGCGTACGGAGATTCGCGAGCGGCTGTGGACATCAATCGTCAGAGGTCTCCTGCAGGCTCACTTACAGGCGTTGTCGGCGCGACCGATGGCGCCTCTGGCCTCGTGGCCCGACTCCTACTCCGCAGCCGTAGCCGCGCACCAAGGCAAGTTGAAGAGGTAGCAACGACCGAGGTTAAATCGGACGGCACATTCTCGTTCTGGGCCTTGCCGCCGGGACAATTCGATCTGGTTATTTCGCCGTCGGCTGCATCTCCGTCTCCTGCGTCCGCGCTGTACGCGCATCAAGTCGCTTCGGTTGAACCGAAGCGCGTGTCGAGAGTGGAACTCGCGGCGCGTCGGGGCTTCACGATTACTGGGCGCATCGTGCCTCTTGATGGCGTGACGATTGATCCGGCCCTGTGGCGGCGCTTTCTCGTAGGATTCGAAGCGCTAACTTCGTTCGTTCATAGCGAACCTGTCCAATTCCGAGTTGACGCAGCGGGTGCCTTCACGATGACAACGCTGCCAGGCCGTTTTCAAGTGAACATGGGGTCGCCCGCACCGCTGGTGTTCGCCGGGGCCCGAGTCGGTACCGGCGCGCGCATGACGGAATTGGACCTAGACGAAAGTACTTCAGCAGTCGAACTGCTCGTGGCGGCCCGGCCGACCGAGATTTCTGGTGTTGTCTCTGCAGGCCGCGCCGAAGCGCTAGCATCGAGCGTCGTCTATGCTTTTTCCTCAGCTCAGGGTGTCGAGAACGCTCCCGTCGCTCATCCTCGATCGTTCGCTGAAGGCGCCGTTAATCCCAATGGAGCATTCCGGATCGCTGGACTACTACCAGGTGAATACTTAGTCGTCGCTGTTCAGGGTGGACTCGGCAAGGATTGGCAATCTCCTGAGGTGCTTAGGAAACTCCGTGGTCTTGGCAAGCGCGTGACGCTGTCGGCCGCCGGAGTCGCGACGGCTGACCTCCGTTTGGAAACTGTCCGCTAGGACTCTAGATGTTGGTTCTGATCACTCTTGTGATCGCGCTGATCCAATCGCCTTCAGTACCGCTGGCCGGACGCGTGGAGGCCGCTGACGGTCGGCCCCTCAGAGGCGCTGTGGTCACTCTTTATCGCGCCGACGGTGGGTTACCTACCTCGACGGCGTCCGATGATGAAGGCGGGTTCACTTTTGTTACCGCGCCGGGTACTTACTGGCTGAATGTAAGCAAGGCAGGTTTCCTTTTGGCGCACTACGGGAGCGTCAAGCCCGCCGGACGACCCGGCACACTCATAACTATTCGAGCGAACACACCACTGAACATTGGCGCTGTCACACTTGCCCCGGCCGCCTCGATTTCAGGTCGGGCTACCAACGATTCCCTCGGCCCCGCGACCGCTGAGGTGCATTTGCTTCGAGAAGTCTCACAGCTTCCCAGCCGCCGTGTGGTGTGGGTGACGTCCAGCCTCACCGACGATCGTGGTGCCTTCCGATTCGGAAACCTGCCAGACGGCAACTATGTCGTCGGCATTTCGCCGATTCCGCGTCAGGTCAAGGACGAAGTTCGCAATGGCCAGCGGGTCCGAGTGGCAAGCGCGCCTACGTTCTATCCCGCTTCGTCATCGCTAGAAGATGCTCAGGCGATCCACTTGTCAGCTGGCCAGGCGATTGAGCTTGCCGATATTGTTCGGCGATTTCTGCGCCCTGCAACGCTCCGCGGGACCGCCCGCACAAGCGACGGTACTCCGCTGCCTGGTGTATCCATCACCCTGACGGGCGGACCGGCCGCCGCTGGAATCCCTCGATTCAGCGTGGCGCCGTTGACGGTGACAACGAAGCCCGATGCCACATTCGAGTTTACCGACCTTTTCCCAGGCGAATATCAATTGTTTGGGCGAGCCGACTTGAGTGGGCGCTCGACATGGCTGACCGAATCCATCCTGGTCTCCGAAGGCGAAGACAGCCACGACGTAGAGTTCAAGAATGGCGTGAGCGTGCGTGCCAAATTCGACGGTTCTCCGGTGCCATCCTCACTAACGTTGGTGTCTCGCGACGTGCGCGGCATTCCTCCAGTCCGACTTCGCTCTACGCTTGATTCGACGACCAATGAGTTCGTTCTTGGCAGTGTTCCTCCAGGCGCTTATACCCTAGAAATCGCAGGCCCAAGCGGTCTGGCCACCTCGGCGCTCGTCTCAGGCCGCGACATCCTCGATGCGGGGCTGACCGTCGGTAGCGAAGACATCCGACTCGTCGTTCAACACACATTTGGCGAGGCGCGGATCGAAGGCCAAGTAGTCGGCGCTCCCGACGTGCCCCTTCATCATTTGTTTGCAGTAATCCTCTCAACGAACGAGAGCCATTGGTCAATTAACTCACGAAGAGTGCTATTGGTACCCCTTGCTCAAGACGGTTCTCTAATCTCGACGGTCGTTCCACCAGGGGACTATGTCGTGGCTGTTCTGGCATCCGTCGATGACAGCGACCTTGCGGACGTGACGTTCCTTCGCGCCGCTCAGCGCGCGGGAATGATCGTCAAGGCGCCGGCAGGAGAAACGTCGCGCATCACCCTTCGGATCCAACCCATCAAATAACCGTTCCCGCATTCTCTAGATGGATTGTTTGTCACTTCCTCGCTATCCACTCATCGACTGGCATCCACTTGCTCTCGTCTCCCCTCTCTAACCTTGCACGAGCTCGGGGATTTGTTCTTGCACACATCGATCGCATAGACCGGGTGAATCTCCCAGCTCGAGACGCGATCAGGACTCCTGGATGAAGTTCGCGCCAGTCGCCCAGTAGCCGCTTGTGGGTCGTCACGTCGAACGCGCGGACTAGCCGAACGTCGAACTGCTGGTGCGATCGGCCGCCGCCAAATCCGAGCTTGAGTTCGGGAGCTGCGTTCCTGAATTCAGCGAGGTCGCGCTGAGCTTTCTGTGCCGGAGGGGGCGGGTGACCCGGTCCCAGGGTCTGATAACCTCGATTACGTTGACGGGAAGCCGCTAATGCGGACTATCGCCCCCTCAAGTGGGACGATCTCATCCCGGTGATCAAGAAGTACCCCCAGTACCTCGGCATCGGTCTCTCCGAAGACACCGCCATCGTCGTCACCGGCGACCGGTTCGAAGTGATCGGCCGCTGGAAGGTCACCGTGCACGACAACACGCACGCGTACCAACCGTGGGAGAAACCGTACGACGTGCTCAATGTCGGCGACGTCTACGACATGAAGACGCGCAAGATCGTCAAGCTCGGCAACGGCGCCAACGCCGGCCGCGGTGGCGGCGGCGGTTAGCGCACCGCCGCCGTGCGCACCGCGGCACGACAGTCACGGCAGAACGCGTCCGACTTGAGGTCGATGTCTTCGACGTAGGTCGAGCTCGTCATCACACACGAATACTCGTGGCAGTGGACGAGGTTGAAGGTGTGTCCCAGTTCGTGGACGGCCTCCGTGCACAGCCGCTGGAACAGCCGCTTCGGATTCGCCGGCAGTCCGTAGATTTCGTCGTCGAGTCGATGCATCGACACGACGGCCGCGCGACCGCCGAGTTGCGCTTCGCCGAACACGTAGGTCAGCACCGGGATGAACAGGTCCACACCGGCGACCGCCAGCACGCGGGTCACCTCCGGCGGCGTGTCCTGCAGCAACTGCGCGAGGAGAATCCGGGAGTTGTACTGGCCGCGCGACGTGTCGAAGGCCCGTTCGCAGTCGAAGCCCGGTGGCACGTGTTGCACCTCCAGGCCAAACGTCTGCTGCAGCCGCTCTCCGAGGCGGCCGAGCAGCGGCGCGCGCGTTCCGCAATGAATCGGCACGAGGCGAATGACGCCCATGGCTGGTCCGTGTCGGGCTATCGACCGATGTTGGCCGCTGCGTCGAGTTCCGGCCGCTCGAGTCCATACCGCTTGATCTTGTTGTAGATCGTCGCGCGATCGACATCGAGAATCTCGGCCGTGCGGCTGATGTTCCAGCCGCTGCGCTCCAGCACGTCAGCGATGTGACGTCGCTCCAGCTCCGCGAGCGACACGTCGCCGGCGGCGGCGCCCGCCGTGCGCGGGTGGCGCACCGGCAGATCGTCGGGCCGAATCTCCGGCGGCGCGCCCACCACCATGGCGCGCTCGATGGCGTTCGAGAGCTCGCGCACGTTGCCCGGCCAGTCGTACGCCACCAGCAGGTCCATCGCCGCCGCGCTGATCCCCGTGATCCGCTTGTCCATCTGCCGGGCGAAGCGCTCAACGAAGTGGCGCGCCAGTAGCGGAATGTCCGATCGCCGCTCGCGCAGCGGCGGCATCTCGATGCTGAAGACGTTGATGCGGAAGTAGAAATCCTCCCGGAACGTGCCCAGCTTCACCGCCTTCTCGAGATCGTCGTTGGTCGCGCAGATGACGCGGAAGTCCACCTTCACCGAACGGCTGCCGCCGAGGCGCGTCAGCTCTTTGGTCTCGAGCACACGCAGCAGATCCACCTGCATCTTCAGCGGAATGGCGCCGACCTCATCGAGGAACAGCGTGCCGCCGTCCGCCATCTCGATCTTGCCTTTGCGCCGGAATTGCGCGCCCGTGAACGCGCCCTTCTCATGACCGAACAGCTCGCTCTCGAGCAGGCTCTCCGGAATTGCGCCGCAGTTCACGGGGACGATGGGGAAGTAGCGGCGGGCGCTGTTGGCGTGCACGGCGCGAGCCACCAGTTCCTTGCCGGTGCCGCTCTCGCCGCGCACCAGCACGGTGGCGTCGGTCTTCGCCACGTGACGCACCAGCTCGAACATCTTGTGCATCGCCGGGCTGTCGCCGACGATCGTGTCCACGGCCACCAGGTCTTCGAGCGACGAGCGCAGTTGCGAGTTCTCGCGTTCCAGCCGGCGTACTTCGAGGGCGCGCCGCACCAGATGGCTGAGCTCATCCGGATCGATGGGTTTGGTGACGTAGTCGAAGGCGCCCTGCTTGAGCGCCCGCACTGCTGTTTCGACCGACGCAAAGGCGGTGATCATGATCACCGCGATGTCGGGGTCGATGCGGTGGATGTGCTCCTGGAGCTCCATGCCGTCCATGCCGGGCATCTTGATGTCGACCAGCGCCACGTCCGCGCGCTCGTCCTGCAGCGCGCGCAGCGCCTCGGTCGCGTTGCCCACGGCCCGGACCTGGTAGCCGTCCTTGCGGAACCAGTTGGAGAGTGAATCGCGCACGGAGAACTCGTCGTCGACAACAAGAATGCGAGCGGTTGAGGCGGTCATGACTGGGTCTCCATGTACGCGGGGGGCGGCTGCCGGGGCAACCGCAGGTGAAACGTCGTGCCTTTGCCCGGGGCGGAGTCCACGTCGATCTCGCCGCCGTGACGCTGCACGATGCCGTAGACCACGGCGAGGCCGAGGCCGACGCCGCTCTCTTTGTCTTTCGTCGAAAAGAACGGCTCGAAGATCCTCGGGAGCACTTCAGGCGGGATGCCGTTGCCCGTGTCGATGATGCGAATGTGGACGTCGTCGGCGTCACCGTCGACCCGCACGCTTAGCTCGCCGTCACGGTCGCCGGTTTCCTTGATGGCTTCCACCGCGTTGACGAGCAGGGCGACGAGCGCCTGCTGGAGCTGTCCGGGGTCGGCGATGATGCTCGGGTCGCCGTCGAGTCGATCGCGGTGCAGCCGCACGCTGGCCATCTCGAGGTGGTGCCGCACGAGCATGAGGCTGCGGTCCACGACCTCGTTGATATCGGTCGCCACCATCTCGGCCCCGCTGCGGCGCGCGAAGAGGAGGAGGTTCTTCACGATCGTGCCGCAGCGCACGCATTCGTGCTGCAGCACCGAGAGGTACCCGTCCAGCTCGCGCCGCACGTTGTCGTCGAAGGTCTGCTCGGCCAGGACGCGCTGGACCAGGCGGGTGTAATTGAGCATGCCGGAGATCGGGTTGTTCAGCTCGTGCGCCACCGTGGCGGAGAGTTTGCCGAGCGACGACATCTTCTCCATGTGCAGGACCTGACGCTGGGCCCGGCGCAATTCGCTCGTCTTTTCCACGACCTTCTCTTCGAGCGTCTGCGACCACTCGGTCACTTCCTTCCGCGCGGTGGCGAGGTCGTCGGCCATGCGGTTGAAGGCCTGCGCCAGCCGCGCGAGTTCGTGCTCGCCGGGCACTTCGATGCGCGTGTCGAGGTCGCCGGCGGCGATTCTGAGGGCGCCTTCGCGCAATCGCGCCACAGGACGATGGACCACCCGCCGAAGGAAGGCGCCGGACACCAGTCCCATCACGACCATGAGCGCGCCGGTGATCCAGATCATCTGGCGGCGCGTTTCGGTGACGGCCCGCTCGAGCGGCAGCATCGAGACTTCGACGTCGAGCACGCCCAGGATGCTGGTCGTGGACGGCGACTCGTGGCAGCCAGACCGTGCGCACGCCTTCTCGTTCCTGATCACGGAAAGGTGCCGCAGCACCTCCAGTTCCTTGGGCACCACGGCCATCGCGCTGCGCTCGAGCAGCGCGGCGTTGCGTGCGCGGCCCTCGGCATGACAGCTCTGGCAGGTCTCGGAATCCAGGGCCACCGTTTGGCCGACCTCCGAATCGTCGGCCGACATCGCGATCGCGCCCTTCTTGTCGTACACGCGAATCGCCGCGACCGCAGGCCCGTTGACAAGGTTGCGCAGCGTGGTGCGCACCACGTCGGGCCGATTGAGCAGCATGCCGTCGTGCGCGGCCAATCGCACAAGATCCGCGGTATTGCTGGTACTGCTGCGAACGTAGGTGAGCAGATGACTTCTGGTGGCGCGAAACGCCACCGCGGCCGAGGCCGCCAGCGCGAGGCCGACGGTCACGAGGAGGATCAACAGAAGCTGCGCGCCCATGGACCGACGAAGTTGGCCCAGCATGGTGCACCTTTTTCTTGCGACCCAGGGGGAGCGGCAGTCTGCCGCGAAGAGTTGGGCCGCGGAACTCGCGCGGCAGTCCACTGTCGACATTAGCACCAAGCTGCCGAGGAACACAGCAGTGCCCAATCGCCGCGATCGCAGGCGCAACGCAAAAACATGAAGAAGGCGATGCCGTCGCCGCTGGCTTCGGGTTTGCACACACCCACTGCGGAGGTGGGCAACATGAATCCCACTGCACCGACTGCTGCTGAGCCGTGTGTCTGGATGGCGGCCGGCCTCGTGAACTACAAGCTCTGCGATCATGACTTCGATTGCACGCGGTGTCCGCTGGATGTGGCGCTGCGCGGCGGCGGGTTCGCCTCGGCAGATGCCGGCTTCCTGCCCGGCCGCCACCGGCGCGGCGAGGGCTTCCCGGAGGATCGGCGCTACGCCACCGGTCACACGTGGGTCGCCCGCCGTTCTCGCTCGGGTGCGCCAGTCGTGCGCGTGGGCGTTGACAGTTTCGCGGCCGCGCTGTTGCCGTATCCCGTTCGCGTGCGCAGCGTGGAGGGCCCGCGCACGTTCCGGCGCGGCGACGTCATCTGCGACATCGAACTAAATGAAGGCACGCTGTCGGTGCGCGCGCCGCTCAGTGGCCGACTCAAGCGCGGGAATCCAGCCCTGGTGGCGCAGCCGGGACTGATCGTGGAGTCGCCGTATCGCGATGGCTGGCTGGTGGATCTGGTGCCGACCGACGCGGAAGCCCCGGGTGACGAACTCGTCGACGCCGACGCGGCGCGCTTGCGAGCCTCAGCACATCTACGCAGTTTCCGCAGGAACATCGCGCTGCATCTGCTGAAGGACATGCCGGCGGTCGGGCCGTGTCTGCCGGACGGCGGCGAGGCCCTGACGAACCTCTCCGAGATCCTCGGCGGCGCGTTGTATCTCCGGATTCTGCGTGAGGTATTGCGATGAGCGGCGTGCCGAGGACTTCGGCACTCCTGCCGAGAAACACAACGATGACGGCCCGGCTCTCCGGGCCGTTTTCGCGTCTGGCTCCAGCAAACACGCACAACCCGCCAGTGGTCTGGGTCTTGCACTTCTAGGCCGCAGACAGGGAAGTGACATCGCATCCCTGAACAGGAGTTCGCCATGACAACGCAACGACATCACTTCAACGAATGGCTGGCCGTCACGGGCGGCGTAGGGCTCTTCCTGCTGGCGATTCCCGTTTTGGCTGTGCTGGTCTTTGTGCTGCGGGCCGCGCTGCTGGCTGTGGCACTTATCTGTCTGGTGGCCGGCGTCGCGCTCTATCTGACGAGCGCACGGTTCCGGGGGTGGCTGAACACTTTTTCCGAATCGGTTGTGACGTACAAGGGTCTGCGGCTGTCATCGGATGTCGCGATGCATTCGGGCCACGGCTGGGCGCGGATGGTCGGCAACAACGTCATGGTCGGCGCGGACGATCTGCTGCCGACGGCGCTCGGGCCGGTGCAGCGCGTCGATCTGCCACCCGCTGGTCAGCACGTCGCCGCAGGTGACGTGCTCTTCCGGCTGCAACGCGGCGATCGTGCCGTGGACGTGCCGTCGCCCGTGGACGGCATCGTCGTCACCAACAACGACGTGCTCGAGCGCGAGCCGGGGCTCGTGAACTCGGATCCCTTTCGTCGCGGATGGGCCGTGATGCTGCGCGGCGAACCCGAGTGCACGCGTGATTGGAGCGGCCTCAAGACGGGCGAGAACGCCGGCGCATGGTTCCGCGTGGAAGTGGACCGGTTGCTGGCGGCCGTGCAGGACGACGGCATGGTGGCGACGATGGCGGATGGCGGCGCGGTGGCGCCGGACTTCTACATGCACATTGACGACGGCGCCTGGCGCCGGGTCACAGAGACGCTCGGAGGCCGGTCATGAACCTCATGAAGCGTCGCACGTTCTTGACGTTCGCCGGCGCGGCCGCAGGGGCCTCGCTCGTGGGCAGCGGACAGGCCGAAGCCTCGACCATCGCGCCTCGTGATGGCAACGGACTCCTCATCGACCTCACGCTGTGCATCGGGTGTCGCGGTTGTGAGTCGGCGTGTGCCGAAGCCAACGGCCTGCCCGCGCCGGTGGACGATCCGAACATCGACAAGATCCGACGCACGACCTCAGAGGTGCAGCGCGTGGTCGTCAACCGGTTCGAGACGTCGAAAGGTGAAGTGTTTGCGCGGCAGCAGTGCATGCACTGCGTCGATCCGGCCTGCACGTCGGCGTGCTTGACCAAGGCGCTCTACAAGACGGAGGACGGTCCGGTCATCTGGCGCGAAGCCCAGTGCATGGGGTGCCGCTTCTGCATGGTGGCCTGCCCGTTCGATGTGCCGAAGTTCGAGTACAACTCCCCGGTGCCGCACATCCAGAAGTGCCAGATGTGCTGGGAACGTCAGACGCACGGGCAGAAGCCGGCGTGCGTGGAGAACTGTCCGGCCGAGGCCGTGGTCTTCGGCAAGCGGAGCGAGTTGCTGGAAATCGCGAAGGCGCGCATCTACGCGTCGCCCGGCAAGTACGTGACGCACATCTACGGCGAGCGCGAGGTCGGCGGCACGAGCGTGCTCTACATCTCCGCGGTGCCGTTTGCTGAACTGGGTTTCCGGACGGAGCTCGATGAGACGCCGTCCCCGGAGAACCAGCGGAACTTCCTCACCGCGGTGCCCGTCGTGCTGACCCTCTGGCCGGCGTTCCTGATGGCGCTGCGTTCGTCAACCCAATCCCGTGAGGCCGCGCCCGAGCGCGAGGCCGATGCGGACGAGGAGATGTGAGATGGCCACCCTGCACGCCGTACCCGCTGCGCCAACCGGCTTCTGGCCGTTCATTCGTCGAGAACTGAAACCGAAAGGGAAGGTGCTGACGCCGTTCAACGTCGTGTCCGTGATGATCATGGCCACGGCGGCCGTCATCCTCACGGTGCGGTTCATCTACGGCCTGGGCTCGGTGAGCCACATCAACCAGGAGTTTCCGTGGGGACTCTGGAAGGGCTTCAACGTGATGGCCGGCGTGGCGCTTGCGGGCGGCGCCTACGTCGTCACCTTCCTGGCCTACATCCTGAATCTGAAGGACTACAAGGCCATCGTGCGAGTGACGGTGCTGAACGGTTTCCTCGCCTACGTCTTCTACGCCGGCGCGTTGGTGCTTGATCTGGGGCGACCGTGGAACATCATCAACCCCATCATCGGCAACTCGTTCGGATTCGGCTCGGTGCTCTTCCTTGTGGCCTGGCACTTCCTGCTCTACATGGCCGCGCAGTTCCTCGAACTGTCGCCCGCGTTCGCGCAGTGGCTGGGTCTGAAGCGGCTTCAAAAGGTGCTGGCCGGGCTCACAGTCGGTGCGGTGGTGTTCGGCATCACCCTCTCGACGCTGCACCAGTCGGCGCTCGGGGCGTTGTACCTGATGGCGAAGCCCAAGATCCACCCGCTCTGGTACTCGGAGTTCATACCGGTGCTCTTCTTCATCTCGAGCATCTTCGCCGGACTGAGCATGGTGATCTTCGAAGGCGGGATCTCGCGCCGCGTGTTCCGTCACCGTATGAGTCCGGCGCTGCTCCGGTCTCACGACGCGATCATGCTGCGGCTCGCGAAGATTGCCGGCGCGACGATGTTCGTCTACCTCTTTCTTGAAGGCTTCAAGTTCCTGCACGGCCGGCTGTGGCTCGTCCTGACCGGCGGCTGGGGCGCGTGGTATCTGGTCGAGGTGCTGGGCTTCGTGGCGCTGCCGATGGTGCTGCTGTTCCGCGGCAGCATGACGCGGCACATGGGCATGGTGCGGATCGGCGGCGTCATGGCGATGATTGGCGTCATCCTCAACCGGCTCAATATCTCGGTCATCGCGTTCAAGTGGTACGCGCCCGTGCACTACACGCCGAGCTGGATGGAGATCGTCGTCAGCGCGGCCGTCATCTGCGTTGAGATCTGGGTGTTCCGCTGGATCGTGCTGCGCATGCCGATCCTGAGCGGTGAGAGCGAACACACGCAACCGGCGCGGGCCGCGCACATGCCGCGACGGCTGGCCGTCTGACAACGAGGAGAGAGCCATGGACTTCCTACCAACTAAGGGCATTGAGTATTTGCTGGCGATCTCGTATCTGTTGCTTCTGGTGCCGGCCTGGTGGTTCTTCGTCGCCCGGAAGGGCACGCCGGAGTTGGCGCCGGCCGGAGCGGGCCGCGCGCCCGGATGGTTCCGCGTGCCGTCGGGATATCACTTCCATCGCGGCCACACGTGGGCGCGACCCGACGAGGATGGGTTGCTGCGCGTCGGCATGGACGACTTCGCGCGGCTCCTGCTGGGTCAGCCGCAGGCACTGAACCTGCCCGCCGTCGGTGATCGGCTCGAGCAGGGCGAGAAGGGATGGAGCGTCCGGGTCGGCGATCACAACGTGTCGCTGCTGTCACCGGCTCAGGGCGAGGTGGCGGAGATCAACGAAGCCGCCGTGGCCAACCCCGATCTCATGCAGCAGGACCCGTACGGACGCGGCTGGCTGATGAAGATCCGCACCCCCAATCCCGCCACCGGACTCAAGAACCTGCTGCCGGCGAAGCTGGCCCGGCGCTGGATGGACCAGACTTCGCAGCAACTCGGCACCATGATGGGCGCCGACGTGGGCGAGGTGCTGCAGGACGGCGGCGTGGTCGTATCGGGTATCGCGCGTGAACTCGGGGGCGACGATTGGCCGCGCCTGGCGGCCGAGTTGCTCCTGACTGACGGAGAGGAGGGATGAGCCGGTAGACCGGGCGGGGGCCGCACCGGCAGTATCTTCGAGGTAACATCTCGACGCCTGTTGGTACACGTGTCCCCGCCCGGAGGAATCACTGTGATCATGAACCGCCGTCATTCGTTTGCCATCGCCGCCCTGGCGACATTCAGCGCGCTCGCGATGGCGCAATCCCCTTCAACTCAACCGGTCGACCCGGCGTCGGCCATGCACTGGCGCCAGATCGGTCCGACCCGCGCCGGCCGTGCCCGCGCCGTCACCGGCGTGCCGTCGCAGCCCAACACCGCGTACATCGGATTCGACAACGGCGGCCTGTGGCGCTCCACCGACTACGGGTCGAACTGGACCCCGCTTTTTGATGCCCAGTCCACCGGCTCGATCGGTGCCATCGGCGTTGCAGCGTCCGATCCGAATGTCATCTACGTCGGCTCGGGCGCGGGCATCATCCGCCCCGACCTGGCCACGGGTGACGGGCTGTACAAATCTACCGATGCCGGGAAGACCTGGAAGCACATCGGACTGCGTGACAGCCAGATGATCGCGGCCATCGACGTCGACCCGAAGGATCCGAATCGCTTCTTTGTGGCGGTCCTCGGCCATCCGTACGGGCCAAATGCTGAGCGCGGCCTGTTCCGATCCACCGATGGCGGCGCCACGTTGCAGAAGGTGCTCTATAAAGACGAGTACACGAGCGCGAACGACGTGCACATCGATCCGTCCGATCCGATGACGGTCTACGCCACGCTGTGGGTGCAGCAGCAGAGTTACATAGAGGGCGGCGCCTTCGGCGGCACGGGCGGCGGCATCTTCAAGTCCACCGACGGCGGCACGACCTGGAAGCAGATGACCGACGGGTTGCCCGACATCATTCAGGCGAACCTCGCGCTGTCGCGCAGCAATCCGAAGGTGCTCTACGCGGCGGTGGCCGGTCAGGCCCCGGCGGCCGCGGGTGCTGGTGGGCCTTCGACAGGCTCAGGCCAGGCGGCCGGACGCGCGGGCGGCGGCGGTGGCGGCGGCACGATCGGCCTCTACAAGTCGATCGACGGCGGCGCGCATTGGTTCCTCGCGGTCAAAGGCGCAGACGGTCGCGGCACGCGCAATGCGGACAATCGCCCGATGGGCCGCATCGGCGGCGGCGACCTCCCCACACTCGTTGTGGATCCGAAAAACGAAAACGTGCTCTACAGCTGCTCGACGGTGTTCTGGCGCTCGGACGATGCCGGCGTGACGTGGACGGCCGTCCGTGGTGCGCCGGGCGGCGACGACTACCAGAAGGCGTGGATCAATCCGAACAACCCGGACATCATCATCGCGGTGGCCGATCAGGGCGGCGTGATCTCGGCCAACCGCGGCGTGAGTTGGAGCAACTGGTACACGCAGCCGACGGCCGCGATGTATCACGCGTCGACCGACAACGCGTTCCCGTACCGCGTGTGCAGCGGCCAGCAGGACTCCGGCTCTGCGTGTGTGGACAGTCGCGGCAACGACGGCGAGATCACGTTCCGCGAGTGGCGTCCGGTCGGCATTCAGGAATACGGCGAAGCCGCGCCGGATCCGAAGAACCCCGATCTCGTCTACGGCAGCTCACGCAACAACGTGACGCTCTACGATCGGCGCACCGGGCAGATCAAGAACGTCGGGCCGAACATCCAGGGCGACGCCGACGCGTCGGGCAAGACCTTCAGCCGCAACGTGCGCACGCAGCCGCTCGAATGGTCGCCGGTCGACAACACGTCGCTGTTCTACGCGCAGAACGCGGTGTGGAAGACGAAGAACGGCGGCACGAGCTGGACGCGCATCAGCGGCGACCTCACGCGGCAAACGTGGGACGTGCCGAAGAACACGGGCAAGTACGGCGCGGGCGTGACGCCGAGTCCGGCGGGCGCCATCACGGCACTCTCGCCGTCGCCGCTCGACATCAACACGCTGTGGGCGGGCACCGACGACGGCCAGATCCAGGTGATGACCGGCGCGGCCGGCACGTGGACGAACGTGACGCCGTCGATGGTCAAGCCGTGGGCGCGCATCTTCAACATCGAGGCGGGGCACTTCAGCGCGCAGACGGCCTACGCCGCAGTGAACACGCTGCGTCTCGATGATCTGAATCCGCACTTCATCCGCACGCACGATGGCGGCAAGACGTGGACCGAGATCAACACGGGCATCGCGCCCGGATCGCCGGTCAACTCGATCCGCGAAGATCCGAAGCAGAAGGGCCTGCTCTAC
>CAYHEX010000043.1:0-19539 GCA_964355365.1 uncultured Solibacteraceae bacterium | reverse complement strand
CTCATGGCCGGCGAACTGTCGACGATCACGGCGTCGTAGCCGGCCAGCGCCTTCAACCGTCGCGCCAGAATCGTCTCGCGCTGCGGCGCCGCGGCCAACTGCGCGTCGAGTCCGAATGACGATGGCGTGGCGGGAATGATGTCGAGGCCGTCGCGCACGCCGCGGACGATGACGTCATCGAGGCTGGCCTCGCCGGTCATCAACTCGCGAATCGTCTGTGACTGATGCACGCCGAGGGCGTGGCCGACGTTGCCCTGCGGGTCGGCGTCGATCAGGAGCGTGCGGGCGCCGCTGCGAGCCAGCCCCGCCGCCAAATGGATCGCGGTCGTGGTCTTGCCCACTCCACCCTTCATGTTGACGATGGCAATGCGCAGCATGTACGCGGAGTATAGCGAGATCTGCTCCGAAGGTACAGCAGGGAGCGCACCTGTTCGCACCCGCCCGCACCTGCTCGCACCTGCTCGCACCTGCCCGCACCCGCCCGCACCTGCTCGCACCTGTTCGCACCCGGCATGAGCCCTCTGTTCTGGTGGGGCGTTGGCCCGACAAATGTCGCAGGAATGCCCTAAAGGTACGGCGGCCGCGGTCGATTCCACCATTGGCGAAACTAGGAGACAGCATGGAAACCACATCAACGCAAACAGCCAAATACCTCACGTTCCTCACCGGCGGGGAGGGCTACGGCCTGCCCGTGCTGAAAGTGCGGGAAATCATGAAGGTGATGGAGATCACCGCCATCCCACAGGTGCCTGCCTACGTGCGCGGGGTCATCAATCTGCGCGGCAAGGTCATCCCGGTGATCGACCTGCGGCTGAAATTCGGCATGCCGGCCTGCGATGCCACCGATCAGACCTGCATCATCGTCGTCGAAGCGTCGGCGTCGGATCGCCAGGCCATGATGGGTTTGCTCGTCGATGGCGTGTCGGAAGTGCTGAACATCCAGGCGTCGGAGATTGAGCAGCCGCCGGCGTTCGGCGAAGGCGTACGCACCGATTACATGCAGGGTGTGGCGAAGGTGAAGGGCACGGTCAAGATCTTGCTCGACATCGATCGTGTGCTCACCGGCCACGAATTCGACATGCTCGCCGCATAGGCGACGGCGGCGGGCGCGCCCGGGGCTACTCTCCGGTGGCGCGCCCGATCTGCGCCTCGAACGTGGTGGCACAGGCCGGGCAGATGCCGTGGCTGAACTCGGCCTCCGTGTGGTCGCGGATGTACGCCTCGAGCTGTCTCCAGTAGCCCTCGTCATCGCGGATTTTCTTGCACCACGCGCAGATCGGCACCACGCCGCGCAGTGTCTTGATGTGATCCAGCGCTTCGCGTAGCTCCTCGATCTTCGCCGCCAGCGTCTCCTGCGCATCCACCAACTGGCGACCGACTTCGATCCGCGCGCGCAGTTCGCCCGGATCGAACGGCTTGGTCAGGTAGTCGTTCGCCCCCGCCTTGAGTCCAGAGACGATGTCGGCCTTGCTCGACATCGTCGTGAGCATCACGATGAACGGCGGCCGGGTCGTCGGGATCGCGCGCAGCTGTCGGATCACCTCCGGCCCATCCATTTCCGGCATCAGCCAGTCGAGGATCACGAGTCGCGGCGCGTCTGGATGCTGCATGATCTCGAGCGCCGCGGCGCCGTCGGCGGCTTCGATCACGTCATAGCCGTTCAACGAGAGCATCACGCCCAGCATCCCGCGCGATGTGATGTCGTCGTCAGCGATCAGTACTCTGTTGGATGCCATACGGTCTCCGTGTTTACGCGCCGAGTTCGGCGATGAGGTGCTGCTGGAGCTGTTCCAACTGCCGGCTGAGTTCCGGCAGCAAATCCGTTGCGGCCGCGAGGCGTCCGTCTCTGGCCGCCTGCTCGGTCTCGAGCGCGACCGCCCGGAAGGCATCGCCGCCGATGGTGGCCGCGGCACCTTTGATCATATGGGCCTTGCGTTGGGCGCCGACCGCGTCGTGCGCGGCCAGCCGTTCCTGCAGCGCGGTGAGCTGCAGCGGCATGTCCGAGAGGAAACTCCGCGCGATCAGCCGCGCGGCCGTCACGTCGTTCATGACGCGCGCGAGCATGCCGGTTCTGTCGAACACGGGCGGCGCGGTGGAGGGATCGGCGGAGGGCGGCCTCGTGTCGCGCGCCCGCCTGGCGACGCGTGCGCCGCTATCGCCCGGCAGCCACTTGGCGAGCACGCCGGCCAGCGCATCGGGTGACACGGGCTTCGCAATGTAGTCGTCCATGCCCGCGTCGATGCAGCGTTCCCGATCGCCCTGCATCGCGTAGGCCGTCAGCGCGATGATCGGCACCCGCGGCCCCACGCCTTCCCGCTGTCGGATGCGCCGCGTGGCCTCGAGCCCGTCGACGTCCGGCATCTGCACGTCCATCAGCACGAGGTCGTAGGGCACTGCGGTGACGGCGTCGATCGCTTCCGCGCCGCTCGCAACGGCGTCCGCGCTGAGCCCCATCTTTTTCAAAATACTGAGCGCCACCTGTTGGTTCGTGATGTTGTCTTCGGCCAGGAGAATGCGCGCGTTGCGGCCTTTGAACAGATCGACCGTGGACGTGACCGGGCGGTCGACGCCCGCGAACGGCACGGTATCGTCGACGCGCGTGCCGAGCCGGACGGTGAACCAGAACTCCGAGCCGTGCCCTTCCTGACTGGTCACACCGATGGCGCCGCCCATCAGTTCGGCCAACTGCTTCGAGATCGCCAGACCCAGACCGGTGCCGCCAAAACGGCGCGTCGTGGACGCGTCCACCTGGCTGAACGTCGAAAAGAGCACGTCGAACTTTTCGGGCGGGATGCCGATGCCGGAGTCGCGCACCGCGAATCGGAGCATGATGCGGCCGGCGTTGAGCGGCGCGTCGACCGACACGCCGACCGACACTTCGCCTGACGGGGTGAACTTGACGGCGTTGTCCATCAGGTTCATCAGGATCTGCCGCAACCGGCCGACGTCGCCGCGCAGTCGCGTCGGGACGTCGCTGTGTGCCGAGCACACCAATTCCAGCCCCTTGGCTCTGGCACGCACGGCCATCAGGTCGCAGCAGTCGTCGAGCAGCGTGGTGAGCGAGAAGTCGAGCGCTTCGAGCTGGAGCTTGCCGGCCTCGATCTTCGACACGTCCAGGAGGTCGTTGATCAGGCTCAGGAGCGCCTCGCCGCTTCGAAGCACGATCTTCGCGTGGTGGCGCTGTTCAACGTCGAGATCGGAGTCGAGCAGCAATCCGGCCATGCCGATGACGCCGTTCATCGGCGTGCGCAGTTCGTGGCTCACATTGGCCAGAAAGTCGCTCTTGGCCTGGCTGGCCGCTTCGGCCCGCACGACGAGCTCACGCATCTCGGCGTCGGCGGCCTTTTGTTCCGTGATGTCAAAGCACGAGCCGATGTAGCCGAGGAAGTTGCCCCGGTCGTCGAAGCGCGGCACGCCGGTGTCAACGAACCACCGGTATTCGCTGTCGTGCCGTCGCAGGCGGTACTCCATCGAAAACTCCCGCCTTGCGTCGAACGCCGTGACGTAGGTGTCGAGGCAACGGTCGAAGTCCTCCGGGTGCACACCTTCCGCCCAGCCATTGCCGACCTCCTGGTCCATCGTCCGGCCCGTGAATTCCAGCCAGCGCCGGTTGAACCACGTGCACGCTTTCGTGGTGTCGGAGATCCACACCAGAACTGGCGCCGTATTGGCCAGATTGCGGAAGCGCGCTTCGCTCTCCACGAGCAAGGCCTCCGCCAGTTTTCGCTCGGTGATGTCCTGATGCGTGCCGAGCATCAGCAACGGCTGGCCGTCGTCGGTCCGGGTGGCCACGCTGCCGCGATCGAGGACCCAGACCCAGTGCCCGTCCTTGTGCTTCACGCGGCCTTCGATTTCGTAATAGTCCGTGTCGCCGCGGAAGTGCGCGTTGAGTGCCGCATCAGAGGCGGCGAGGTCATCCGGATGCGCGAGCCGCATCCACGTGTCGATCGTCGTCGGCTCCAGCTCGTTGCGCGTGTAACCGAGGATGTCGATCCAGCGGTCGCTGAACCGGGTCTCGCCCGTCTGAACGTTCCACTCCCACGTCCCGACGTTGGTGCCGCGAATGATCCCGTCGAGGCGCTGCCGCTCGTCGAACAGCGCGGCTTCGGCCTGCTTGCGTTCGGTGATGTCGAGGAACGACGTGACGAACCGGTCGTCCGCAAAGGGCGACGTGGCGACGAGGAACCAGCGGTCACTGCGCGGACTGCGCATCTCGGTGTGCTGCACCGTCTGGCGATGGCGGTGCGCCTGCCAGAAGGTGCGGATCACCTCGCGCGGCATCGTGTACACGTCGGAGGCCAGACGTCCGACCACGTCCGAGTCCGCGAAATCGGCGGTCGTGAGGAACGCTTCGTTCACTTCCAGAATGCGGTAGTCGATCATCTCGCCGGCGTCGTCGTACACGATCTCGTTGAGCGCAACGCCCTCGGACATGGTCGAGAAGATGTTCTTGAGCTTCTCTTCGCTCGCGCGAACGCTCGCCTCCAGCCGCTTGCGCTCGGTGATGTTGCGTGAGGACGCGTAGAGGCAACGTTCGCCGTTGATGGTGATGCCGTACGCGTTGATCTCCACGTCGATCGTGCGCCCGTCCTGGCACCGATGCCGTGTTTCAAACACCGCGGGATGTTCGCGGAGCAATGCCATGCGCCGCTGCAGTTCCTCGAGTGACCACTGCGCGTCCCAATCCGTGATGCGCAACACCGGCGGATCATCCGGCGAGTAGCCCAGCATCCGGTAGAACGACGGGCTGGCCTCGAGCAGCAGGCCGTCAGGCGCGACGACGTGCACGCCGTCAGTCGCCGACGCGAGCAATTGCTGGTAGTGCGCCTGAGAGTCGCGCAACTGCGCGTCCGCCTGGCGAGACGACGAGCCGAACATGGTCCAGGCCACAAGGCCAAGGAGCGCGAGGAGCGCGCCGTCTGCGAGTCTGTGTGCCCAGCCTTCCGGCCACGACATCACCGCGATCCAGGCGAGGGCCACCAGACCCAGTGCCATCACCAACACGTAGAGGAACCGGATCACCCGGCTGCGGAGAGCGGGGGAGTCTTCGATGGCTGAATTGCGGAGACGGCGAAAAGACATGCGGGGAGCCGCCCAATCATCTTAGGGTGTAGTATCCCAATTCATGACGGAGTTCTTGCCGACGCCGCAACCGTTTGAAGCTGCCGGATTTCCGGCACTGCATCCTGTTCACGAGCACGAAGTGGAAGCGCTCATCGTGGCGGCGACGCAGCATCCACTGGGTACCGACTTCCTGATCGACGGCCACCTCGAAGCCGTCGCCATCACCTTTCAAGTGCACGCCTTTACCGTCGACGCCGCTCGACGCGTGCTGCGCGGCGAGTAGTCCAACGATGTCCATGCCGACATCCGTCATCGCGTGCGAATGCTGGGCGCGCGACGGCCTGCAGTCCATGCCCACGCTCGTCTCGACCGACGACAAAGTTGAGATGATCAACCGCATCGTGCGAGCCGGATTCAAGAAGCTCGAGACCACATCGTTCTCACATCCGAAGTTGCTGCCGCAGTTCGCCGACTGCGTCGAGGTGCTCAAACGCATCGAGCGGCGCGACGACGTGTCGTACGTCGTGCTGATGCCGAACACGAAGGGCTTTGATCGCCTCGAGGTGTGCCAGAAGGAAGGCTACGGCGCGAGCGAGATCATCCTGATGATTTCGTCGAGCGAGACGCACAACACACTCAACTTCCGCATGTCGCACGACGAGGCGATGGCCGAGCACGCGGCGATCATGAAACGCGCGCACGCGCTCGGCATCAAAGTGATCGGCTGCGCGGGCACGGTGTACGGCTGTCCGGTGCAGGGCGACATCCCCACGAGTGAAGTGGCGAAGCTCGTGAAGTTTTATCTCGACGAAGGCGCGCAGACGATCATGCTCGGCGACACGACGGGCGTGGCCAATCCGCGTCTGGTGCGCGAACGCGTGGGCGAGCTGATGGCGATGTTTCCGGGCGCGGAGTTCATCGCGCACTTTCACGACACGCGCGGCTCCGGTATCGCGAACACGCTGGCGATGCTCGAGCTTGGCGTGCGCTACGTCGACAGTTCCATCGGCGCGATTGGCGGCCAGCCGGCCACGGGCGCGGCGAAGTACTCCGCGGGATTCACCGGCAACGCGTGCTCGGAAGATCTGGTCGGGATGCTGCAGGAGATGGGCGTCGACACGGGCATCGACCTCGAGTCACTGCTCGAGACCGGTCGCCGCGCGGAAGAGATTCTCGGACAGCGGTTGCGCTCGAACATCATTCGCAGCGGCCCGGTCATCCACGGCCCGTCCGCGCCCGACAAAGAAGCCGGCGTGGCCGCCAGGCCGCTCGGCTGATCTCTATAAGAGCTTTCAACATGGGGGGCCATGGGGAGCCATGGGGAAAGGCAACACCAACACCACCCCATCAGGCTTTCGAAGAGCTTTTCGAAAAGCTGTCGGGATTGGTGTTGACCTTCCCCATGGCCCCCCATGGTTCCCCATGTTGAATGCTCTGCGCTTAGGCCTTTTTCGCCTTCTTCCCCATCTTCGCTTTCTCGACCTTCGCGGCCGCTCTCGCGGCGCCGCGCTTGAGGAGGAACGGGATCGGCAGATCGTCCTTATCGAACGCCTCCGTCAGGTGCGGAAACGCGAGCGTCAGCAACTTGAGCTCATAGATCAGCGCCTGGTATCGGGTTTCCGCGTGGGTCAGTTCGTGGCGTGAGCGTTTGGCCATACGTGCCTCTGTCAGCAGTGTGACAGAGACGGCTCGGTCATTCCGGTGCAAACGGCATCAGCGCGGCGGTCACGGACTTCGCCGTGACGCCGTAGTGCGATGCCTGCCACCGCACGGCGCCGCCGGAAACGAGCAGAACCTGCGGCGATTCGTGTCTGATCTTCAACGCCGCGGCGATCGCCTGAGAGAGGGCGCGGCCGGCGAGCACATCAACCAAGAACACGTCCGCCTCGAGCGGTGGCCCGGCGAGTAACGTCTGCATCTCGTCGTACGCGTGCGCGCTGGTGCCGCAGGTCGGGCTGTGCTTGAAGATCACCACCGGACGGGTCGCCGATTGCGCGAGCGCCGCATCGAACTCCGCGGCGGTGGTCAGGAAGCGGAATGCGGCGGCGGGGTGCGGACTGGCCATGCTCCAGTGTGGCACGTCGAATTCCGTTCCCGGCGCCGTTCGAGCGGCTATTCTTAGCCCCTACCGTGCGTCCACGCTCCGTCACACATTACCTCCGGCTCGTCGCCGGGGCCGTCCTGATTTGTCTCGGCGCGCTCATCGGCACGGCCTCCGCCCAATACCACATCGACATGTGGACCACCGAGCAGGGACTGCCGCAGAGCAGTGTCGGCAGCGTCGCTCAAACGCCGGACGGATTTATCTGGGCCACGACCAAGGGCGGTCTGGTGCGATTCGATGGTGTTCGCTTCCGCGTGTATGACACGGCCACCAATCCAGAGCTGCCGAACTCCAGGCTGGCCGGCTTGTTCGCCGATGAGAGCGGCAGCCTCTGGGTGACCACGGATAGTTTTGAACTCCTTCGCTTTCGCGCCGGAACGTTTCAGAAAGTGGGGCCGGCTGATGGCTTCCCATCGGGCGAGATTACTCGCTCGTTCAGGATGGGCCGCGGATGGCTGATCCGGACCAGGACCGGCGCAGCCATCATCGAAAAGAACGGCCAGATTGTGCCCGATACGCATCCGGGGATGCGGCCGGCGCTCGGTCTGCGGCCGATTGGCGTCGGTCCCGGTGACGTGCGTTGGTTTGATGACGCCGCCGGTCTGGCGTATCGGTACGACGGCGCTCGGCTCACCCGAACCGTGACGCTGCCGGCTGACAGGGCCGAGATCGTGTTCGAAGACCGCACTGGCCGACTGTGGATGAGCCACCGTTCATCCGGCCTGCTCATCAGCCTCACCGGGGACGTTGTGCATCGCTATGGCCCGAAGGACGGCGTGCCCACGACGAGCTATGTGTCGTGGCTCGAGGAGCCGGACGGCACGATCTGGTTTGGCGAGAGCGGCGGCCTCCTCCGGTTTCGCGACGGCACGTTCAGGCTCTTTCAGACGACAGACGGCCTGCCGAGCAACCAGGTCGGCAGTGTGTTTCGCGACCGCGAAGGCTCGTTGTGGGTCGCCACCCAGGGTGGTCTGGCGCGTTTCGTCGAGCCCCCGATCACGACGTACTCGGTGGCGCAAGGGCTGGCGGCGAAGAACACCTACCCGATTCTGCAGGACCGCCGCGGCGACATCTGGATCGGGGGATGGCCCGGTCTGACGCGCTACCGCAACGGCGTCTTCGAGAACATGAGCAAGACCGTGGACCGCGGCGTGTTGTCGCTCGCCGAAACGCGCGACGGCACGATCTGGGTCGGTCTCAGCGATGGCGGCGTGCGTCGTCTCACGATTGACGGCGCCGAGGCGCGCATCACGGCGACGGCACTGCGTCGGCCGAATGTGGCCAACGCGATCTATGAGACCAAGAGCGGCGATGTGTGGCTTGGCGCCATCCGAGGGGCGTTCAGGTGGCATGACGGTGTCATGGATGAGCCGTTGCCGCAGACCGCCGACGTCAGCGCCTTCTATGAGGACGACCGCGGCACCCTCTGGATCGGCAGCGCAGCCGGCCTCGCGCGCTACGCGAACGGCGTGCTGACCCAGGTGGGCGCGAACGATGGCTTCACCGGTCAGCGCGTCCGTATGATCTACCCGGGCGCCGACGGTACATTGTGGTTTGGCACGTACGACTCGGGCCTCTTTCGATATCGCGACGGCCGATTCACTCGTTACACCACGGCAGAAGGGTTGCCCACCAACGGCGCCTTTCAGATTCTCGAAGACGCGCAAGCGCGATTCTGGATCAGCTCGAACAGCGGCATCTACCGCGTGGCGATCTCAGAACTCGACGCGGTGGCCGAAGGTCGACTGCGGCGCGTGACGGCCGTGCGGTACGGCAAAGACGACGGCATGTTGAATCAGGAGTGCAACGGCCTCGGCCGTCCCGCCGGCATTCGCGCGCACGACGGCAAGATGTGGTTTCCCACTCAGGATGGCGTCGTCGTGATTGATCCGCAGAACGTGGGACGTTTGGCCCAGCCGCCGGTGACCATTCTGGATGCGGCGGTCGATGGCGTGTCAGTGCCGCTCGATCGGATAGAGATTCGGTCGGGCAGCCGCGCCCTTGATGTGCGCTACGCGGCGCTGACGTATGTCCGGTCCGAACTCGCGTCGTTCAGGTACCGCATGGAGGGTTTGGAAGAGGAGTGGCACGACGACACAGGCTCTGACCGCACGGCCCGCTACGCCCAACTGCCGTATGGCAACTTCACCTTCCGCGTGATCGCCGCGAACCGCGAAGGCGTCTGGAATGAGGCGGGCGCGAGCATCCCCGTCATCGTCGTTCCGCCGTTCTGGCGAACGACGTGGTTCATGTCGCTGGCGTTTCTTTCCTTTGTCGCCGCAGGATTTGGCACGCATCGGGTGCGGCTGGGCGTCATCGAAAAGGAACGGGCGCGGCAAGAGGCGTTTGCGCGCCAGCTCCTTGATTCGCAGGAGACCGACCGCCGGCGCATCGCGTCGGAGTTGCACGACGGCGTGTCGCAGACGCTGGTGGTGATGCGCAACTGGGCGCGGCGGGGCGGGGAACCTCTGTCGGAGGAAGCGGCGGCCCGGCGGCTCGACAAGATCGAGGGCGCCGCCGCGCAGGCGCTCGGCGAAGTGCGCGAGGTCGTGCAGGACCTCGTGCCGTATCACCTCGAGCGGGTGGGCCTGGCCGAAGCCATTCGCGATGCGGCGCAACGTGTGGCAGACGCCACGAGCATCGCGATCACCTGCGCCTGCGCTGATCTGACGGGGGCCCTGACTTCGGAGACCTCGCTGCGGCTGTTTCGAGTAGCTCAGGAGGGGCTCAACAACGTCGTGAAACACTCCGGCGCACGCGAGGCGTGGCTCGAGATCACGCGCGACTCGGCGCACGTCCGCCTGACCCTTCGGGACAACGGCAAGGGGTTCGTGCCCGGGTCCACGACGCCCACGGTTGCCACCGGCGGGTTTGGGCTTGTCGGCATGGCCGAGCGCGCGAAGATGATGGGCGGCGAGATGACGATTGATTCCGCGCCGGGCAAGGGCACGACGATTATCATTACCGTGCCGACCGCACCGGCAGCGCCTGCGCCATGACTCACTCGTCTCCTATTCGCATTTTGATCGCCGACGACCACACGCTGATGCGTGAGGGGTTGCGCGAGATCTGTGAAGGCATTGGCGGTTTCAGCGTGGTCGGCGAGGCGAAGAACGGCGCCGAAGCGGTGGCGTTGCGACGCTCGACGCAGCCTGACGTCACGCTCATGGACCTGGCGATGCCCGAAGTGGATGGGGCCGAGGCCATCCGGCAGATCATGGCCGAGGCGCCGGCGTCGCGCATCATCGCGCTCACGATGTATCGCGAAGAGCCTTACATGCTGGCCGCCATTCGTGGCGGCGCGCGAGCCTATCTCCTGAAGACGGTGGAAGCTGCCGAGCTGATCAGCGCCATCAAGCTCGTGCATGGCGGCGATTATCTCGTCGATCCGATCATCGCGGCACGCGTACTGGGAGAATTTCACCTCCCCGTGAAGGCGGCGACGGAGCTGATGGCGCTGCTCGAGAAGGAAGTGGAAGTGCTGCGGCTGGTCGCCCATGGGCTCGACAACCGCGAGATTGCCAGGCAATTGAACTACTCGGAACACACCGTGGCCAACCGGCTGCGCGTCATCTTCGAGAAGCTGAACGTCACGAATCGCACGCAGGCGGCGCTCTACGCGCTGCGTCAGGGCTGGGCGTCACTCGACGAGTAGTCCCCCGCGGTACAAGTATTTGTACTGACGCCTACGCAAAAAGGTCAATTCCGGTCTGTTCCGATTGCGCGAAGTCGCGCCTAATTCGACACACAAATCTGTTTGTGTTGGACGTCTTTCGCTTTCAAAGGAACAGCTGTGACTATTCGCTCCCTGGCTAGCCCCATCATCGTGTGGTCGAAGCGTTCGATTGCCTTTGCGTGCGTCGCGGTGTTGTGCGGCGGACTTGTTGGCAAACAGCTGCTCAGCGCGAGCCGCAGCACTGCGGCCCGACCCGCCAGCGAAGCGAGTGACATCGCGGCGAAGGCTGCCGCGCAGTACACCGGCGACGGTTTGACGGTGGCGCCAACGGCCAGTGGCGCCCGTCTGCGTTCCGAGTTCCAGAAGTTGAAGGGCGACGCGACGCGCGGCGGGTTGTGGGTCACGTCGACCGCATCCGGAGAGAACGCGCATCTGAAGATGATCGCCACGGCCATCCGTCGTGGCGACAGTCGCACGGCTCTGGCACGGTCCGGCCGGGTGCGCCTCGACGGCGCCAGGGTCACGTTCACACGGCCCGGGCTGGTCGAGGAATACGCCACCAGCGTCGACGGCGTGCAGCAGGACTTCATCGTCGATCAGCGCCCCAGCGGGAATGGCCAATTGCAATTGGACCTCGCGCTGACCGGCGCAAGGGCCGCAGAGACCGGCGCCGGTGCGCTACTCACGCTCGACGGCTCTGGCCGCGAGTTGGCCTACACGCGCCTCCATGTTGCCGACGCGAACGGTCGCACACTCAACGCGTCGATGGACGTCGTCGCGCCGGATCGCCTCGCCATCCGCGTGGACGATGCGGATGCGGTGTATCCGGTGCGGATCGACCCGACCTTCAGCGATGCGGACTGGGTGAGTGTGAATCCCGGCGTGGCCGGGACGAACGGCACCGTGAACGCCCTGGTGGCCGACGCGAGCAACAACCTGTACATCGGCGGTGCCTTCAGCCTGGTCGGCGCGGTTTCGGCGATCAACATCGCAAAATGGGACGGCACCGAGTGGACAGCGCTCGGGTCGGGTGCTGGTGGTTCCGCCACCGTCGTGAGTGCGTTGGTGGCGAGCGGCAACGACATCTTTGTCGCGGGCTCCTTTGCATCGGCCGGTGGCGTCGCGAACACGAGCCGGATCGCGAAATGGAATGGCAGCGCCTGGTCGGCGCTCGGCACGGGGGCCAACAACACCGTGAGTGCGCTGATGTTGTCGGGCGGCACGCTCTATGCCGGCGGCTCCTTCACGACCATCGGCGGCGTGGCGGCGGGCGGGCTCGCGACATGGAGCGGGACCACCTGGTCCGCATTTGGCGGCACCGGAGCGACGGGGGTCACGGCGCTCGCCACGATCGGCACGGACGTGTACATGGGCTGCAGCTGCACGACGGCCGGCGGGGTCGCCATCAACAGAATCGGGAAGTGGAGCACCACCACAAGCACCTGGTCAGCGCTCGGCGCGGGTAACACCAGCACCGTCGCGGCACTTGGTGTACTCGGAGGCGAACTCTACGCCGGCGCCGTCGGGAACTTCACAACGACCACCGGAACGCCGACCGGCATCGCGAAGTGGAGCCCGTCGACGTCGCAGTGGCTGTCGGTGGGCACGGGCACAAACTTCGGCGGCGTCAGCGCGATCGCGATCAGCGGAGGCACGCTCTACGTCGGCGGCCAGTTCACGACGATCGGTGGTGTCGCGGCCATCAACGTTGCCAAGTGGAACGGCAGCGCCTGGTCGGCGGTCGGTACGGGAACCGAAGGGTCTCTGCCTGGGCAGACATCCATCGTCAGCGCGCTGACGATGGTCGGCTCGGACCTCTGGGCGGGCGGCACGTTCCTCTCGATGGGCGGCAACGCCGCTCACGGCCTCGCGAAATGGAACGGCGCCGCGTGGTCAAGCGTGACGACCGGGCTCGACAACAACGTCACCGCGATGGTGATGAGCGGCACGAACCTCTACGTCGGTGGCAACTTCATCTCGGCGCCGAATGGCGTGACGGTCAATCGCGTCGCCAAATGGAACGGCACCACCTGGTCAGCGCTCGGCACCGGTGTCAACCACATCGTCAACTCGCTCGCGGTGGACTCGAGCGGCAACCTCTACGCCGGCGGCCGCTTCGGCGTCGCAGGCGGTGTGTCGGCCAGTCATATCGCGAAATGGAATGGCACGGCGTGGTCGGCGCTGGGCTCGGGCGTCGGCGGCAACGGCAGCGTCAGCGCGATCGCCGTGAATAGCGCGGGCGACGTGTTCGCCGGCGGCAACTTCACCGGCTCCGAGGCCGGCGGCGTCGCCAATACGAACCGCATCGCGAAGTGGAACGGCACCGCGTGGTCGGCCCTCGGAACGGGCTTTGCCGACGGACTGGTGAGCGCGATTGCGACGATCGGCACGGATGTGTACGTCGGCGGATCGTTCACCCTGGCCGGCGCTCTGCCGGTGAGCCGCATCGCCAAGTGGAGCACGACCACCGGCACGTGGTCAGCGCTCAGTACGGGGATGAACGGCAACGTGCTCGCGATGTCGTCGGCGGGCACCGATCTGTACGTCGGCGGCGGCATCAGCACGGCTGGCGGGGTCGCCGTCAATGGCGTCGCCAAGTGGGACGGCAGTGCATGGTCGGCGCTCAGCGGCGGCGCCAGCAGCACGGTGAATGCGTTAGCGGTCGACAACGGCGGCCGTGTCTATGCTGGCGGCGGCTCGATCGTCAGGAAATGGGACGGCAGTGCATGGTCGGTGCTCGGTTCAGGCGTGCCCGGAAACGTCGTCGCCCTGGCGGCCGATACCTCCGGCCACCTGTTCGTCGGCGGCATCTTCACCACAGTTGGGGCAGGCACGCTATCGCCCTACCTCGCGCGCGCAGACGTCAACGTCAACCACGCGCCGGTCGCCAATGCCGGCGTCGATCAGACCGTGCCGGCCACGTCAGGTGCCGGTGCGACCGTCACGTTGAACGGTGCTGCGTCGTCCGATCCGGACGGCGACACGCTCACGTATTCCTGGACGAACAACTTCAACGGCACGGTGCTGACCGGCGCCGCGCCGTCCATCGCCGCGCCGTTCGGCACGCACACGTTCACGCTGACGGTCACAGACGGCGGCAGCCTCATCTCGACCGACACGGTACTCGTCACCGTCGCAGACGCATTCACGATCTCCATCGTGACGCCGCCGCTTGTCGGCGCCAGCTATCTCCGCAATCAGGTGGTGCCGGCCGAGTTCACCTGCGCGGACACGGCCAATCTCATCGCGTCGTGCACAGGCAACGTCCTCAATCTCGACACGGCCGTGGCGGGCACGAAGACGTTCACGGTGACCGCGACCAACTCCCTCGGCGACACGTCGAGTCAGGGCCGCACGTACACGGTGCTGGCGCAAGCGGCGCAAACCATCACGTTCCCGGCGCCGGCAGCCCCGGTGTACGGCGACTCGGTGACGCTCGGTGCGACGGCGACGTCTGGTCTTTCGGTGACCTACACGTCGACGACGCCGTCCGTGTGCTCAGTGTCCGGAGCGGTGGCGACATCGTTGGCGGTGGGCAACTGTTCGATCACCGCTGATCAGGCTGGCGACGCCAATTGGTTGGCGGCGGCCCCAGCGAGTCAGACGTTCGCCGTCCAGACCCGTCCGGTCACGGCCACGCTCACGGCGAACAGCAAGGTCTATGACGGGACGACGGCGGAGCCAAACGCGGGCTTGTCGTGCGCGCTCTCTGGCGTGCTGGCGGCCGACGTGACGAATGTCGTGTGCACGCCGAGCGCCGGCACATTCGACAGCCCGAATGTCGGCAGCCCGCGCACGGTGTCGGCGACGCTGACGCTCAGCGGAAGCGCGGCCGGGAACTACACGTTCGGTCTGGCTGGAACGACAACGCCGACCACAACCGCAGTGAACGCGGCGACATCGACGACGGCTTCGGTGGTGTACGGACAGGCCGGTGACTTCACCGCCGCGCTGGCGAACGCCGGTGGCATCGGCGCCGCCAGCCTGTCGTCTCCGCGCGGCGTCGCTGCCGATGCGACCGGGAATATCTATGTTGCCGACCGCGACAACAATCGTGTGTTGTTCTTCCCGTTCGGCCAGACCACAGCCACGCGCGTGTATGGTCAAGGCGGGAGCTTTACCACCAACGCCGCCGGCGTGAGCGCGGGCAGCTTCAATACGCCGAACCGTGTGACGATCGACGGCACCGGGTTATATGTCTCCGACGCCGCGAACAACCGCGTGCTCTACTTCCCAGGCAGCAGCACGACCCCGACCCGCGTGTACGGGCAGGGCGGCTCGTTCACGAGCAACACCCTCAACGCGAGCGGCACGACCGCCGACAGTCTTGGCGCGACGCGGGCGATCGCCGTGGATGCGGCCGGTAACGTCTACATCTCTGATGCCGGCAACAACCGCGTGTTGTTCTATCCGGCCGGCAGCACGACGGCCACGCGGGTGTACGGACAGAACGGCAGTTTCACCACGGGTCTCGTGAACAACACCGGCGGCGTGGCCGGTGTGGTGAGTGCCGACAGTCTGAACCAGCCGAACGGACTGCGCCTCGACACGGCCGGCAATCTGTATGTCGCCGATCAGAGCAACAACCGGGTGCTGATGTATCCGGCGGGCCAGACGACGGCGACCGTGGTCTACGGGCAGGGCGGGAGCTTCGCGACGGGGACGGCCAACAACGGCGGCGTCAGCGCGTCGAGCCTCAACATCCCGTCCAACCTGGCGCTCGACGGCGGCAACAATCTCTACGTCGCGGAGTCCAACAACAATCGCGTGCTGTTCTTCCCGTCGGGCCAGACCACGGCATCCGCAGTCTTTGGGCAAGGCGGGAACTTCACGGCCAATGCCGCAAACAACGGCGGCGTGAGCGCGAATAGTCTCCGCGCTCCGAATAGTGTCGACCTGGATTTTGCCGGCAACATCTACATTTCGGACGCGACCAACAGCCGGGTGCTGCGCTTCACCGGCTCCGCGCCGGCGATCACCGCCGCCCCGCTCACGATCACGGCGAGCAGCAGCTCGAAGGCGTACGGTACCGCCGGCAGCGTGACACCAATCTTCAGCGGCTTCGTGAATGGTGAGACGAGCGCGGTGCTTTCGTCGCCTGCGACGTGCACCAGTGCAGGTTCGGCGGCTTCGGCTCCTGCAGGCACCTACACCACGACGTGCAGCGGCGCGGTGGGCGCGAATTACAGCGTCAGCTATGTGGCAGGCACGTTGACCGTAGAGAAGTTGGCAGCGTCGGTGACGCCGAATGCGGCGACGAAGACGTTCGGCACTGCGGACCCGGCATTCACGGGAACGCTGAGTGGCTTCCTTGTGGCGGATGGCGTCACGGCCACATATTCGCGCACCGCCGGCGAAACGGTGGCGGGTAGCCCGTACACCATCAGCGCGACGCTCAGCCCCGGAGGCGTGCTGGGCAACTACAACATCACGAACAACACGGCGGCGTTCACCATCACCAAGGCGAATCAGGTGATCTCCGTGGCGGCTTCGACGTCGGACGGCACGCCCGACACGGCGTTCAGCACGGCCACCGGAACCGGCTTCAACGATCGCGCGATCGGCGCGGCCCTGCAGGCGGACGGCAAAATCCTGGTTGGTGGCTCGTTCGCGACCTTTAATGGTGTTGCCGCGCCCTTCATGGCGCGTCTGAACGCGGACGGCTCGCGCGACACGAGCTTCAGCACCGGTGGGGCCGGATTCAACAGCAACGTGAACGGCTTCGTCGTGCAGACCGACGGCAAGATCGTGGTGGTCGGCGCGTTCGGGACGCTCAATGGCAGCGCGGCGCCGAATCTCGCCCGACTGAATGCGGACGGCACGACAGACACCGCGTTCATGACGAACTTCGGCACGGGCTTCAGTGGGCAAGCCATTGCCGCGGCGCAACAGGCGGACGGCAAGATCGTAGTCGTAGGTCTCTTCACAACGTTGAAGGGCCTGAGCGCGAAATCGATCGGCCGCTTGAATGCAGACGGCACGCCCGACAACGCGTTTCGCGTGAACATCGGCACGGGCTTCAACAGCGACATCCGCCGGCTCGCTATTCAGCCCGACGGCAAGATCGTGGTAGTCGGCAACTTCACAACGCTGAACGGCATCGCGACCGTGGGCGTCGCGCGGCTCAACGCCGACGGCACACCGGACACGGCGTTCAACGCGAACCTGGGGACCGGGTTCACGGGCGGACAGAATCTGCACATCGGGCTGCAGTCGACCGGCAAGATCGTGGTGGGCGGCACGTTCACCACCCTGAATGGCGTCACCACGGGCGGCATCGCACGGTTGAACGCCGACGGCACGCCGGACACGGCGTTCAATGCCAACACGGGGACGGCGCTCTTCGCCACCTCGGTCGCGGTACAGGCGGACGACAAGATCGTCGCGAGCGGCACCAGCAAGGGCGTGACGCGTCTGAACGCGGACGGCACGACCGACGCGTCGTTTGTGACGAACCTCGGCACCGGCCTGAACGGCTCGCCGGAGAACATCGTGCTGGTGTCGGACGGCACGATCGTGCTGGTGGACTCGTTCACCAGCCTGAACGGGGCCACCGCGAATCGCATCGCGCGGTTGAAGAGCGGGTCATGGACCGGCGCCAAGACCTTTGGCAACGCACCGTTCACGGCGTCTGCCACCGCTTCGTCCGGTCTCGCGGTGACCTTTGCCTCAACGACCCCGAGCGTGTGCACGGTGTCGGGCAGCACCGTGACCGTCGTAGCCGCTGGCACCTGCACCATCACGCTCGACCAGAGTGGTGATGGCAACTACAACGCGGCGCCACAGGTGCTGCAGAACATCACGGTGAACAAAGCCAGCCAGACGATCACGTTTGGCGCACTGGCGGGCAAGACCTACGGCAACGCGCCGTTCGCCGTGTCGGCCACGGCCAGCTCCGGTCTGACCGTCACGTTCGCGTCGTCGACGCCTGCGGTCTGCACGGTGTCGGGCACGACCGTTACCCTCGGGGCCATCGGCACGTGCACGCTCACGGCCGATCAGACGGGCGATGGCAACTACAGCGCCGCCCCCCAGGTGGCGCGCAGCTTCACGGTCGGCACGGCGGCCCTGACGGCGACGCTGACGGCAGCGAACAAGATCTACGACAGCACGACGACCGAGCCGAACGCGAACATGAGCTGCACGCTGTCTGGTGTCGTGGGGGCCGATGCGGCGAATGTGACCTGCACGGCGACGAACGGCACGTTTTCGAGCGCCTTGGTCGGGCCGCGCACGGTGACGGCGACGGTGACGATCAGCGGCACGGCGACAGGCAACTACACGTTCGGCGCCGTCGGCACGACGGTGAATACAACACCAGCGAGCGCGTCGGCATCCATCGTGACCAGGCCAATCACCGTTTCTGTGGTGGTGTTGAACAAGACCTATGACGGGACGACGGCAGGGCAGTCGGGTGGTTGCGGCATTACCGGTGTGCTGCCTGCTGATAGCGGCCGCATCACGTGCGTGAACGGCTCGGCAACATTCGACAACGCCAACGCGGGGCTTCGCACCGCGACCGCGACGCAGACGATCGGCGGCACGGCGGTCGGCAACTATACGCTGGGTGCCGCCGGGACATCGGTCCTGACGGTGAGCTCGACGGATTCAGCGACGATCCGCACCAAGGCGATCACGTCGCTGCTGACCGCAGCCGGCAAGACCTACGACGGCACGACGACCGAGCCGAACGCGAACATGAGCTGCACGCTCACGGGCGTGATCGCGGGCGACACGGCGAACGTGGCCTGCACGGCGACGAGCGGCACGTTCGACGCCGCGAGCGCGGGCGCGCACACGGTGACGGCAACGGTGACGATCAGCGGCACGGCCTCGGGTAACTACACCCTCGGCGCCACCGGCACCTCCTCATCGTCCACCAGCGCGACCGCGTCGGCGACGATCTCGGCGAAGAGCCTGACCGCAACGATCACGGCAGACAACAAGACGTACGACGGCACAACGGCCGCGACCATTCACCCGGTGCTCGGCGCCGGCGTGGTTGGCTCCCAGGTCGTGACGGTGAGCGGCACGGGCACGTTTGCGACGAAGACGGCGGGCGTGGCGAAGACGGTGACGTCGAGCAACCTGACCCTGGGCGGCGCGGACGCGGGCAACTACACGCTGAGCTCGACGACGGCGGCGACGACGGCAGACATTACCAAGGCCAACGCGATCATTGCGGTCACTGGCTACAGCGTGACCTATGACGGCAACGCGCACACGGCGACGGGCACCGCGACTGGCGTGGAGAGCGAGGATCTGTCGGCGCTCCTGCAACTGGCGGCAACCGTGCACACCAACGCCGGCGACTACGTGGAAGATCCGTGGACGTTCGACGGTGACGCCAACTACAACGCCACGAGCGGGCCGGTGCACAACGTCATCAACAAGGCGACGTCCGCGGTGGCGGTCTCCTGCACGCCGAGCGTGACCTTCACGGGTGCGGCGATCGAAGCCTGCACGGCGACGGTCACGGGCGTCGGTGGCTTGAGCGAAGCGGTCGCCGTGACCTACACGAACAACACGAACGTCGGCACGGCCTCGGCCAGCGCCACGTTCGCGGGTGATGCGAACCACGACGGCTCGACGGCGTCGGGCAGCTTCAGCATCACGAAGGCGACGTCGACCACGGCAGTGAGCTGCACGGCGAGCGTGACGTTCACGGGCGCGGCGATCGAAGCCTGCACGGCGA